>CAZIFX010000102.1:0-6284 GCA_964538415.1 uncultured Halobellus sp.
GCGTCGACCGCACCCAGGCGTCGACCGCACCCAGGCGTCGACCGGTGGCAAGCGTTTCGGCCCCTCCGACACCGCGACGGGGGCGTGCCGATGCCGTGCAGCGCCACGCCGGTGTCTTGCGGCGCCACGTCGGTGCCGGGCGGGGCCGCACGGCTGGCTCATCGCCTCTCGATCGGCGAACCCCACTCGAAGCGCGATTCGTCGGTCGGATCGATCTCGTCGCCCTCGTCGCGATCGGCGACGACCCGAGCGTCGTCGCCGCCGCCCGAGTCATCGCCGGTGACGCCACCAACGTCATCGTCGAAGTCGTCGCCGGTGACGTCGCCCAAGTCGTCCGGGTCGCCGTCGGCCGCCCCCGACGTGACCCCAAGGAGGCCGACGCCGCGACCGGTCTGGACCGCGGGGGACGCCTCGGTCGCGGATGCATCCGACCGCCCGGTCACGGCCTCGGCGGATTCGTCGCCGTGGTCGCCCGGAGCGATCGACGGGTCCCCCACCCGGACCGTTTCGGGTCGAGACGCGGCGAGGGCGGCGGCTGCACCCCGTCCGTGGAGCGCGTGAACGACGATCCGGACCGTGAAGACGAGTCCGATCCCAACGATCAGCGGGACGAACGGCGCCGCGAGCGCGTATCCGAGGAGGACGGTCGCGAGCGCGAGGATCCACGCGGCGGCGTAGTCGCCCGAGAGGGCGATGCGAAGGGGACGGCCGGGACGGATCGCGTCGCGCAGGCGGCCCGTCTCCGCCAACACCGCGAGCGCGGCGGGCCGGACGTAGACGAAGGCGACGAGGTAGCCGACCGCGAGGATGCCGGCGACTCCGCCGAGGACCCCCACCAGCGCGTCGACCGCCGCCTCCTCCCCGACCGGCGCGTCGCCGACGAACGTGGCGGCGGCGACGGGCTCGACGAGTCGGTCGGGGTCGATCCGCTCGAGTTCGACGAGCGCGCCCGTCGCCGCGGCGAGCGCGAGCAGCCCCGCGAGCGGAAGGAGATACCAGAGGCTGACGAGCGCGGACCGAATGCCGTCCCGATAGAGCGCGCCCCAGCTGACGAACGAGGGAGCACCGACCGCGTTGCCGTCGGCGGCCGCCTCACGGAGGACGCTGAGGAAGTAGCCGCGGGTCACGAGCGCCGGTGCCAGCGCGACCGGCGCGAGCACGACGAGGAAGGGCGCCAAAAGCGAGGCGACGATCCAGAGCGGAACGAGGATCCACGAACAGAGCGTGAGGACGGTTCCGATGACGAGGACTCCCGCCGCATCGTCCGTCCGCATCGGCGTCGAGAGCGCCCCTCGAAACATGGTCGATACACGGTCGCCGCGAGCTTAAAAGGTCACCTGCTCAGTCGGGCGGTTCGGTCCGATCGCGGCCGCGTCAGGTATTAGGTCCGTCCGAACCGAGCCGCCCACATGGACATCGGCTGCACCGTCGGCGTCGACCTGGACCGACTCGCGGACGCCGCGGCCGCGTTCGACTTCGTCGAGCTCGGCGTCGGCGCCGGAAGCCTCCCGCCGGAGACGATCGACCCCACCCGTCTCGAACGTGATCTCGCCGGCCGCGATCTGATCGTACACCTCCCGTACAGCCAGCCGCTGACGAGCTACGCCGACGAGATCAACGACGCGATCGTCGAGTATCAGCGTCGCCTGCTCGAGACGGCCGGCGATCTCGGCGCCGAGAAGGCGGTGTTACACGCCACGAGCGCGGATCGGGACGACGTCGCGTTTCGCGATGTCGCTGCCGACCAGCTCCGGCGGGTCACCGACGCCGGGCGCGATGCGGGCGTCGAGGTCGTCGTCGAGAACGTCGGCCACCAACACGCCGGGCTTCAGCTTTCCATCCTCGGCGACTTGGCCCGTGAGACCGACACGCCGATCTGCTTCGACGTCGGCCACGCCTACATGGAGGGCGGCAACGACGCGATCAAGCGATTCCTCCGGAGCCACGGCGATCGCGTCTCACACCTCCATCTCCACGACGTTCGCCGCCGGGGCGACACCCACATCCCGATCGGCGCCGGCGAGGTGGATTACGACGTCGTGAGCACGCAGCTCGACGGCTTCGACGGCACCGCCGCCCTGGAGGTGTTCACCGACGACGCACGCCTGCTCCGGGACTCCGCCGAGCGAGCGGCTGCGCATCTCGGAGCCTCGTTCCCGACCGCCGAGGACCCATAGGCGGACACGAGCGGGTCGGAGCCCAGTCGACGGGGTGTCGTCAGCAACGGGTCGTCGTCGGCCGTCGTCAGCGACCGCCGTCGTTAGCCGAGTCCCGTTCGTCGATCCCCTCCCCGTCGGCATCGTCGTCGACGTCGTTCTCGTCGCCGGAGGACACGTCAACCCCGTCGTCGTCGACGTCGTTCCCGTCACCGGCGTCGTCGAGTTGGCGTTTGATCGACTCCAACTCGGACTCGACGTCGACCTCGGGGCTCGAGTCCACGAGCTCCTCGTTGTTCCGTGTGACGTCGTCCCCGTCGTCGACGTGCCCGTTGTCGTCGCTGTCGTCCGTGTTCCGGTCGTCGGGATCCGTCACGTCGATCCGAACGGCCCCGTCGTCCGCGCCGCCGCGTCCGGTTCGACGGTCATCGCGGTCGCTCCGGCGACGGTCGCGGCCGCTCCGCCCGTCGTCGTCGGCGTCGCGTCGGCCGCCGGGGCCGCCGCGGCCGTCGATCCGTCGATCCCGCGAGCGCTCGGACGACCGCCGGCTCTCCTCGATTCGCTCCTCGATCTCGGCGGTCAGGTCACGGGCGTCCTCGATGATCGAGCGCGACGCGGCGTCCTCCGGGAGGTCGGCCTCCGAGAGCGCCGTTCGGAGTTCCGAGAGCGACCGTGCGAGCCCGGCACTCGCCCCGTCACGCACGTCCGCGAGCCGATCGGTCGCGCCGTCGGCCCGATCGTCGACGCCGAGGCCGCGGCCGGGGTCGGCGAGCCGAAGGGTGCCACGGAGCAGCTCGAGCGACTTGATCGTCGTCTCTAGCAGGGCGACGAGCGTCGGGATGGTGTACTGCTCGGTGAATCGCAACAGCTCCGAGAGGCGGGGCGGACGCGGGGGGCCGCGTCGGTCGCGCTCCTCCCGTCGCAGGTCGCGGCGCAGCTCGGAGAGGACGTCCTCCAGCTCGTCGAGCCGCTCCTCGAGGTCGTCGTCTCGCGGGCGGTCACGGGAACTCATGGACCACCCTTCGCGGCGGACGAATAAAAAGCCCGTCCGGGCGAGGCTACCGAACGAGGCCGTCGGGCGGGGCTGTCGAACGAGGCTGTCGGTCGAAGAGCGACAGGGACGGTCGACGGAGGCCGCGGGGGGCTTAGTCGAACCGCCCGCGCCGGTACTGCACCGGCCACTCGATCTCGGCGTCGAGCTCGTGGGCGGCCCGAAGCGGCCAGTAGGGATTTCTGAGAAACTCCCGCCCGAGCGCGACGAGGTCGGCGCGTCCGTTCCGCACGAGCGCGTCGGCGTGGGTCGGTTCCGTGATCCCGCCGACGGCGGCGACGGGAACGTCGGTTTCCTCGCGGATCGCCTCTGCGTACGGCACCTGATAGCCGGGGCCGGAGCCCGGCAGCTGCTGGTCGGGGTGGATCCCGCCGCCGGAGACGTCGATCAGGTCGGCGCCCGCCTCGGCAAGCAGCGGCGCGAGCCGCACCGAGTCGCCGACGTCCCACGACTCGCGATCGGGGAGCCAGTCGGTCGCGGAGATCCGCACGAAGACGGGCTTTTCGTCGGGCCAGACGTCACGAACCGCGGCGACGGCCTCGCGGAGCAGCCGGGTTCGACCATCGAAGTCGCCGCCGTAGTCGTCCTCGCGGTCGTTCGTGGCCGGCGAGAGGAACTGATGGAACAGGTAGCCGTGGGCGGCGTGGACCTCCACGACCTCGAAGCCCGCCGCGAGCGACCGCTCGGCCGCGGCGGCATAGGCGTCGATCACGTCCTCGATTCCCGCCGCGTCAAGCCGGCGCACCTCGGCCTCCCGCCGTTCGGGATACGGCTCGTCGGTCGCGGAGACGGTGATCCAGCCGTCCTCGTGGTCCGCCGGGATCCCGTCGCCGCCCTCCGCGGGCGGGCGATGTGAGCCCTTCCGGCCGGCATGCGCGAGCTGGATCGCCGGGACCGCGCCCTGCGAGCGGACGAACTCGACGATCGGCTCCAGCGCGCGAGCGTGCTCGTCCGACCAGATGCCGAGACAGTTCGGCGTGATCCGGCCGGCCGGCGTCACGGCCGTCGCCTCCGTCATCACGAGTCCGGCGCCGCCGACGGCGCGCGAACCGAGGTGGATCCGATGCCAGTCGTTCGCCATGCCGTCCTCGGCCGAGTACTGACACATCGGCGAGAGCATGACGCGATTGGGGATCCGGGTCCCACGCAGCGACAGCGGCGCGAAAAGTGACGTCGTCATCGTCCGAATCGACGACCGCGAGCGGTTAATGGGCTCCGATGCCCCCACCGGGTTGCGGGATCCGCGGCCGGATCCGGTCGATTCCGGTTCTTTAGGCCGACCGAAACCTATAACCCCACGGCACGCTCACCCACAGCCAATGAGCACCGGAAACGGGATCGAGACCGACGCCGAGTGGTCCACCGAAGCACAGCCGGCGGACGATCGCCCGGCGGTCTCGGTGAGCCGTACGTCCCCCGAAAAGGCCGTGTTCTTGGAGGAAGGTAACACCGACGCGTGGATCGCGACCGACCTCACCGTGGATCTCGAGCCGTAAGTCGTCACTCCTCTCGCTGTCGCCGTTCCGTGACCGGCCGAGAGCGGCCGTTTTCCCGATCGATACGCCCCCGTGACGTCCAGCGACGAACGGGGACTCAGCTTCGACCGGTGGAGTACGGACGGGTGACCACGGTGCTGAGAGAAGTCGAACCCGTGAACGGACGGATCGGCGATCGATGCCGTCGCGTCAGTCCGATCGGACCAGGGTGTCGTCCTCGAGGTAGTGTTCAACGTGGTGGCCGTGCTCCTCGACGGTCACGAGGATCTCCCGTAGGAGCTGCGCGGTCGCGTAGTCGCCGAGGCTGTTCGCGAGCTGGACGTGCTCGCGGAGCGACTCGATGACGTCGCCGAACATCTCGAGGTCGTTCTCGAGGGAGGTCCGGACGTCGTAGGCGTCCGCGTCCTCGGGGCTCACGGGCGCGTGCTCCTCGTAGTTCGCGCCGCCGGAGAGCGGCACGCCGCCGAGCGCCTGCGCGCGTTCGGCGATCACGTCCGCGCCCTCCTCGAGGTCGTCGGCGACCTCGCCGAGATACTCGTGGACGTCGCGGAACTCCGCACCCTCGACGAGCCAGTGGTGCTTTTTGATCTGGTGGTACAGCACGTACGTCGCGGCAAGGTCCGTGTTGAGCGCGTCGACGAGCTGCTCGGCCTTCTCCTCGGGGATGCGGAGCGCCTCGCTCTCGTGGACGTCGCCGTACCGCTGGCGGGCCTGCTTCTGGGTGCTCATTACGATCGTATGTTCGTACTATGCGTACTTAATACCTTTTATTTGTAAATCCACTTTCTAATTCGAGAACTTTCATTTCAGACTTGATCATCGGCCGGACGAAACGGCCCGCACGATCGGACCGGTTCGAGTCGGCGTGTCGGATCCCCGGAGCGGTCGGAAGCGACCGATCCGGTTCGAAGCGGCCCGACTCTTTCCGATACCCGATCGCTTTTGGCTCGGATCGACGTGTCGCCTCCATGCCCACCCCCACCGACCGCGTTCGACGCACGAAGCGGTCGAGCATTCGCGTGATGTTCGACCTGGCCGAGCGCCACGACGGCGACCTCGTCCGACTTGAGGTCGGCGAGCCGGACTTCGACACCCCCGAACACGTGATCGACGCCGCCGCGCAAGCCGCCCGCGGGGGCGCGACCGGATACACCTCCAACGCCGGGCTTCCCGAGTGTCGTGACGCGATCCGCGACCGGCTCGCCGCCGACTTCGACGTTCCGTACGAGCGCGACGAGATCGTCGTCACGGTCGGCGGCATGGAGGCGCTTCACCTCGCGACGCTCGCGACCGTCTCGCCGGGCGAGACGGTCGTCGTCCCCGGGCCGACCTGGCCCAACTACGCGACGCAGGCCAGCCTCGCGGACGGTCACTTTCGGGAGGTCCCGATGCCGGCGGAGACCGGCTTCGCGCTCGACGCCGACCGCGTGATCGAGGCGATGGACGACGACGTCGGCGCCGTCGTGTTGACCACGCCCTCGAACCCGACCGGCCGCGTCTTCGATCCCGATGCCTGCCGGGCCGTCGTCGAGGCCGCCGCCGACCACGACGCGTACGTGATCGCCGACGAGGTCTACCTCG
>CAZIFX010000103.1:0-2214 GCA_964538415.1 uncultured Halobellus sp.
CCGTTTCACGACGGCCATCGGCGAATGGTCGAGGAGATCGCCGAGGACGTCGACGAGCTCGTCTTAGGGATCGGGTCGGCGGGGGACTCCCACACCACGCGAAACCCCTTCACCGCCGGCGAACGCGTGATGATGGTGACGAAGGCGGTCGAGGACCTGCCGGTGACCGCCTACGTCGTTCCCATCGAGGACCTCGACCGCAACTCGGTCTGGGTGAGCCACGTCCAGAGCATGAGCCCGCGCTTCGACGTGGCCTACTCCAACAACCCCCTCGTGATCCGGCTGTTCGAGGAGGCCGGCGTCGAGGTCAGGGGATCGCCGATGTTCCGACGCGACGTGCTGGAGGGGACCGAGCTCCGCGAGCGAATGATCCACGGCCGCGACTGGGAGGACCTCGTCCCGTCGGCCGTCGTGAACGTGATCGAGGAGATCGACGGGGTCGAGCGACTGCGTCGGATCGCCGAGACCGACTCGGACGGAATCAAGCCGCCCTCGGACGGGTGAACGCCCCCTACTTTCGCATCCCACTCCATCCCACCACGTCCCGCTCCGTCTCACCACGTCTCACCACATCCCATCCATGATCACCCTCGCAACCGACTTCGGCTCGCCGTACCCGGCCGCGATGAAGGGCGTGATCCGCCGCCGGAGCGACGCGGAACTGATCGACGTCGCCCACGACCTTCCTCGCGGGGATCCACGAGCAGCCGCCTTCTGGCTCCGGTTCGTCCTTCCGGAGTTCCCGCCGGCGGTCCACTGTGCGGTCGTCGATCCCGGCGTCGGCACCGGCCGGGCGGCGATCGTCATTCGCGCCGGCAGCCACGCGATCGTCGCGCCCGACAACGGGCTCGCGATGCCGCCGGCCCGGGCGCTCGCGGCGGCGACGGGGACCGGACCCGACGACGTCGACGTCTTCGAGATCGACGCCGAGGATCCCGCGAGCGCGACGTTCCACGGCCGCGACGTCTTCGCGCCGGCCGCCGCCAAGGTTCGCGAGCGGGCGTGGGCCGGAGCGGACGCCATCCGTGGGGCGGGCGTCGATGGCGTCGAGCCCTGCCGCGTCGACGCCGACGCGCTCGCCGCGATGCCCTCGTTGGCTCCGGTCGAGGAGCACGTCGACCTCCGGTTCCCCGAGCCGACCGTCGAGCGCGACGACGCGGGCGATCCCCCGGACGGTCTCGTCGGTGCCACGGGCGAGGTGCTCGTCGTCGACGGCTTCGGGAACGCCATCACGAACGTCCCCGGTGACGTGCTGGACGAGCACGACCGCGTCCGGGTGAACGATGCCGGGCCCGTCCCGGTCGTCGGGACCTTCGGCGAGGTCCCACCCGGCTCCCGGCTCGTCACCGTCGGCAGCCACGGCTACCTCGAGTGTGACGTCAACGACGGCCGCGGCGACGAGGCGTTCGGACTCGCCGTCGGCGACGCGGTTCGGTTCGAGCCGGCGTGACTCGCCAACTGGCGCGGTCAACCGGAAACGACCGTGATGGGAGCCGTCGGCGCGTGTCGTCGCACGCTCTCGATCCCGTCCCTGGCGCTGCTTCGGGTCTCGTACCCCTGACCGGAGTCCGCGAGGACGTTCCCGTTCGGGTGCTGGAGCCGCCAGCGCCATTCCCCGGCGGCGTCCTCGTAGATCTCGAAGACCGACTCGTCGACCGGGGCCATCTCCGCGCCCGCGGCGTGCTCCGAAAAGCGTCGACGACCGGCCTCGGCCTCGCTCACCGAGTCGTACCGGAGTCGTGACCGGGCGACCAGGCGACCGTTTTTCGATCGAAGCACCCACCGGTGATCGCCCGTCTCGACGGTCGCGATCGACGTCTCGAACCGATCGGGATCGGCCACGAGTCTGGCGGCGGCGTTCGCGGCGGCGGCGCGTTCCGTGTACTCCCCGCTCTCGGCGAGAACGCGTCCGTTTCGGTGCACGATCCGCCAGTGCCAGGCGCCGTCGTCCCGGTACAGGTCGACACGCGGCGTGTCATGCCGGAGCACGGTCGCAGTCACCGTGGTCCCGCGCAGGCCGCGGATCGCGCGGCGAACGTTGCCTGCGGAGGCGTATCCCTCGCCCCCGTCGGCGATGATCCGACCGTTTCGGTGACGGAGCCGGAACCGGTGCTCGCCGGCGGCGTCCTCGTACATCTCGAAGGTCGCATCCGCCGCTGCACCCCCCTCCGGATGCGGAGTCATCCCCGATTCATCGCTCGGAGCCGACTCCGG
>CAZIFX010000103.1:2314-6259 GCA_964538415.1 uncultured Halobellus sp.
TCGAAGCCGACTCCGAACGCGGGATGGGATCGACTCCGATCGTCGGTGCCATGCGCCGGCGCACGTACGCCTCCTTCCGTCCGCTCTTGGTCGTCACGTGCCATATCCCGGGTGCGCCGGCGAGCTGGAGGTACAGCGCGTGAAGCTGGATGACCCACCCCACGGGGATCCACAGATACGCCTCCAGAAACATCCGCGCCGTCCGATACGGCGATCGCGGGAACTCGATCGCCGGGTCACGAAGGGTCGCGGTGCCGATCGAGATCCCACGAGCCGGGAACAGCACCAGCGCGAGCCCGACCGCCAGCGCCGTCGGCAGGGCAACGCCGAAGCCGATCGCGGCCAGAAGGAACAGCGCCAGGAAAACGGTATAAAACGGCGCACTCACGGAGCTGAACAGCAGCCAGCAGAGCCCGAACGTTCGCCGCGCTCCGAGGTGTCGCCACGACCGTATCAGGTCGACGCCGTGGTGAGAGGTCACCTGCGCCCAGCCACGCGCCCAGCGAACCCGTTGGCGGATGAGCGCACGGTAGGTCGTCGGATTGAGCTCGCGGGCGACCATCCGCCGGTCGTACCCCACTCGCCAGTCGGTCCGGAGATAAAGCCGGAGCGTGAGTTCGATGTCCTCGGTCAACATTTTGGGGGACCAGCCGTCGAGCGCCGGCGGCACCTCGCGTCGAAAGATGGCCGCGGAGCCCGCGAAGTGTGCGGCCCCGAAGACGTCGTTCAAGAACGGGTGTTCGACCCAGGTGCTGTGTTGCCGCTCGGCGCTGACGAACCGTGCGAGGCGGTTGGCATCGGGGTACCGTGCGGCCTTCCGTCCCTGTATGACCCCGAGGGTCGGGTCCGCACGAAGGTGCGCCAAGCCGCGGGCGAGGAACTCACGGTCCACGGTCTCGTCGGCGTCGAGCAACAGCACGTACGGGGTCTCGACGTGCTGCCACGCGGCGTTGAGGTCGCCGGCCTTCGAGCCCGAGGTTCCCTCGACGACGGTGACCTGCTCCGGGTATTCGTCCCGATATTCGTAGGCGACCGAGACGGTGTCGTCGGTCGACTTCGCGGCGGGAACCAGGAGCACGGGAACGTCCTCGAGCGCCTCGAGGTTGTGATCGAGGCTCTCCGGTAGAACCGATCCTTCGTTGGCGGCGGAAACCACGAGCGTCATCGGCGCGTCGGCTTCAAGCGGGGGCAGTTCGTCGTCGTCCCGTCGAAGCCACCGCCGCGCGTGAACGACCATCGCGTACTCCAACAGGACCCCGAAGACGAGCAGGCCGAGGTACCCCGCCACGGCCCACGCGATCGCCCCCGGGAGGAAAAGCAGAACGCCGAGCAGGAGCACGTTCAACAACACCACCGTGACGAACGCGTGTTGGATCGCCGTCGCGACCGTCCCGATGGATGCCACGAACGTACGCGGAAGCGACGGGGCCGGCGCGAGGGCGGCGAGGCTGCCGACCGCACCGATCGCCGCGAGACCCCCCGCAGCGAGTACGGCGTACTCGGGTGCCGCGACCGGTGGATTCTCCCCGGCGGTGAGCGCCACGACCGTCGCGGCCACGGCGGCGACGACGACCATGCCCAGCAGGATCGTCTCCCATCCTCTCGGCGCGGTGTACGGTCGTGGCGGCGTCACTCGTTCGGTCCGTTGGCGCATCCAGAAGTCGTGGATCACCAGCGCGCCGAAGCCCGTCACGTACGCGAGCAACGCCGCTCGTGGGGCGAACGGACCCGATTCCAACACGAGCGCCGACCCGGATAGCACGGCCGTGTGACCGACGAAGGGAACGGCGAATCGTTCTCCCCCTGACGCACCTGAGATCCGAACGTCGAGCCCGATGAGCAGCGCCTGTGCGGCCGCGGCGAGCGTCACGATGCGCACTGAGGTCGGGAGGTCGACGACGAGCCCCGACGCCAACGCGACGGCCACCGAGGAGACGACCGTCCCTGCCAGGATCGCCACGAGACCGAAAACGGGGCGTTCGCCCTTTGCCACCGTTGCTCGCCACGCTGAGACCAGTGCCGTGACGGCGAACGCACCGGCGCCGGCAGCGAGGAGCGGCCATCCTTCGGGGCGGCCCGTGAGTAACAGCACCACCCCCGAAACGGCGGTCAGGAACGCCCCGATCCACGCGAGATTAAACAGACGGTTAGCTACCACTATGCAAATGTTCAGTATCGGTGTCAATTTAAATTTTTATTAAATCAATATCGCATCGTGAAGAAGGGAGTCACCATATCTCCGCGGTTTGGATCGAGCACGGCACGGGGTCGGTGAACCGGTCGAGGGCGAAACCGTCGCCCGACGTAGGCATACCACGCCGCGGGGTGTCGCGTGACGGTCGGGCGGCCACGGGGTTACGTATCCGGACGAGGCGGTTCGGAAGCTGACGGGCGACCGATCTTCGGTGGTGGCCTCGCCGCAGGCACTCACTCCGCGGAGATGACGTCGTCGATGCGGAGGATCATCGTCACGGCCTCCGTGGCGGAGTCGACGGCCTCGCGCTTGACTGCGGCGGGGTCGACGATGCCGGACTCCAGCGGGTCACCCACGCGCGCGGCACGGCCCTCGGCGATGACGCCGGCACGTCCCTCGCGGTCGTGGAGCGCGCGGAGGTCGACGAGCGTGTCGATCGGGTCCGCGCCGGTGTTCTCCGCGAGCGTGCGCGGCAGCGCGTCGACGGCGTCGGCGAACGCCTCGATGGCGAGCTGTTTGCGCCCCTCGACGCCGGCCGACTCGCTTCGGACGTGGGCGGCGATCGCGACCTCCGTCGCGCCCGCGCCGGGGACGACGCCGCCCTCCTTCAGCGCGGCGACGACCACGTCGACGGCGTCGTTCATCGCACGCTCCAGTTCGTCGACGACGTGCTCCGTGGAGCCGCGGACGAACAGCGTCACGGCCTCGGCGGCGTCGCCGCCCCGAACGAACGCGAGCTCGTCGTCGCCGTACGTCTCGATCTCGATCGACTCGACGCGGCCGAGGTCGCTCTCCTCGAGGTCCTCAAGCGTGCCGAGCCGCTTGGCGCCGGTGACGCGAGCGATCTCGCCGGCATCGGAGGACCCGACGCTCTCGAAGGCGAGGATGCCGGCGTCGGCGAGGTGGCCGGCCACGCGGTCGTCGATCTTCTTCCGGCAGAAGAGCACGTCGACGCCGGCTTCCGAGAGGGTCTCCGCGTAGCCGCGAAGCTCCGCGTCCTCGGCCTCGATGGCGGCGTTGAGCCCCTCGACGGAGGTGATCGAGTACTCCGCGTCGACGTCGCCTTGGCGGACCTCGAGCTTCGCGTCGAGGATCGCGACGGTGGCGTCCGACATCTCGCGGGGCATCCCGTCGTGGGCGGGCTCCTCGTCGACGATCACGCCCTCGACGAGTTCGGTCGCCGAAGAGGCGGCTCCCTCGCGCGGGTGGACGTGGATCCGGTCGCGAACCGCGCCGTCGGCGTCGGCGACGCTCCGAACCGCTCCGACGACGAGCTCCGCGAGATCGACGGCGGCGACGTCGCCGGTTCCCTTGCCCGTCATCGACGACTCGGCGACGGACGCGAGCAGCTCGTCGTCGAGGTCCGCATCGAGGACGGCGCCCTCGATGGCCTCGTTGGCGAGCCGGGCCGCCTCGGCGTACCCCTCGACGATGACCGTCGGGTGGATGTCGTCGTCGATGAGGTCCTCGGCCCGGGCGAGCAGCTCGCCGACGAGGACGGCCGCGGTGGTGGTGCCGTCGCCGACGACCTCCTCCTGTGACTCCGCGACCTCGACGATCATCTGTGCGGCGGGGTGGTCGATGTCCATCTCGTCGAGGATGGTGGCGCCGTCGTTGGTGATCACGACGTTGCCGGTGGAGTCCACCAGCATCTTGTCCATTCCCCGGGGGCCGAGCGTGGTTCGTACCGCCTCGGCGACGGCCTTGCCGGCCGCCACGTTCGAGTCCTGCGCGGCCCGACCGCGCGTTCG
>CAZIFX010000104.1:0-5984 GCA_964538415.1 uncultured Halobellus sp.
AATGACCGACGGCGACGACGAGCGGCGGCGACGACGGAGAGGTACGAACGGGTGGCGACGACGCCACGTTCATCGCGGAGATGCCGTCCATCCGTGCATTCGGCGGTCGGCGCGCGCGAGAAGCGCGCGCGAGGGAGCGGTCGGCGGGCCGCCGGAACCGCTCGGCGGCCCGCCGACTGCGAGGTTGGGGAGGAACGAGGCGCGGTCGCGGGACGTCGGAAGTCGCGATCGCCTGCGGCGTCCGTGAAAGACCGTCACCGATCAGAGCACGTCGCCGATCCGAACGGGCTCGCCGTCGAGCTCGGGGTTCTCGGCGACGATCCGTAACACCTCGTGGTCGGTGACGTCGAGGTACGACTTCCCGGTCGCCTCCTCGATGAGGTCCTTTTTCAACTCGAACTCGGTCCCCTCGTGGACGACGTCGACGCCGTCCTCGTTGAACTGCAGGCTCGTGCTCATACGTTCCCGTAGCCGTCGGGCATTCAAAAGGACCGTGGGACCGTCGGCCCGCATCGCGGTCGTCCGACTGAACGGATCACGCGAGCGCAACGTGGCGTCGACGTCCGTCGTGGATCACGCGGGTCGCGCGTGGATCCCTGGGATGCGTGGGCGCTACGCGTCCTCGTCGGGGTCGTCATCGTCAGGGTCGTCTTTCATCTCCTGAAGTTTCCCGACCAGATCGTCGGTGGACAGGTCGCCCTCGACGGAGACCTCGCCGTCGTGGTTCTCGGCGTGAACGTTGACGGCATCCGAATCGTCGGTGTTCACGTCGTCATTCCGCTGCTCGCTCTCGTCGTACGATCCGAATCCCATGCCTTCGCTTTCGACGCCCGCGTAAAAAGACCGGTGACCCGGCCGCCGATCGTGACGCGTTCACGTGGCTCGCCGTCGGTCGGGACCGATGCCGACCGTCACTCCTCGGGGTACTTTGGATCGCGTTGCTCCGCCCGCGCGAGCGCGCGCTCGACGACGTCCCGGACTGGCTCACCGCCCGCTTCCTCGCGGTAGACATCGCCGTGACCGGGGTACATCGCCGTCAGGGTGCCCGGGAGACGGTCGAGCAGCGTGGCGAGGCTCTCGATCAGCCGCTCGCGCGACTGGCCCGCCAGGTCGGTGCGGCCGAAGGAGCCGTCGTCGAAGGCACCGTCGTTGTAGACGACGACGTCGCCACTGTAGAGGCGCTTTTCGCCCAGGAAGGCGACGTGGTCGGCGGCGTGTCCCGGCGTGTAGACCACCTCGCAGGGCTCGTCGCCGACGAGCACCTCGTCGCCGTCCTCGATGGCGACGTCGCGACGGGGGTGGTTTCCGTACGCGAACAGCGTGGCGTCGAATCGGTCGAGGACCGCGTCGAGTTCGCCCACGTGATCGCCGTGCTGATGTGTCAACACCACCCGGTCGAGCTCGTCGACGTGCTCGGCGATCACGTCAGTGACGCCCGGCATCGCGCCGGCGTCGACGAGCGTCGGCGCATCTCCCGGGACGAGATAGGCATTGCAGGTGAACTCCTCGGCGTCGGCGGTGACGGTGATAGGGTCCATGTCCGGGAGCATGCATCCCACGTTGAAAAGGTGAACCTCCGACGATGCCGGGCCGGACCGCCCATCGAATTTATCAGTCGGGGGTTACTATGTTAGGGTGTAATGGGCTTCGGGAGCTACGACGAAACCGAACAGGAGAACCAGGACCTCGACGCGGACTTCGACGAGGAAGACGGGATCCGCGCGGCCCAGGAGAGCCATGACGGTTCCGTCGAGTACGAGCCCGGCGCGTCGAACGACGAACTGCTCGACCGGCTCAAGGAGATCAAATCCGAGGAGACGTAGTGCGACCCGGGAGTCGCACGCTCGGGATCGCCTTTTCCGACGGCGACGCGACCAGCTGCCTGGCCGGCGCCGTGGTCCGAACCGACGGGACGCTGGACGGGCTCGGCTTCGACGCCTGCACGGTCGGCGGACGGGACGCGACCGACGCCGTGATCCGCTGTTTTCGAGCGCTCGACCGCGAGGACGTCCGCCGCGTCTGCTGTGCGGGCGTCGCGCCGGCGTGGTTCAACCTGCTCGATCTCGGCCGGATCCACGAGGCGCTCGACCGGCCCGTCCTCGTGGTGAGCTACGAGGAGAGCCCCGGACTCGAACCCGCACTCCACGAGGCCTTCGAGGGCGACGCCCTCGAGGCACGGCTCGCGACCTACCGGGCGCTTCCGCCGCGACGCGCGGTCGATCGCGACGGCGACGCGGAACCGCTGTTCGTCCGCGCCGTCGGCATGGCGGACGGCGACGATCCCGCCGCCGTCGTCCGCACGCTCACCCGCGAGGGGTTCCGTCGTCCCGAACCCGTACGGATCGCGTCGATCGCGGCGAGCGCACATCGGGCCGCACTCGAGGGATGAGTCACTCGGACCCGTCGGGATCGAGCGATGAACTCGTTCGATCGGTCACGGCCGATCGGCCGCACTTAATACCGGCCCGCACCCGATCCGATGACATGAGCGACGGCGAGTCGACGCGTGCGGACGGGGGAGAACCGACGAGCGATCTCGACGACGAGCTGTGCGTTCGCTCCTGTGAGCGTTGTCCGGCGCTCGTCGACTCACGGAGCCGGATCGTCAACGGCGTCGGCCCGACGGACGCCGACCTGCTGTTTCTGGGCGAGGGCCCCGGCGCCACCGAGGACGAGCTGGGGGAACCGTTCGTCGGTCGTTCCGGGGACGTCCTCGACGAGGCGCTGCGCGAGACGGGGATCGCTCGCGCCGACGTCCGTATCACCAACTGCGTGCGCTGTCGCCCGCCCGATAACCGCGATCCGACGACGACGGAGCTCGCGAACTGTCGCGGGTACCTCGACGCGGAGATCGAGCGGCTCGACCCCGAGACGATCGTCACGCTCGGGAAGGTGCCGAGCGAGCACCTCCTCGACAGGTCGGTAGGGATCACCGCCGAGTCCGGGTCGGTCGTCGACGTTCGGATCGGCGGTGTCACGCGGCGCGTGCTGCTCTCGATGCATCCCGCGGCGACGCTGTACGACCGGAGCAAGCGCGACGGATTCTTCGAGACCATCGCGCGCGCCGCGGAGCTCTCGGGACTCGGTGGCGACGCGGGAGGGTCGGGCGGTCAGTCACGCCTCGGGGAGTTCTGAGACGCGTCACGTCCCTTCGGACACATCGTTTCGACGGGTTCTCGCCGCGTCGGCCCGACGTCGGTCGCGACGAGGCTTCCCGGCAACGCCTTTCGGAAACGGCCCTCGACGACGGTCTCCGGTGGCGGCCGTGGACGAACGCCCATCGTTCAGCGTTGTAAACTCGTGATCCGTTCGTTCACCGTAGTCACGATGGGGGACATAGAAAACGATTTAGCAGTTCGTGAGAACACCCAACCATGTCCGACAACAGGTGGTCGGCGAACAGGCGGAGATTCGTGAAAGCTGCGGGTGCAGCAGGAATCGTCGGTTTGGCAGGGTGTGCCGACGACGGTGACGCGGGGGACGACGGCACGACTGCCGGCGAGGGGGACGATACCACTGACGTCGAGTTCATTCTGAACCCAGCGGAGGCCGACGTGGAGATCGTCGAGCAGTACGCACCGATATTCGAGTACCTCGAGTCCGAACTCGACGTCGCCATCGACGCGAGCAGAGCGGAGTCGTACACCGGCACGTTACAGTCGATGCGAAACGATCAGGGCGACATCGCCGACATCTCGCCGTCGGCGGTGCTGGCCGGCGAGGGCGTCGTCGACATCATCGGCATGCGCATCGCGTTCGGCGCGGCCCAGTACTTCGCGAACATCGTGACGACGTTCGACAGCGACGTGGAGTCGCTCGACGACCTCGTCGATGAGCAGCTGTACATGGGTGACATCCTCTCCGTGTCCGGGACGCTCGTCCCGCTTGCGATGCTCGACGACCACGGCCTGGACATCGGATCCGCACCCGACGGTGATGCGGTGGATTTCGACGTCGAGTACTCGGATCACACGACTGCCCGCCAGCAGATGGTCCAGCGTGACGACGTCGCGGCGGCGACCATGGGGGCGTTCTCCTCGGCGCCGTACATCGAACAGGAGCAGTTCGACGAGATGTCCCAGGACTTCGTCGACGTTTCGGCGGAGTACGAGGACGCCGGCTCCGACATCGGCGATGACCACGGCGAACTCCAACTGATCGCGGTTTCGGATCCGATCCCGCGTGCGCCGCTCGTCTCCCGATCCAACTGGGACGACCCGATCCGCGACGAGATCGAGGCGGCACTGCTCGACGCACCGAGCGACGTCTTCGAACACGACGACGACTACGACGGCGAGCCGCTCTGGTTCTCCGGCGTCGAGCCGGCCGAGATGTCCGATTACGACCCCATCGCGGAGACGATGGACACGCTCGGGCTCGAGTTCGAGGACCTCTCGTAGGTCACTCTACAACGAAGCGTTTTCCTCCCCGACCTCACAACCCCATTTCCAGGTGACGAATGAGCACAATTACAGTGGACGGACTCACGAAACGGTACGGGGACACCGTCGCGCTCGACGACGTGTCCTTCGAGATTCCGGACGGTGAGTTCGTCATCGTCCTCGGCGTGTCGGGCTCCGGGAAGTCGACGCTTCTCCGGTGCATGAACGGGCTCGAAACGCCGACCGAGGGTGAGATACGGGTCGCCGGCGAACCCGTTACCAGCCCGCGCAACGACATCGCGATGATCTTTCAACAGCACAACATTATCGGGCAGATGAGCGCCTACTCGAACGCGCTCACCGGATCGTTGAACCGAAACTCGTTCGTCGGATCGCTGTTGCAACTCCAGAGCGAGGCGGACAAACTCCAAGCACTGAACGCGCTCGACACGGTCGGACTCCTCGACGAGGCACAACAGAGCGCCCGTCGAATGTCCGGCGGTCAACAACAGCGCGTGGGGATCGCCCGTGCGCTCGTTCAGAACCCGAACATCCTGCTGGCGGACGAGCCGGTCGCGAGCCTCGATCCCGGCTCCTCACAGCAGGTGATGGGCTACCTCCGGACGGCGGCGAATGAACGGGGACTCACGGCGCTCATTAGCCTCCACCAGGTGAACCTCGCGCGGAAGTTCGGCGAACGGTTCATCGGACTCAGAGACGGTCGGAAGGTGTTCGACGGCTACCGCGACGAGTTCGACATGGCCGTCATCGACGAGATATACGGCGACATCGACACCGAGGGGATGTTCGCCGACGATGAGGAGTCGAACGACGCGGCACCCGGACCGGCTGCTGAAGGTGAGGTCTCGGGATGAGCCACGACGACCGCATCCGCGAGCGATACGACGACATCCTGCTCGCCCGAAGGGTGCGTGCCACGTTCGCGGTGATACTGCTCTGTGTGCTGCTTGCGGCGTTCTACTATGCGCTGATATCCGTCGAGTTCTTCGCGGCGGACCTCCCGACGTATCTTCCGAACTTCGCGGGCGCATTACGGGACTTCTTCCCGTTTCTCACCCTCTCCGCGCCGTTCATCGATCCGAGCGGGTTCGCCGAGTACTGGGCGTTCATCACCGAGCGTAACCTCATCTGGGGCGGGGTCGGCGGCGACACGCCCCTCCTCGGCGAGGCCGGGATCACGCTCGCGATGGGCTTTGCGGGCACCGTGATGGGATTCCCGCTCGCGCTCCTGTTCGGGGTTCTCGGTTCGGGACGCGTGACGCCGTTCCCGTTCAACTTCCTGTTCCGTGCGGTCATGTCGTCGATCCGGGCGATCCCGGCGCTCGTGTGGGCGCTCATTTACGTTCCTCTCGGCGGGATCGGTCCCGTGACCGCCACGCTCGCGATCGCGACCGACACGGTCGGGAACCTCGGACGGCTGTTCACCGACGAGTTAGAGGAGATCGAGGAGGGCCCGATCGAGGCGATGCGGACGACCGGCGCGAACAAGCCACAGACGATCGCGTTCGGGATGCTCTCACAGGTGACGACGCCGTTTATCGCGTGGACGCTGTACATCTTCGAGATCAACGTCCGGATCGC
>CAZIFX010000105.1:0-5800 GCA_964538415.1 uncultured Halobellus sp.
CTTGCCATCTCTACTCCGTCGTAACCTTGTGGCGACTATAGTCTTTTTGCCTTCAAAGGCCGCTCGAATCCCCCCGGATCCGAGGGGGCGACCCCACCGAGACCGCTTCGGACGGTGAACCCCGGACGAGCGGGCTCCGAACCCCTCGGGATACCGCTTCCGAAACCGTGATGACGGGCCCACGTGATCGGGAGTGCATGGTTGACGTCGGCGACACCGCCCCCGACTTTGCCGCCTCGCTCGCACACGACGGAATCGAACCGTTCCGGCTGGCCGATCACCTCGGCGACGGGCCCGTCGTGCTCGCGTTCTTCCCCGCGGCGTTCTCCGGCACCTGTACCGAGGAGTTCTGTACCTTCCGTGACGATCTGGCGCGGTTCGAGGCCGTCGGCGCGACGGTCTTCGGCGTCAGCACGGACCTCCCGCACGCGCTGGAGACCTTCCGGTCGAACCACGACCTGCCCTTCGGGCTGGTCGGCGACCCCGGCAAGGACGCGATCGAGGCGTACGACGTCGTCGACGACTCGTTCGAAAGGTATGGGGTCGAGGCGGTCGCGCGGCGCGCCGTCTTCGTGATCGACGCCGAGGGCGTCGTCCGCTACCGCTGGCTCGCTGAACATCCGGGCAAGCAGCCGGACTACGACGCGGTCGCCGAGGCGGTCGCCGAATCGGCGTGATCGCCACGTTGGAGTCACGGAAACGGAACCCGAAGACGCCGGCGACCGGCCGTCCCGCCGGTCGCTCCCACCGTTCAGCCGAGCAGAAGCACGAACAGCGTCGCGGCGGCGATGAGCGTCACGTAGAGGACGCTTCGACCGATCCCCGTTCGGATCTCGACGTCGAGGCCGAGGTTCTCGACGACCCGCCGTGGATTCATCGCCGTCCACATCGTGAGGCCGGCGAGTTCCATGGTGAAGCGGTCGACGGCGGCCCATAGCTCGGTGACGCCCCGGACTGCGCCGCGGCCGGCGTAGAACGCGGCCGGATGGAGCACGGCGTCGACGTCACGCATGTGGTGGGCGAGCCAGCCCAGCGGCCGCTTCAGCGAGAAGAAGCCGACGAAGCCGACGGTCATCAACGCCAGCGCCTTCTCGACGTGTCCGAACTGCAGCGGATCGAGGTAGAAGCTGTAGGGATTCGCGTGCGTCATCGCCGATTCCGTGAGCGGGAGCAGGTCGAGCTGGGCCGTCCAGAGGACGCCGAGCGCGACGCAGGCAATCGCCGCGAGCCCCATCCCGACCGTCTGGAACGGTTTCGCGTCCGCCAACCCGCGGTGGCCCGGCTTCGGGTCGCCGTGGAAGAAGATGTAGTAGCCGAGTTTGATAAAGGACATGAACGTGCCGACGGCGCCGACCATCAATAGCCACCAGAGCAGGTCGTAGCCGAACAGCAGCGGCACGTTGTTCACCTGTTCGGTCGCGTCGAGCACCATTCCCTTCGAGACGTAGCCGTTGAAGCCGGGGACGGCCGTGATCGACGCCGCCCCGATCAGATAGACGACGAACGCGACGGGCATCACCCTCCAGAGCCCGCCCATTTCCTTGATGTAGTTCGAGCCGGTCCGGTAGATCACGACGCCACAGACCATGAACAGCAGGCTCTTGTAGAGGACGTTGTTGAAGAGATGGCCGAACCCGCCGGAGACGGCGAACTCGCCCCACGTCCCGCCGAGCGTCGCGAGGCCGATCCCCGCGAGCATGTAGCCGACCTGCGCCTGGATGTGATACGAGAGCAGGCGGCGCGGGTCGTACTGCAACAGCGCGAAGAAGACGCCGTAGACGGCCATGAAGCCGCCGAGGTACGCGAGCCACCAGCCGCCGTCTGGGAACGCGCGGTACATCACGTAGACCGCGGTCTTCGTCGTGAACACCGAGAGGAACACCGATGCCGCGATGTGCGGACGCGGGTAGGTGTCCGGGATCCACGTGTGGAGGAAGATGAACCCGCAGTTGACGCCGATGCCGATCGCCGCCAGCACCGCCGCCGAGGAGTGGATCCCCGTCTCGGCGGTGAAGAGGAAGCTCTCGACGGCGCCGAAGTGGACGACGACGGCCCCGAGCAGGACCGTCCCCCCGATCCCGTGGAAGATGGCGTAGCGGTAGCCGGCACGGACCGCCTCGCCGCCGTACTGCCAGACGAGCAGCGTGCTCGTGACGGCCATCAGCTCCCAGAAGAAGATCACGGTGAGCCAGTCGCCGGCGTAGATCGTTCCGACCGTCGAGGCGACGTACAACAGCGCGAAGGAGGTCATCCACCGCGGCGCCTCGCTGGAGTACGCGTAGATCACGGCCGCCGTGGCGAGGAAGCCGACGACGAGCCCCATCATCGCCGAGAACTGGTCGACGTTGAGCAGGACGACGTCGAAACCCAAAAAGTGGACGTCCTGATGGGTGCCGTCCGGCACGAACAGCGCCTGGACGAAGACGAACCCCGTCGCGAGCGCGCCGACCGCGTGGCCGGCCGCACGCGGCAGCGCCAGCACGGCGAGCGCCGCGAGCGCGAGCACGACCGCCGGCGGCACGAGCGTCAGGAGGTCGTTCACGGGCGAGCCACCTCCTCGGGAAGCCGCGTATCGACGATGAGCTCGATCAGCTCCAGAAAGCCCATCTCGTAGGGGATCACGCCGAGCATGACCGCCAGCGTCATCGCGGTGAGGATGGGCCCGAGCATGAACCAGGTGGACTCGCGTCCACGGAGCGCGTCGAACCCACGGACGTGCTCCCAACCGCCCGGCGGCGGCCCGCCGTGGTGGCCATGGTCGCCGTCGTGATCGTCGTGCGCCCTGTGGTCGTCACGGTCGTGTGCGTCGTGGTCGTCGCCGTCGTGCGCCTCGTAGTCGTGGTCGTCACGGTCGTGTGCGTCGTGATCATCGTGTCCGTCTTCGCTGGCGTCGTCATCGTCGCCGCCGTCCCGGGGGACGCCAAACGGAACGTCGGCGTCCGAGGGCTTCACGTCGACGGCGTAGTCGCCGGTGTCGACCCGCTCGGCCGGCTCAGAGTAGTCGCGCTCGGAGGCCGCGAAGTCCGGCCGTATCACTCCCTCGTCGTCGGTCGGTAGATCCTCGGCGTCCGGGATGTCCGCGTCCTCGTCGGCGTCGTCCGCGTTGCCGTCCGCCTCTTCATCGACCGTCTCGTCCGCGTCGCCCTCCGACCCGTCCTCCGGACGGCCCCCGTCGGTCGCCGCGTCGTCGCCTGCGCGGCCCCCATCCGTCGCCGCCAGCGTGGACCGTCTCTCGCCTCCCATCCGGAAGTCGACGAGCGGCTTCGCGTCGTGGTCGTCCTCGGCCTCGAAGAAGGCCGTGTAGACCACGGGCCAGAAGTACGCGACGTTGAGGACGCCGGAGAGCAGCAGCGCACCCACGAGGTAGTAGGCCACGGGCGTTAGCTCGGCGCCCATCCGGATCCCGCCGATGAGCATGTAGTACTTGCTCACGAAGCCGGCCAGAAGCGGGATGCCGGCCATCCCGGCGGCGGCGACGGTGAACGCGCCCATCACCAGCGGCATCCGCTTGCCGATCCCGGCCATCTCGGAGATGTAGTCGGTGTGCGTCTCGACGTGGATACACCCCGCACAGAAGAACAGGGTGAGCTTCATGAACGCGTGTGCCGGGATGTGCAACAGCGCGCCGATCAGCCCATACCAGCCGAAGAGACCGAGCCCGAGGACGATGTAACTGAGCTGGCTCACCGTCGAGTAGGCGAGCCGCTGTTTGAGATGGTCCTTCCGTAAGGCGATGAGGGAGGCTGCCGTCAGCGTGATCGCCCCGATGGTCGAGAGCACGAGGCCGGCGGTGAAGCCGAACGGCAACGAGAGGTTGAAGACGAGCTCGGGGCCGAAGACGTCGAGCACGACCCGCGAGACCCCGAACGCGCCGGACTTCACGACGGCGACTGCGTGTAACAGCCCGGAGACGGGCGTCGGCGCCACCATCGCCACCGGCAGCCACTGGTGAAGCGGCATCAGGCCCGCCTTCACGCCGAAGCCGATCGCGAGCAGGAAGAAGGCGACCATCGCGAGGCCGGGGTCGGCGTTCGCGAGCTCCTGGATGCCGCCGGGCGTGAACGCGACCGTGCCGACGCCGTCGGGGCTCGCGAGCGACGTGAGCCAGTAGACCATGACGGTGCCGGCCAACACGAGCACGCCGCCGCCGAACATCGTGTACGCGAGGTACTTTCGGCCCGCGGAACGAGCCTTCTCGTCCTCGTCGTGGGCGACGAGCGGGTAGGTCGCGATCGAGAGCAGCTCGTAGAAGACGAAGATCGTCACGAGGTTTCCTGCGAACGCGATCCCCATCGTCGCCGACAGCGACACGGCGAACGCCGCGAAGTAGCGCGTCTGGTTGATCTCGTCGTTGCCCCGCATGTAGCCGATGCTGTAAAACGAGGTGACGATCCAGAGACCGCTCGCGAGGAACGCGAACAGCATACCGAGCGCGTCCGCGCGCAGCGCGAACTCGACGCCCGGGAGGAACGTCGCGACGGTCGTCTCGAAGACCGCGCCGTCGAGGACGGCCGGCAACATCGAGGCGACGACCGCGAACTTGGCCACGGCCGCGACGATGGTCCACCCCTCGCGGACGTTCGGGCTGCGGTACGACGCGACGATGAGGGCCGTCGCGACGAACGAGACGAGAACCGCGATCAACGGACGAAGGTCCTGGATCGGAGCGTCAGTCATGCGAACACCTCACTGAGGAACGGGTCGAAGAGATCCGCGAAGACGAACCCCGCGAAGCCGAGCGCGACCGCGGCGACCGTCGTCGCGATCAACACCACGAAGGCGCCGGTCGGGACGCGATCCGGGACCCCCGCTATCGTCGGGGCTCCCGGCCGCGGCGGAACCGGCTCGTCGTCGACGGGGGGCAGGTGGCCGCCGTCGGCCGACACGACGGCGCTTGACGAGTCGTCGTGGCCACCCTCCTCCCCGTGGCCGTGGTCGGAAAGCCCCACGCCGGCGAAGTAGAGCTGTTCCATCAGGCGAGCGACGTACGCCAGCGTGAACAGGGTGCTGATGAAGACGACGCCCGCGATCCAGAAGCCGGCCGCCCCGCCGTCCGCGAGGCTGACCTCCACGGCACCCACGGCGATGTACCACTTGCCGAGGAAGCCGATGGACGGCGGGATGCCGACCAGCGCCAGCCCGAGCACGGCGAGCGCGCCGGACGTGTACGGCGCACGCCGCGCGAGGCTGGCCAGATCCGCTACGCGGCGGGCGCCGTAGCCGAGCGCGAGCAGGCCGGCCGCGAGGAAGAGCCCGAACTTCAACAGCCCGTGGCCGACCAGATGGATGATGCCGCCGAGCAGCGCCGTCTCGTTCGCGAGCGCGACCGCGGCGGCGATCATGCCGAACTGCGCCACGGAGGAGTACGCGAACATTCGCTTGAGGTCCGACTGCATCGCCGCGAGCGCGGAACCCGCGAGAATGGAGACGCCGGCCACCGCCAGCAGGCCGGCGGAGATGGCCTCGTTTGCCGCGAGGAAGTCGACGGTGAAGACCGTGTAGGTGACCCGAATGAGCGCGTACGCGCCGGCCGTCGAGACGAGCGCGGCGACGAACGTCGTCACCGAGTCGGGCGCGCGTTGGTAGGCGTCGGGCTGCCAGGTGTGCACCGGGAAGAGCGCGATCTTCAACGCGAAGCCGGCGACGATGAACGCGTAGCCGGCCTGCACGAGCGGGTCCGTGTATCCGACGTCGGCCAGCGCCGACTGGAGGTCGATCATGTTCAACGTCCCCGTCGCAAGGTAGACGTAGCCGACGCCGACGAGGTACAACGAGGCGCCGACCGTCCCCAACACGAGAT
>CAZIFX010000106.1:0-5746 GCA_964538415.1 uncultured Halobellus sp.
GAGGAATCCCTTCGGAAGCCGAAGGTTGACCTTCTCGTCGTTCCCGTCGGCAGTGGTATCCGACTGTGCCATATTTTGTAGTACGTGCGTACTACACAAGAAGCTTCGGCTAGCGCTGGCGCTCCTCTAATAGAACGTCCGGTCCAGCATCGAAGATAGCGGCAATCAGCGTAGAATCTGTTACATCAGTCGACCACCTGAACAAGGTGGAACAACGGAAGAGTCGAGAGGCAACCTTGGCGGTCGGCGTGTGGGTCGATCCGTGCGGCGATCCTGACGAAGCAGGTGCGTCAGGTGCCGCCCTCGGGACTCGTCACGAGGAACGTCCGGCCGCCGCGACGTTCGAGGTGAACCTCGCTACCGGCGACGCGGTTCGCGCGGGCACGATCGGCGATCCGATCGGCACGACAATGGGTGACCTCAACGCGGGTCGGCGACGCGTACCGCGGTGCGTCCGAACTTCGTGCACTCATACTCGTTGATCGGGCACGTTGACACGTATAAGCGACCCATGCGCGGAGTGAAAGTGAAAGTGGAGTCGGGAGGAGACACGTTTCCGGCGTTACAGAATCGAGGCCCTACCGACGGAGTCCGGCCTCCTCGTCGCCCTCGACGAAGCGGACCGTGAAGTACTCGTAGCCGCCATAGGCGGCGTCGAGCGCGCCCATCCACCAGTTCCACCGGTCGATGAGCGAGGAGTCGTCCGGGGCGTCCGAGAGGTGTCGGATCACGCCCGGGACGGTGAGGCCGTGCCCGCGGTCCCGCGAGGGCTTCCCGGAGTCCGCGAGGTCACGAACCGAACGGACGATCGCCCGACGCTCGGCGTCGCTCCCGCCGAACTCCTCGGCCAGCGCGGCGTCGAGACGTTTCGGATCCATGCCCGTTCCTACGTGGCGGTGCTATTTGAGTCGTGTGGTGATATCACACACTATTAGCCGGAGGTATCACACACTATGAGGTGGAGTAGGGGATGAGGTGCACGGCCGCACGCTCACAGCCGCGCGGCGAGCGCGAAACAGAGGAGGCTCAGCGGGGCGGCGACGACCACCAGCGCCCAACCGCCGCTCTCCCCGCCGGCGAGCGCCATGGCGAGGCCGACGAACGACGAACTCCCGCCGACGAGCGCGAGCACGACCCGCTCGGGGATGCTCGCTCGGTCGGGCCCGTCGCTTCGTGCGAGCGCCGCATCGAGTGCGCGTTCCACCTCGTCGGCGCGGTCGACCGGCACGAAGAGCCACGGGGTCGATCGGTACCACTCGTTTCCGCGGAACGCCAGCAGGAGGACGGTCGTCCAGGGCAGGTCGATCCGTCGGGTCCGGATCACGGCATCGAGGTCGTCGGTTCCGGACCGGTCGGTGGTGGCGACGGTGCGTTCGACGACCCGTGCCGCCGGATCGACACGGATCGCCGTCCCCTTGTATCCCGCCATCATGGGGACGAGCCAGATCAGCGGAAACAGCATCCATAGCCCGTTCGTGAGCCACGGGGGGCCGAACAACCAGACTGCACTCATGCCGCCCGCACCGGCGAGCGTCCACCTTGGTCGGAGGTTTCGTGGAACGAGCGAGTAGTGGTCGAACCCCTTCAACAGGCTACGGCGCCCATCGGGCGTCGAGCGATCGAGCCCGACGAGTACGTAGACGACGGAAAGCGGCCCGCCGATCAACAGCAGAACGAGGAGCACCCAGCCGCTGCCGAACGTGAGCGACCCCGAGACCGCCGCGATGAGAAAGGTGCCCGCAACGGTCGCTAGGAGCGTGACGAGAGCGAGCAGGATCACGGCGCCGGCCCCGGCGGAGAGCGACCGCAACCGATCGTACCGAACCGGCCCCCACTCCACGGGCTCGAAAGCCTCGGGAACCGCAGGCTCCATCCCTGCGGACGATCGATCGAGGGCGACCTCGTCGGTCGGTGACGGTTCCGTGGAGAGCACGTGGATCTCTACGGCGGTCTCGGGTTTAAATTCAGGTGCGCCGATCCGGGGGCGCGGGCAACCGAACGGGTCGGCGGCGGTCGGCCGGATCAGTCTTCGGTGGCGGGACCGAACGTTCCGTAATGAACGGCCTCCGAGACCGGCCGACGGAACTTTCGCGGTCGCGTCTCGGCCGGGGCGTCCTGGGCCGGATACCCCATCGTGATCAACATGACGGGTTCGTACCCGTCGGGTATCGAGAACTCCTCGTGGAGCGCGTCCGGATCGAACCCACCCATCGGGCAGGTGGCGACGCCGCGGTCCCGGGCGGCGAGCATCAGCCCCATCGCCGCGAGCGACGTCGACTTCGTGGTCCAGATCCGGCGCTTCGTCTCCGGCTGGTTCTGCATCCCCTGTATCGTCTCCCGCGTGTGCTCCGCGCTTGCCTCGTCGCGATATCCCTTCTCCACCTGATCCTCGATGACTCGGTCGGCGTGCGTGGCGGGATCGAGGTTCCCGAGCACGGCGATCGCGACCGGCGCGTCGGTTACGTGCCGTTGGCCGTAGGCGACCTCCCGAAGCCGTTCGCGGTCCTCGTCGTCGGTGAACACGAGAAACTCCCACGGCTGCAGGTTGTAACTCGAGGGCATCAGCGTCGCGTCCGCGACGATCGCTTCGATCGTCTCCCGGTCGAGGTCCTCGTCGGCATACTCGCGGACGGAACGGCGCTCGTCGACGACGTCGGTGAACTCCATCGAGTACTCCTCCGTCCTGCAACGACATGAACCACTCCGTTCCCCCTCATCCGCGCGGTTCACGACGTCCGGGCGTCGTCCGTCCTAGCGAACGACCGTGACGGGGACCTCCGCCCGCCGGACGACACCCTCGGCGACGCTGCCGAGGAACACCCGCGAGAGGCCAGTCCGGCCTTGGCTCGCGAGGACGACGTGATCGAAGGGCACCCCGTCTTCCTCGTCCCCATCGACGCCATCGTCGTCGCCTCCGACGTCCCCGTCCCCGCCGTCGACGCTATCGTCGTCCCCGTCGCCGTCTCCGCCGCCGTCACCGCTCCCGACTGATTCGGCGCCGTGTGCGACGTCGAGAATGGCGCGCGTCGGTCGGCCGATCTCCAGACGCGTCTCGACGTCGCGGTCGAGGGTGTCGACGGCCCTGTCGAGGATCCGCTCGCCGCGGTCGCGCGCGCTTTGATACCACTGTTCGGCCGCGCCGGGAAAGCCGCCCTCCGCACCCGTCGCCGAATCCGCCGGGTTGATCACGTGCAGCAGCGTCAGCGACGCGTCGGGCCATTCGGTCGCCGCGAAGCGTGCGGCCTCGATCGCCTCGTCCGAGCCGTCGATCGCCACGAGGATGCGTTTCGTCATGACTCGTCTCGAACTCCTCGAGGAGAGGACAAAAAGACCGGTCCTGCGGGAACGGTTCCGGTGGAACTGGCGGTTAACACGTGAAAAAACGGGAAGGGAGCGGGCGAATCCGCCTCACTCGTGTCTGGTCACGCACACGGAGAGCCCGGTCAACTCGACGGGTTCGGAGTTGTCCGGCGAGTAGACCACCATCTGGCCCTTCTCCATGTACGGCACCTTTCCGGCCAGGTTTGTCGGGATATTTACACTTTTGATCGCGTCCTCGTCGCCGAGGTTCAACACGATCTTGGTGTTCACCTGCTTGAAAACGGAATCGGCGACGTCCTGTGGATCCTGCGTGATGAGAAAGAGGCCGAGCCGCTCCTTGCGGCCCTGTTTGGCCGCCTCGGTGAACTTCTCGACGACCTTGCGGGCCTGCACGTTGTCCGCGTCGGCGAGGAAGTTGTGCGCCTCGTCCATCCCGATCAGGAGCGGCGTCTCCTTGATCCGGTCGCTCGTGGGGTCGTTCGAGAGCTTGTCGTCGATGAGCAACGCCGAGACCGCGAGCACGACGATTTCCTTCTGTCTCGACGTCGGCAGGTGGTAGGTCGGCACGACGGTGAGCCCGCCCGGCCGCACGAGGGTGTGATCGAGCTCCGTGATCGGCTTCGCGTCCGCGTCGAAGACGCCCGAGGGGACGCCGTGGACCCGGCGTTTCACCGCGTCGAAGGTCGCCTCGTGGACGCGTCCGGCCTCGTCGAGCTCCTCCTTTAATCCCGGATCGTCGAGATACGAGAGGAACTGCCGGTACGTGCCCGAGTCCCCGTAGTCGCGGAAGAACCGGTTGAGCAGCGTCAGGAGGGCGGGATACTGGTTGTCGTTTAGTCCGGAGCCCGCGACGAGCCAGGGCATGTCATGGGCGAGCGAGAAGGGGATCGTGAACTCGACCTGCTCCGCGCGGTGGCCCTCGCCCGGGTAGGTCGCGTTCGCGACGCGCGGCACGAGCGCGACGGCATCGTCGTGTCCGCCGTGGGCGATCCCTTCACGCTCCAGCCGGCGGGCGCCCTCGGCGTCGAGATCGGGGTTATCGTCGTGCATCTGGGCGTACTCGTCCTGGGGATCGAACTGCACCACCGCCATCCGGGCCTCGCGACCGTCGTCCATCGGGTAGGTGCGGTCGGGAGCGAGGTACTGTCGCAGCACGTTCTTCGAGGCGTGGGTCTTGCCCGACCCGGTGCCGCCGGCGACGAGGGTGTGTCTGAACGCGAGCGGGTCGCCGTCGACGTAGTCGTCCGTGATCCGGTAGTCGACCGTGGGCGGCTCCGCGGCCGTCCGGACGACCTCGCCGCCGACGGAGAGGTGCCCGAGGAAGACGCCGTCCTCCGGGATCTTGAGCCCGGTCTTGATCTCGCTCGCGTCGGCGGCCTCCTCGACGACGGCGCCCGGCTTGGGGACGCGATCGGTCATCCGTCGACGTTGGTCCTCGCCCGTGCCGTAAACGATTGACATCGGCTCGAGCTCCGCCATGAACTTGTAATCGCGCTCGGAGAAGTCATCGCGACGCATCCGGCGGCGCGCGTGTATCTCCGTCGCGTCGTCCGACTGGAACTCCTGGGCGTACTCCAGTCCGATGATCCGACAGAACAGCCGCTCGCCGTCCGGATACGGCACCACGAGATACTTCCCAAGGCGAACCGCGTCCCGGTTGTCCGTCGTGACGAACGCCTTTAGCGTCGTCTCGTCGGTCTCCTCGGCGACCCGGAGTCCCTGGGAGACCGAGACGACGCCGAGTCCGGCGTCCTCGCCGATCGGTTCGGCGTCGTAGGCCGCGAAGGCGTCGTCGTCGCCCCCGGCCCGGGCGTCCGCGAGGGGTTCGTCGCCGGCGGACCCGGTCGCGGCCGAGCCGGCCCGTTCGGCGGGGTCCGTGGCGGCGTCGACGCGTTCTGCGTCGGCGCGCTCGGCGGCGGCGTCGCCGCCGTCTCCGGCGTCGTCGTCGCCGTCGTCGGAGAAATCGGTGAAGTCCTCAAGCGTCATGTCTCACTCACCGTGGGCGAGGTGGAAAGCGGTTTCCCCACGGCCGTCGGCTTCGAGGCGGCACGCGATCCGGAGCGCCGGCGAGCCGGATCGGAGCGGCCGATCGCATATAATCCGAGCCCGGGCAACGCGAGATCGATCCCGTCGCCACCATCCGGTTCGTGACGATGTCCCACAACGCAGGTCGTTTGCGCCGATCGAAAAGGCAGGTCGGCCGTTCGGTGATGAGCCGACCAAGTATCTCAATCGGACGAGCGTTCCGTATCGCAGCCTCACGCCTCCCCAGCCTCGGCACGGCGGGCGGGCGCCGGACCGTTCGGCGCCCGCCCGCCGTGCCCCCCTCACATCGCGCTTCTCACGCGCGCCGACCGCAGTCGTTCCGATCATCATCGTTTCGATGGAGTACACTCGGTCGAGGCGAAAGCCCACGACTGTAGTC
>CAZIFX010000107.1:0-5605 GCA_964538415.1 uncultured Halobellus sp.
CTTCCGTGCCGGCGTGGTCGCCCCGAAGCACCTCGACGGTGTCGCCCGCGTTGACGCGGGCGTTCCGCTGGCCGTACTCCTCGCGGAGCTCGTCCGTGAGCGTGGCTCGAACCTCGTTTTGCCGCTCGTGAAGCGGCGCGGTCTCCGACCGTTTTCGTTGTTTGCGTGGCTGTTTCGTCATGATTAGACGATCATCGTCGCGGTGGATGCGATGCTCCCGTAGCGTTCGGCGACCTCGCGAGCGATGGGGCCTTTGATCTCCGTGCCCCGCGGCTCGTCCAGGTCGTCGATGATCACGGCCGCGTTGTCCTCGAAGCGGACGCGCATGCCGTCGGGTCGGCGGATCGGCTTGCGCTGGCGGACGACGACCGCCTCCAGCACCTGCCGCCGCATCTCCGGGGTTCCCTTCGTGACCGAGACGGTCACCTTGTCGCCGATGCCTGCCTTCGGGTGGCGGTTCTTCGTGCCGGAGTAGCCGGCGACGGAGATCACCTTCAGCTCACGCGCGCCGGTGTTGTCGGCACACGTGATGAGCGAGCCCTTCGAGAGCCCCTGCGTGACGTCGGCTTTGAGCGCCTCCATCACCGATCACCCGACAGGTTCTCGACGACGACGTGGGACTTCGTCTTCGAGAGCGGTCGCGTCTCCGCGATTCGTACTTCGTCACCTTCCTCGAGCGGCTCGAGCACGCCCGGCACGTGGGCCGGGATGCGCGAGCGACGCTTCATGTACCGATCGTATTTCGGTACGAAGACGTCGTATTCCCGCTCGACGATGACGGTCTTTTCCATATCCGTCGACACGACCGTCCCCTCTCGGAGCTGGCCGCGGACGGGAAGCTCCCCGTAAAAGGGGCACTTCTCGTAGTCGTAATCCTCCGGATCGTCTGGTTCCGGAGGCGTGGGTACGTCGATTCCTATCGCCATTGTGTGACACCTCGTTCGGTGCGTTCGGCGGGCCGATCCCGCAGCCGCATGCCATCCACCGTTACGTAGACCACGCCTTTGCACTCGCCTCGCCGGCTCGCCGCGTCGGCGTCGGTGACGCCGGCCGCGGACGGGCCGGACTGACGGGGGCGGACCCCCGCAGTATCCGACCCGAGTTGGGACGTGGACCCCGACGACCGGCAGTCGTCGGCGGCTTCATCTGTGCGCACGGTCGGTTCCACACCGACCGCGAATTCGAACGTCGTGCCCGCCTTGGGCACGCGTCTGTCCCCCGACCCCGTGCGGACCACGAGCGTGTTCCGCGTCTCCATCGACGTCCGGCCCGCGATCCCGACGTGGGCGTCGCTCGCGGCGTCGACCACCCGAACCGGGAGGCCGATGAGCTCGTGTCGCGTGAGGGTTTCAGGGGTCATCATCGTCTCGTTACTCGTCGTCGAAGTCGCCTTCCTCGGCCTGGATCGTCTTGATCCGCGCGATGGTCTTTTTCAGCTCGTTCATGCGGCCCGGGCTCTCCGGCATGCCGCCGGCGGCCTGTTGGGCCTTGGTGTTGAGCAGCTCGGTCTCGAGCTCCTCCAGTTCGACCTCGCGTTCGGCCGCGGTCATGTCGCGGATCTCTTCGGTGTAGAGGATCGCCATGATCAGTTCTCCTCCGTTTCCTCGTCAGCCGCTTCCATCTCGGCCACGAGGTCCGCGGCCTCCGATTCGATCTCCTCGTCGAGCTCGTCGAACTCCGCCTCGCCGTCGGCCTCGCCCGGATCGACCGGCTCCTCGTCGACGGCCTCGGCCGGCTTCTCGGCCTGCGTCTCCTCGACGACCTCCTCGACGATCTCCTCGTCGATGACGTCGGCGGGGTCCTCGTCTGGCACGTCGACGTCGTCGTCGGCGCCCACGTCGGGCACCTCCTCGGGGTCCTCCTCGAGGAGCGCCTCGACGCCCTCGTCGTCGCCGGCGCTGGCCTGTTCGACCTGCGGCACCTCGGCGTCCTCGCGGACGTCGAAGTCGTCGGGCAGCTTCGCACCCGGCGGGATGATCTTCACGGTGACGCCGATCGTCCCGAGCTTCATCACGGCGACGCCCTGCCCCTCGTCGACGACGGTCAGAGCGGGCTCGCCGTTGTGTTTGATGTAGCCGCGGTTGAACTTCTCGACACGCGACCGGGCACCGGTGACTTTCCCGCTCAAGACGATCTCGGCGCCGAGCGCCCCCGCGTCCATGATACGGTCGATCGTGGTGTGACCGGCCTTCCGGAAGTACCACCCTCGCTCGAGGGCGTTCGCGAGCCGATCCGCGACGATCTGTGCGTTCAGGTCCGGCTCGTCGACCTCCTGAACGTCGATCTGGGGGTCGTCCATGTCGAACCGCTCCTCCAGCTCGGAGGTGATCTTCCGGATGTTCTTTCCGCCCTTGCCGATGACCATCCCGGGCTTTTCGGCCTTTAAGACGATCTGGGTGCCCATCGGCGTCTTGGCGACGTCCATGCCGCCGTAGCCGGCGCGGCCGAGTTCCTCCGCGAAGAACTCGTTGATCTGCGAGCGCCGGAGTCCGTTCTCGATGAATTCGTGTTCGTCAGCCATTAGTCGTCAGCCTCCGGCTCCTCGATGATCAGTTCGACGTCCGCGAGCGTGGTGTTCCACTTCGTCGCGCCGGCTGCACGCGGGTTCCGTCCCGGGCGCTCGCCGACCTTGTGCGGAGCGACGTGTTTGATGACCATCGCCTCGCCGTCGAACCCCTGTTCGTTCGCGTTGTTCTTCACGTTCTCTAGGAGCTTCAGGAAGTCCTTCGCGGCCTTCTCGGGGTACCGTCCCGCGTCCCAGCCGTCGATGTCCGAGCGGTGGCCGGCGCCGGCGTTGTGCTGGCGCATCGGCACCGAGCGCTCGCCGTCGATGACGGCCCGCAGGAACGCCTCGGCGTCGGCGACCGTCTCGCCTTTGATCTCGCGGGAGATCTCCTTGCTGTCCTTCACGCTGATGGGCCGGTCGCGGAGCATCCCTCTGGCGGTCGTCTCCGGGTCGGCCTCGACGCTGTAGTTGATTCCCATGGATTATTTGAGGGGCACGAACTTCGAGGACCGGGTCGCGCCGATGCCGGCCTGACCGTGTTCGACGGTGCTTCGTGTCAGATGGAACTCGCCCAGATAGTGGCCGATCATCTCCGGTTCGACCTCCACCCGCTCGAAGCTGTGGCCGTTGTACACGGCGAAGGTGAGGCCGACGAACTCCGGCAGGATCGGCATGTCGCGCAGATGCGTCCGAATGGGGTTCCGTGCCGTCTCCTCCTCGTCGCGGGCTCGGGCCTTCTCGAGCAGCTTCTCCTGCTCGGTTCCCAGTCCTCGCGTAATGGTTCGCCGCTGTCGTGCGGGCAGCAGTTCCGCGACTTCCTCTACGCCCATCTCCTGCAACTCGTCGAGCGAGTGACCGCGGTAGGAGAACTCCTCTCCCTCGCGGCCGATGCGGTATTCGGAACTCATCTGTTTCCACCTCGTCCGGTTCGCTTCGATGCGATGTCGCCGACCTTTCGTCCCGGCGGGGCGTCCCGCGAGACGGACTTCGGCTTGCCCGGGTGCTGTCGGCCGCCGCCACCGAACGGGTGGTCGACGGCGTTCATGGCGACGCCACGAACGCGCGGGTACTTCGTCCCGCGTGCTCGCATCTTGTGGTGTTTCTTGCCGGCCTTGACGAAGGGCTTCTCCGTCCGGCCGCCGCCCGCAACCACGCCGATCGTGGCGCGGCACTGCGGGTCGAGTCGTTTCACTTCGCCGCTCGGCAGCTGGACGACCGCGACGTCGCGGTCGTGCGTCAACAGCGTGGCCGACACGCCGGAGGCGCGGGCGAACTTGCCGCCGTCGCCGCGGTTGCTCTCGACGTTACAGACCGGCACGCCCTCGGGGATCTCAGCCAGCGGCAGCGTGTTGCCGGGCTTGATCTCCGCGCTCACGCCGACCTGTATCGTCTCGCCCACGCGAACGCCCTCGGGCGCGAGCACGAGTCGGCGGTCACCGTCCTCGAACTCGACGTCCGCGAGGGGAGCCGAGCGGGCCGGGTCGTGTTCGATGCCGACGATCTCGCCGGAGATCGTGTCGGGGTCCTCGACCGTGCGGTGCGACAGCTCCGCCTTGTAGCGGTGGGAGGGGGCCCGGAACGTCGGGCCGCCGCGTCCACGCCGCTGTCCTTGAATTCGTCGTCCCATCTTAGAACACCCCGATGCGGGAGGCGATCTCGGTTGCGTCGTCGTCGTCCGACAGCGTCACCGTCGCCTTCTTTTTCCCCTTTGAGGTGACCTGCGTGTTCACGTCGTCGACGACGACGTCGTACCGGGTCTCGACCTCGTCGCGGATCTCCGGTTTCGTCGCGTCGACGTCGACGATGAACAGCAGCTTGTTCTTGAAGTCCATCTCGTTCATCGCCTGCTCGGTGACCAGCGGGTGCTCGATGAGCGAGCTCATCGGTCGGCCACCTCCTCGAGGGCGCTTTCGGTCCACAGCGTCAGCCGACCGGGGTGTGCGCCCGGCGCGAGGTCCTCGGCGTTGACCTCCGAGGCGGTCGCGACGTCGACGCCCGCGAGGTTGCGGGCGGCACGCGACGGCGTCTCGCTGGTGACGACGAGCACGGACTTCGGCTGGCGGTACTTGCGGCCGCGGGCCTTGCCCTGACCGGCACGGACGGACCGACCGTCCTCGGCGCGGGTGACGTCGTCGGCGACGCCGAGCGCCTCGAGGACGCCGAGCGCCTCCTGCGTTTTCACCAGATCCTCGAACTCGTCGGAGACGACGAGCGGGAGCTCGACGTCCTCGTCGAACGCGTGGCCGCGCTCGGTGACGAGCTCGGCGTCCGCGGTGGCCGCGATGGCGGAGCGGATCGCGAGCTGGCGTTCCTTGTCGTTCAGCCGTTTCGACTGGTCTTTTTCGGCCTTCGGCGGGTGCGCGCGGCGCCCCGACACGGCGTGCGGGACGCGGCGGGCGACGTTCTCCTGACGGGGAACGTGTGCGAGCCCGCGCCCGGAGCCGAACGACTCCGCGGGGGTTCGCAGCCCGGCGAACTCGTCGGCACCGTAGGCCTGTTTCCGGTTTGCCTGTGCGGCGGCGACCGCGCGACCGATGAGGTCCGGTCGGAACGCGGTCTCGAAGACGGCTGGCAGCTCGACGCTGCCCGCCTCCCCGCCGTCCAGGTCGTGTACTGTTGTATTCATTGATTATCCCTGGTTGGACGCGGTGGATACGTACCGAACCTCGGGGTCGAGGCGCGGTTGGTCGTTCGGCCGGACGGCCGGGCGGAAGCGAAGCAGACGCTTGTTCGGCCCCGGCAGCGAGCCCTTGATGAGCGCGTAGTCGCCGTCGACCTCGCCGTAGTTGACGAAGCCGCCGTCGACGCTCGCGTCGTCGCCGTCACCGAAGTCGATGAGGCGCTTGTTGAGCTCGGTGCGCTGGTGGTAGCCGGTCTGCCCCTGCTGGGGGACGGTGGATCGCACGCGCGAGGGATTCCACGGACCGAGGTTCCCGATCCGGCGCCGCCATCCCTGGCGGGCGTGTTTGCCCTTGCGCTTTTGAACGCCCCATCGCTTGACGGGGCCTTGCGTTCCCTTCCCCTTCGTGACGCCCGAGACGTCCGTGTACTGTCCGGCACGGAAGACGTCGCCGAACTCGTGGGCGCCGCCCTCCTCGA
>CAZIFX010000108.1:0-5433 GCA_964538415.1 uncultured Halobellus sp.
CGTTCAGGCGGGGTGGTTCGGCGTTCAGGCGGGTTCGATCCGCCACGTGGTCGCGCCCGTGTACGACCACTTCTCAACGGTGATGTCGGGTGCGGTCTCGCGAAGCTTCACCATCAGCGCGCCGATCTCCTTCGGGGAGAGGCCGACGTCGTCGGCGATGAACTTCCCCTTGAAATACAGCTCGCCGTTCTCAGCGCGATCGAGCAGGAATCGCTTCAACCGCTCTTCCTTGCTTCGATCGTCGGTCGTGGGGGCGTCCGTGGAGGAACTCGGGGTCGCGCTCATGATACATCCATCCGTCGGGTCCGGACGGCTATATAAAGGAGAGAACGTTCGGCGGCGTTCGGGCGCGTTCAGGAAACGGGCGGAGGTGAAACGTGTTTTAGGAACCGTTCACGACCGTTTGTAAACGGAGCAGAACGTTTATCAGGGATTTTGACGGCGTACTCCTGACCATGCACGACCGGAACGGATCGGCGGGCGAGCCGTCGTCACCACAACGCCCAACACCGGGTCGTCCGAATCGACGGGCATGTCGGCGTCGACCCGGCTGGTCGTGTACGTCTCGCTCGTGGCGAGCGCGGCCATCGCGGCCGCGAAGTTCCTCGCGTACCTCGCCACCGGAAACGCGAGCATGCTCAGCCAGACCTACTACTCGCTTTCCGACGTCGGCAATCAACTCCTCCTTCTCGTCGGGTTCCGCTTGAGCGGAGCCGGCGCGAGCCGAACACACCCGTTCGGCCGGGGCAAAGAGCAGTTCTTCTTCGCGTTCGTCGTCACGGTGCTCCTCTTCGGCGTCGCCGGGTTCGCCGCCGTCCGCGAGGGCTACGCCGCGCTCGGGACCCCGCTCCCGGCCGCGGACGTCCGGATCAACTACGTCGTGTTGGGCGTCGCGCTCCTCTTCGAGAGCTACGCGTTGTACAGATCGTACCGGGCCGTCGATGCGGAAGCGGCCGAGGAGGGGTTCGACGGACTCTACGGCACCTTCCGGCGCACGAAGGACGGTCCGCTCATCACGGCCGCGACGGAGAACCTCGTCGCCGTCGTCGGCGTGCTGCTCGCGATCGGCGGGATCTACCTGACCGACGTTACCGGCGATCCGGTCTACGACGCGGTCGCGAGCGCCGGCATCGGGCTGTTGCTCATGGGGTTCGCGCTCGCGCTCGCCTGGGAGAACCGAAGCCTCATGATCGGCGAGGGCGTCACCGCGCGGCGACGGGCGGCAGTTCTCGACGCGATGGCCGACGTCGAGGGCGTACGGGACGTGCTCGACCTCCGGACGATGCATCTGGGTCCCGACTCGGTCCTCGTCACGTGCGAGGTCGCCTTCGATCCCGTGCTCGACGCGCAGGGCGTTGAGCGGGCCGTCGACGAAGTCGAGACGGCGGTGCGCGAGGTGGTACCCGAGGCGAACCGGATCTACGTCGAGGCGGAGTCGCTCGATGCGTCCGATGTGGACTCCTCCCCTCTGGAACTCGGTGCGGGGACTGACGACCGCCGATCGGATCGCGGACCCTAAGCGACTGGAACGAGGAGTGTCCGACGACATGCGGGTGACGCTGCTCGGGACCGGCGACACGACGGGCACGCCGACCGTCGGCTGCGACTGTGACACCTGCCGAACGGCCCGCGAGCGCGGGGTGTCGCGCTCGCGGTTCTCCGTCCACGTCGTGAACGAGCGCACCGACGAGTCGCTGTTGGTGGACTTCAGCCCGGACTTCCGGAGCCAGTTTCTCGATCACGACGTCGCCCTGCCTGACGAGGGGATCGTGACACACGTCCACTTCGATCACCTCGACGGCCTCGGAAACGTCTACCGGCTGGTCGACGGGCTGTCGATCCACGCGCCGGCCGAACTCGACCCAGCGACCGACGAGAGCGTCGCGGGGACGATCCGCTCGAAGTACGACTACCTCGAGGACCGGATCGGCGTCCACGCCCGGCCGGCGTTCGAGCCGTTTGAGGCCTGTGGACTCACCGTTCGGTTCGTCCCCGTCGACCATCCGCCGTTACGCTGTTACGGCGTCGTGATCGAGGACTCGGAAACCGGAGCGAAGCTCTCGTTGACGGGCGACACGAGCTACGCGATCCCCGAGGAGTCGCGGGCGGCGCTCGCGGAGCCCGACCTGCTGCTGGCCGACGCCATCGTTCCGGCCTCGCTGTGTGAACACCATCCGATGGGGGGTCGCCACGAGGGACCCGACGGCGTCCCCCGGACGTTCGGCTCGAAGCACATGACCCGCGAGGGGGCGCTCGCGCTCGCCGACGAGCTCAACGCCGCCCGCACGCGACTCGTCCACGTCGCCCACTACTACCCCGCCGACGAGGCGTTCGCGGAACCGCTCGCCGTCGACGGCGAGACGTACGAACTCTAGACGGTCGAACCCGTCCAGCCCGTCGCCGCCGGAGGCCGAACTTATCAGCGCGGAACCCGTTGGGCGGACGTGAACGGAGCGAAGCCGGCAGGCGAAGACGAGGTGAGGAACGAAGCGAGGACCACAAAGCCCGAGGGGACGGCCAACGATGCGGCCGTCACGGCCCTGATCGTCGGCGGCGTCGCGATGCTCGTCGCCGTCTCGCTCACGCGGGTCCCGTTCTGGACGGTGCGACTGCAGGGCGCCCGACTCGCAAACCGGATCCCGAACGACCTGGTTCCGCGTCCGCTCCGGGTTCTCCCGCCGCCGACACACGAGTACCTCGGCGTGTGGGAGGTGCCGCCGGAGGCGGCGCGCGAGCAGCTGCTCGAGCGATACGGGTTCGACCAGCAGGTGCGAGCGTACCTCCACGCGTACGAACGGGACGGGAAGACGGCCTACGAGGTCGCCAGCTGTGCCCACCGACCGAAGGGACTGTTCGGCGATTGGCAGCTACACGTCCGGCTGTTTCCGACCCCCGAGGGCGACACCGACGTCTGGTGTCATTGGGAGCGTAATCCGAACGTTGCACCTCTCGCACACCTCAGACACGACGGCTACGACCCCGAGGAGGGAAAGCGGCGCTTTCTGGACCTGGTCGAGACCTCCGCGATCACGGTTCGCGAGGACGCTCCTCCCGCGTGACTCGTCGCCGGCACGAAACTGGCCGACGGCGACCTCCACGCGTGCTACTCGGCCTCCACGCGTGCTACTCGGCGTCGACCGCGTGCGGCGCGACGCCGTAGTAGCCGGGGCCGTTCTCCTCCAGCGGCTCCGCGATCACGAGGTCCTCGCCGTTGAGTATCACCCACGGCACCGCCCAGTCGATGAGCACCGTCTCGGTCTCGGCGTCGACGTCGGCGTCGGGCTCGAGACCCTGTAACAACCGCGCGATCTCGGGGATCGTGTACATCAGGTCTGGCTCCAAGAGCTCCGCGGGCTCGTAGAAGTCACACGGGAACGTCTCCTCGAAGGTCGACTTCGGTTCGGGCATGGGCGTGGCTACGCCGGGACGGGCGTAAACGCTGGCGATCGCCGGACCGACGGCTCCCGGCGGGACGACGACGACGCAAAAAACGGTCGGGGTTCGACGCGTCGGCGGCGACGCGTCCGAGCGACGTTACTCGAACAGCTCGACGGCCTGCTCGTAGCGGGCGGACGGCTCCTCCCAGTCGACGACCTCGAAGAAGTTGTCGATGAATTCGCCGCGAGCCGGGCCGTAGTCGTGGTAGTAGGAGTGCTCCCAGACGTCCAGCGCGAGGATCGGGTGGCCGCCCCAGATCGCGCCCTGGTCGTGCTTGTCGACCACGACGTTGCGGAGCTGATTCGAGAAGGTGTCGTACACCAGCAGCGCCCAGCCGCTCGCAGCGCCGCCTGCAGCCTCGAACTCGCCCTTCCAGGCCTCGTACGAGCCGAAGTCCTCCTCGATGCGGTCGGCGAGCGCCCCCGTTGGCTCGTCGCCGCCCTCCGGCGACATGTTCCGCCAGAACAGGTCATGGAGGATGTGCCCCGAGGAGTTGTGCGTCACGCTTCGGATCGCGCCCGCCGACGAGGAGAAGTCGCCCTCCTCGCGGTTCTCGGCGAGCGTCTCCTCGGCGCCGTTCCAGCCGTTGACGTAGCTCTGGTGGTGGGTGTCGTGGTGCCAGGTGAGCACCTGCTCGGAGAGGTGCGGTTCCAGCGCGTCGTAATCGTACGGAAGCGGATCGAGTTCGTAGCTCATGTCTGTATCACCTACACGTTTCATCGGTCGGATCGGTGTTAAAGATAATGTGTGTCGCGGTGGCATGCGACACCGGACGTGACCGTTACCGGCTGACGTCGAGGCCGAGCGGTAGGGTCGCGGTTCCAGCCCGAAATCGACCGACCGCGTCCACGACGGTTGCCGACGTGGCGTAACCGCGATTAGTTACATGCATCGACGGGAAGCGGTGGGACTGGGATTTGAACCCAGGAAGCCGTGAGGCTACCGGTTTTCAAGACCGGCGCAATGGGCCACTCTGCCATCCCACCACGACGCGTTTCGGGGTCCACGCCCCGGAGAAATGAACCTGTCGCTCCCTCACGCCGGACGTCGGCCGGTCCGGATGAGGACGGCGGCATCCGAACGGTCCGAAGGCTACGCCCGAGCGATCCGCGCCTCACCCGCCTCGAGGACGACGTCGAGGCCCCGGTCGTAGACGAACTCGGCGACGTGTTTCGGGACGACGCGCTCGGCGGTGAACCGCGCACGCAACGCGGGGACCACGTCGAGCAGGTCCGCGCCCGTCTCTAAGACGGGCTGTGCCTCGACGAACTCCACGTCGAGACCCGCGTCGCGGCCGCGGCTCGCGAGCGTCGACAGACTCGGCTCCTCGAAGGCCCCCTCGAAGTCGACCTGCTCGGTGAACCCGGCGTAGTGGACGCGTCCCCGCGTGGACGGCCCGAGCACGACGCCGTTGGTTCGCAGCTTCATCGCGGCGGCGTCGATGACGGTCCGCGAGAGCAGCGGCGCCGTGGGAGTGACGACCGCCACGGAGTCGGCGTCCTCCTCACGCAGCAGGTGGGTGACGGTGTTGCCCGCGCGGGCGCTGAACGTCGATCCGATCTGCGGCTCGAACCGCACGTCCTCGGTGCCGCCGAGCGTGTCCGCGACGACCGCGCGCAGTTCGGCTTCCGGCGACGTCCCCGTCCGGGCGTCGGCGGGGAGCGCCTCCGGCTCGGGGTAGTTGACGAGCAGGTCGCCGCCGGAGCGGTCGACGGCGACCGTGAGGTCCCGTATCTGTGCCTCGTAAAGGGCGGCCGCCTCGGCCGTCGACAGCGGGGTGGAGGCGGCGATCTCAGTCCCGACGAGTCCCTCGCGCGGCGGGTTCGCCAACACGACGACGATGGTCATGGTCGCAGGTGACGGCGGGACGGCCTTGAACTCGCCGCTTCGTGGCGGGAGGCACGAACGAAACGGGCGACGGGCGGGGCGAGGAAAGCGGCCGACGCGGAGAGGAAGCGCATGGGGCGACGCGGAGAGGAAGCGCATGGGGCGACG
>CAZIFX010000109.1:0-2291 GCA_964538415.1 uncultured Halobellus sp.
CGTCGAGCGGTCCCGACACGAAAGGCGTGGAATCGCCGGAACGGTCGGCGTCGCCGCGTCTCAGAACATCTCGTACGGCAGCACGTAGAGGATGATCGCGAGGTACGGCGTGAGCAGGATCATCATCGTGATCGCGTACCCGAACATGTCGCGGGCGCGCATGCCGGTGATCGCGAGCAGCGGGATGGCCCAGAACGGCTGCATCAGGTTGGTGTGGGCGTCACCGACCGCGTACGCCATTATCGTCTGGCCGTTCTCGACGCCGAGCTGCTGGCCGGCCTCCATCATCGGGCCGCCGATGATCGTCCACTCCCCGCCCGCGGACGGCACGAAGACGTTGAGCACGCCAGCCGTGATCCACGCGATGACCGGATACGTCGCCGGCGTCGCGATGGACAACAGGAACTCCGTGATCGTGTCGACGAGTCCCGTTCCGGTCATGATTCCGATGATCCCCGCATAGAAGGGGAACTGCAGGATGATGCCGGCGCTCGATTCGACCGCCTCGTAGAACTCGCGGAGGTAGTCGATCGGGCTGGTGTACAACGCGAGACCGAGCGCGATGAATCCGAAGTTGAGCACGTTGAGGTTGAGCGCGTCCAGCCCCTGGGTCACGAACGCGTTGATCGTGAGCGCGATGCCGGTCAGCGCGATGATGCCGCCGAGGATCTTGCTGTTGTTGATCCTGTCCGCGGGGTCGGGGCCGTCATCCTCGGAGAACTCGTCGCCGCCGTCCGCGGCCACGTCGGGGTCCTCATCGGACGTCTCGCCGGCGTCGAGCGTCTCGTCTTCAACCGGATCGTCGTCGAGATCGACGTCGACGTATCCGCTGATGCCGGACCGGTTTTCCTTCGGCGGGTTGAGCAGATACAGGAGGATCAGCGCGTACACGAGGCTGACGACCGTGAGCGTCAGCGCATACGGGTGGAAGATCGTCTGGGTCGCGCCGATGACGTTGTCGACGACTCCCTGCTCCATGAAGATGTTTCCGTCGGTCGCTTGAAGCAGCGCCGCCGAACTCGACATTCCCCACCCCCACGTGAGACTCATCCCGAGGTAGCCGGCGACACACAGGAGCGGATAGTGGACGGCCATCCCCTTTCTGTCGGCGATTTCACCCATCTCCCGGGCGAAGATGGCGCCGACGATCAGCCCGAGTCCCCACGAGATCCACCCGGTTATCATGGCGACGGCCCCGACGAGCAACACCGCTTGCGTTCCGTTGTTCGGTATCCGGATCAGCTTGTCGATTCCGGACTTTACCCACGGATGATATGCGACGACGAACGCCGTGACGAGGATCAGGACCATCTGCATCCCGAACTCGAGCAGATCCCAGAAGCCACCGTACCACGAGGTGGCGATCTCCGTCGCGCCAGCGCCCTCGGAGAGGAATGCCGCCACTGCGGCAATGTACGTGAGAATGATCGCGAACAGGAACGGGCTCGGCATCCACCGTTCGACGCGTCTGGAGACCACCTGGCCGAACCGCTGAATGGCCGTGGGATCCACGTTCGTGTTAGACATGAACAACCACTCGATCTTTCGTTATGTTATTAAGCCTTTTTCAAAAGTAAGGATGACACACATGAACGGGGTCCAAAGCAAACGGACTCCGTATGACGTTAAACGCGCCCCGGCGTGGTGGTCTTCGGAGAAACGCCCACGAACACCGAGGTCCGGACGGATGGATATGTTTATCTTAGAATGTTTTTCTCCTCACGCCTCGTCGTTCGTGAGCGGCAGCAGTTCCCCTCCGTGGAGGAACGATTCCGCCTCCCCGAACCGCTACTTCTCGCCGTCCACTTCTCCGGAGCCGTCGTCGTCCTCGGATTCGGGGCGATCGTCGTCCCCGTCATCAGCGTCGTCCCCGTCATCGCCGTCTGCCGGGCCGTCGACGTCGATGCGAACCGGTTCGTCTTCGGATTCGCCCGACGGCTCGTCCTCGGGGTGTGAGCTCACTCCCTCGACGTCGACGCCGTAGTCCGCAAGCGTCGTCTCGTGAGCGTCATGCCGGTCGCCGTCGAGCTCCGCGAGCGCGTAGCCGACGGCATAGCCGGTCGATCCGCCGATGAAGGCGCCGATGCCGGCCCCGATCGGTCCGCCCTTCGCGCCGAGCACCGCTCCGGCGAAGCCGCCGACGGTTGCAGCGCGCTCGGCGTCGCGTTCGGGGTTCCCGGTCGTCCGTTCCGCCCGCTCGTCGTGTCGTTCGTCCATGTCGGCGGTACGTGCTCCGGGAACCTATACCCCGGTGTCGCCGACGCGGTTCGATCGTTCCGTTCATCACCCGT
>CAZIFX010000109.1:2391-5391 GCA_964538415.1 uncultured Halobellus sp.
CCCGTTCGATCGTCCCGGCGCCGCCCCGTATCGATCCCCTCGATCGTCACGAGTCCGCGTCGGTGACGAACTCGACTCCGGTGAACTCGAAGCGGGCGCCGGGGTCGGCGTCCGTCACGGTCACCGACCAGCCGTGGTCGGACGCGATCTCCTCGACGATCGCGAGCCCGAGACCGACGCCGTTCTCACTCGTCGTGACTCCTGACTCGAAGATGCGCCCGCGGATCTCCTCGGGGATGCCGGGCCCATCGTCCGAGACCGCAAACCCCTCGGGGAGGCGTTCCACGGAGATCGTGACCGCGGGGTCGCCGACCGCTCCGTCGTCGCCCTCAGCTTCCGAGCGGGTGCCGACGGAGCCATGCTCGATGCCGTTGCGGAAGAGGTTCTCGAGCAGCTGTCCGAGTCGGCTGCGGTCGGCCCGGATCGTGGATCCGTCGAGCGCTGAGGACGTCGACAACGCGGCGCCGTCCGTGCCGACGCTCGTCCAGGCTTCCCGAACGACGTCCGAAAGCGGGACCGGATCCGGATCGTCGACCGGACCGCCCTCGCGGGCGATTTCGAGTAGCCGATCGACGAGCTCGCCCATGCGTCGCTGGGCGCCGCCCACCCGGCTGAGGTGCTCACGGGCGGCCGCGACGTCCCCTTCGTCGATCGCGTCGATCGCGAGATCCGTGTACCCGCGGGCGACGGACAGCGGGTTGCGAAGGTCGTGGGAGACGACGCTCGCGAACCGATCGAGGCGATCGTTCTGCCGTTTCAACTCGTTTGCCCGCCGTTCGAGCCGTTCCTCGCGGTCGGCCCGCTCGAGGGCGGCCGTCGTCGCGTCCGCGAGCAGCCGCGCCAGCGCGACGTCGGTTTCGTCGAATCGATCCGGCGTTACGCTCCCGACGTTCATCACGCCGTGTGGACCGAGCGGGAGGATGATCTCGCTTTTGACCCGTGTGTCCGGGTCGTGGGTCCCCGGCTGGTCGGATAGGTCCGCATACCACCGGACGTCGCCCTCCTCGAACGCTTCCCATGAGAGACTGTTTCCCTCCCGATAGACGGGAACCCCGTCGAACGTCGCCTTGCCGGTCGAGGATATCGCCACGGGGCGCAGGGCGGCTCCGTCCGCGCCGGCGAGCCAGACGCCATTGATCCGGAGATCGAGGACGTCGACGGCGATCGCCACCGTATGGTGGGCGACGGCCTCCCGCGAGGTCGCGTTCATCAGCTCGCTCGTGGCTCGCTGAAGCGCGATGATCTGTTCGGTGCGACGACGACGGAGTACGTCGTTGACGCCGACCAGAACCCCGGCGGCGGAGCCGGCGGTCGCGACGCTCGCGACGAGAAAGATCGATTCGTCGGTTAACGTCCCCCCGACGAGCTGGTGGAGCACGATGAAGCTCGCGAGCGTCCCGCCGACGAGCCCGCCGCCGACGGTCCACGCCGCGATCCGGCGATTCATCCGGTCGGTAAATCGACGGCGGCGAACCCAGAGCCCGCCGGCGACGATGCCGAACGCGACGAAAAGCGGGAGGAAGGCGCCGAGAAGCGTCGAGGCGAAGCTCTCGTCGTGGAGGAGGAGGTGGACGAGATGAACCGCGGCGAGCGCGACGCCCAGTCCGGACACGAGAAGCGGCCACGGGACCCATCCCGTGTCGCGTTCACCCTTGAGCGTCGACATCCACGTAGCCTCTCGCGGTGACTCCTCCAATAGCTTTCGGCACCGGCGTGCATCCTCGCCGACGCGACGGGAGGCCGTCCCGAACGAGGGTGACCCGAACGCAGTCGGCCGATCAGGCGGTGTGTTTCGCCTCGTCGGGATCCTCGACGACCTCCAAGCCGCGGTTGTTGACGGCGTAGGGATCGAGCCCGACCTCCTGGAGAAACTGCTTGTAGAGCCGTTCGGCGGTCTCGCCGTCCTTCTGTTTGTCCGAGGCGTGATCACAGAGTTCGATCAGGTTCTCCGGGACGTCGTACTCGTGGACGATCCAGTGGTTGATCATGTCCGAGAGCCGCCGGATCGGCGAGGTGAAGTGGCCGTAGATGTCGAAGTTGAGCGCGTGATGCCCGCCGAACGGGTCGTTCATGTACTTCGCGCGGGGCATCACCTTCAACACGGCCCGCTGGATCTTGTTGAGCTGTCGGTCCGGCGCGGCCTCGAGGGCCGCGTTGACCGCCTTTCGGGGATCGTCGCCCCACGCGTCGCCCGGGATGGACACACCGTCGAGCTCCTGGATCTCCTGGAGCGCCTTGCTCCACTGGTCGGGAGTCGGCTGCGGATGCACGCGATACATCGCCTCGACGCCGCGGTCCCACATCAGCGTGTGTGTGACCGCCTTGTTCGCCTTCAGCATCGACTCCTCGATGATCGTGTGCGCCCTGTCGCGCCGCGGGTTTAAAACGAGCGAGCCGTCCTCCTTGCGCTGTTCGTGCATCCGATCGGCGAGCTCGAAGGCGAGCTCGTTCTCCGGACCCAGCGGCTGGGAGGGGTCCTCGAGTCGGTTCTCACACTGCTTGTACGTGAGCCGCTCGTCGGACTCGATGACCGACTTGTAGATCTCGATGTTCTCGAAGGAGAGCGTCTCGTCGTCGATCTCCATCTCGACGGTGTGGGCGAGTCGGTCCTCGTTCGGGACGAGCGAGCAGACGGTCTCGGCGAGGATCGGCGGCAGCATGTGGATCGTGTACGCCGGGAGGTAGACCGTGTTCGCGCGCTTGACCGCCTCCTCCCACATCGCCGTGTCGGGCGTGACGTAATGGGTGACGTCCGCGATGTGAACCCACAGCCGGTAGGCGCCCTCCTCACGGCGGATCGAGATGGCGTCGTCGAAGTCCTGTGCGTCAACGGGGTCGGTCGTCCACGTGGTGAGATCCCGGAGGTCTCGGCGCTCGTCGATCTCCGATTCGATCTCCGCGTAGACGTCCTCGGTTCTGGCCTCGGCCTCCCGCAAAACCGCCGAGGGGAACTCGTCGCGGATCTCGAACTCCTCGAACAGCTCCTCGCGTTTGTTCTCC
>CAZIFX010000110.1:0-5361 GCA_964538415.1 uncultured Halobellus sp.
TCGACGACGTCGAGATAGAGGTCGACGTTCCGTAGCGCGGGCGTCGGCTCGATGACGCCCCGGTTCTTGTTGAACTGAACGACCCCTGCCCGGTCCATCTTCGGCAGATGCGACTGCTGGAGCGCCGTGTAGACGCGCTTGCGCTCGGTGCCCGTTATCTCCGCCGGATCGACCCCGTTCTCCCAGGCCGCGATCTGCTCGGCCATGTCGCCGATCGTGATCGACTCGTCTTCCCGTTTCAACAGATGCACCGCGAACCGTCGCCGCTGGTTCGCGAGTACCTCGAACAGCTCGTCCTCCGAGACGTCATCGCCTCCATCACGGCTCGGCTCGGAGGGCCCCCCGGTAGTCTGTGTTGCCGACGCCATGTCTCGTCAGACACATATGAGCCAGTGAACATAAATCCCTTGGGACGGACAGCTGAAACGAACGTGAGAACGACCCAGCCCCCGTCCACGTTCCATCCGCCGGAGAACCCGTAATAATCGGAACTAGCCCCTCAAACGCCGTTTCAATGACTCCTCGACGTGTTTAATGTCGTTTACCATGTAGTGAATTAAATGAAGTGCCCGGCGACAACTGACGCATTTCTATCATTTTCAGGCACCGCCTGAACGAGGGTCTGAACGGTTCAGGCGGTGCCTGAATCACGGCCGAGGCGCCGCCGATCTGGTTCGTGTCGTCGCCACGTCCGCGATCCGCTCGGAGCCCGCCGCGTTGCTCCCTCGAGGGCCGCTCGCCGCGTCGTTGGTCCGGGCCGGCCCGTACGGTGGCCGTATGGCCCGCGTGTCGATCACAACGAGGGAGGCTCGACCCGCTTCAGGCACTGCCCCTCGTGGCTCGAGCGGAGTTCAGGCGTCTCAATACTATATCCCAACGGATCAAAAAGCGGGATACCGAAGACCACATGCATCTCTCCGCTCGCCGGGCGCTCCTGTTCGTTCTCATCTGTGTACTGGGCGGTTCGTTGGCGGTGGCAACCGGCGCGACCGTCCTCGACGACCGGGCCGACACGCTCGCGAACGACCGCGTGGCGATCCAGCCGGCCGCCGACACCCCGTACGCCTCCCTCGACGAGGACGACGAGCTCGTCGTCGATCTGACCGCCGCGAGCTTCGAGGGCGACGCCGAGGGACTCAACGCCAACTCGATAACCGCGTTCGGTGACGTCTTCACGATCACCTACACCGCTGACGAGTTCGCCGAGGTGTGGCTGGAGACTGATCCGGACTCCGAGCTGCTCACCTTCACCGCGAACGGCGAGTCGATCGAGGGCCGGGAGAACAACGTCACGCTCCGCCCGAACGAGACGGTCTCCATCGGGTTCTCGGTCGACACCCGCGAGGCCGACGTCGTTCCCGGAACCGTTCGTCAGGCGGACTTCTCCGTCCACGCGAACGTGAAGGAGCCCGAGGAGGTCGACACCGATGAAGACGGCGACCCATCGTCCTCGAGCGACGGCGCGACGAGCACGATCGTCGAGGGAGCGGGTGACGAGCGCTTCGTCAGGATGGAGAACGTCGACGGCGGCGAGACCGTGGGCGTCGACCTCGGCGGCGTGCGGATGAACGGCGCGAACGTGACGCTCGACCGGCTGGATCTCACGAGCAGCGGCGGCGGCAGCTACGAGCTCCACGTTCACGGTACGCCTGACCCGGTCGAAGAGGCGGGCCCGCTCGACGCGGCCGACGGGGCCGAGCCGCACGCCTACGTCGTGTTCGATCCTGGACCGGATCACGCGTTCGACCCGGACCGCATCGAGGAGCTGACGCTCGGCTTCAGCGCCGACTCGGCGTACCTCGACGACCGCGGGGTTGACGGGATCGACCTGGCCGTCCTCCGAACGACCGACGAGGGCGAGTGGGAGGAGCTCGACGTCGACCTCGTAGCCGAGGACGACGCGGACGAGCGCGGCCTTCCCGCGGACCGTACCCACTTCGAGTCGACGACGACCGACCTCTCCGTCTTCGCGGTCGCGAACCACGTCGTCCGCCCCGAGGCGACGGACGCGTCGGTCGCGGACACCCAATTGGACGTCGGCGAGGCGACCAATGTGAGCGCAACCCTCGAGAACGTTGGTGGAGCGGCAGGGGACGCCACCGTCACGCTGGAGACGAACGGGACGGTCGTCGACGACCGAACCGTGGCGCTCGATCCGGGCGAATCCACGTCGGTGACCTTTCCAGCGGCGTTCGAGACCGGCGGAATCTACGACGTGAGCGTCCTCGGAACCGACGCCGGGACCGTCGTCGTCGGTCCGGACCGGATCGGTGAGGGAGCGGGTGGCAACGTGGCGGGCGGCGGCTCGAACCCTGATGACGCCGGGCAGGCGGCGGCCCCGCCCGGCGACGGAGGCGGACCGCTCGAGGAACCCGCGGGCCTCAGCGCCACGGATCTCGGGGGGCTGCTCCTGTCGGTGCTCGTCGCTCTCACGATGATCGCCTTGGTTCGCCGTGCGCCCCGTGGTGGTCGATGAGGTCGACCGATCGAGGATCCGACCGATCGGGGAGCCGGTCATTGAGTTCCGCAAGCCACTCGTCGGGCGTTCGGTTCCTACCCATGATACCGACGGCGACACACATTTGTGGTCGACCATCGAGCAGGGAGGCGTGACGATGTCGAAGGAACCGATGGAGGACGGCGGCACGCTCGGTGGAGGGGGCTCGGACCCGCTTGAGGGAGCGGACGCGAATGCGCCCGGGGCGCCGGAAGCGAGTGCGCTCGACACCCCAGACGCGGCCGTGGACGGCACGCGGAACGCACGGCGTACGCGTCCGGCGCCGACGTGGGGAGGCCTCCTCCGGGCGTTCCGCAAGGGCGCCCGCCCGCTCGACCTCCTGCCGCTGCTCGCCGTGCCCGTCGTGCTGGCCGGCGTCTTCCTGTTGCCCGAGGAGACTCGCCGCTCCTTCGCGTTCCTCTACACCGAACCGACGCCCGCGACCGCGTTCACCGCACACTACGTCCACCTGCAGGTTGAGCACCTGCTTGGCAACCTCCTGAGTTATGCCCTCTTGGCGGGATTCGGCTACGGCGTTGCCGTCGTTGCGGGCGTTCGCCGATTCTTCCTCGTCGCGCTCGTGACGTTCACGATCGCGTTTCCTGGCGTGCTCTCGGCCCTTAACCTCGCGGTGCCGCGGTACGCGATCTCCTTCGGCTTCTCCGGCGTGAACATGGCGCTGTTCGGAGTTCTGCCGGTGTTGCTCTCGCTGTTCGCGCGTGAACGGCTCTTCCCACACGCCTCGCTTCGGGCGCTTCCGGCCGTCTTCTTCGTGCTGATCGGCTGGATGGCGTTCCTCGCGCTGCCACGCTCAATGACGGATCTCGGACTTGCAGGGATTGCCGTGTCCGTCGCGGCGACGTTGATCGGCATCGTCTACCTGGTGAGTGCGACGCCGAGCGGCCGGTCGTTCCGTGCGTGGGGCGAGGCGATCGTCTCCGGGCGCGGCGACGGTGACGTCCTCGTCGTCGGGGCGGTCATCCTCGTCGCGTACCCCGCCGTCGGCTTTCCGGCCGATCCCACCGCCGACGGCAACGTGGTGAACCTCTACGTCCACCTCCTCGGCTTCTGTCTGGCTTTCATTGTCTCCTACGCGGCGATCTCGACGGGGCTGTTTGACGAACCGGTGGCGTCCGACGGTCCCTGGGTGTTCGAGAAATGACAGGAACGGCGAACTTATTAGTGATGGCCGACTTGCACGAATCGGAGGCTGCGTAACCGCTACCCATGTCCCTTCGACGATACGTCACGATCTCGTTGCAGGTCCTGGCGATAGTCGTCGTCATCTCCCTCGTGGTGGGACAGTATCTCGGCCAGCCCGTCCTTCTGAGCTTCGTCGAAACCGGCAGCATGCAGCCGACGCTCGATCCCGGCGACGGCTTCGTCGCGATTCCGGCGCCGCTTGCGGGCGCGATCGGCACCGGCGACGTCGTCACGTTCGACGCACAGGAGATCGAGGGCGGCGGGCTTACCACCCATCGGGTGGTCGAGGAGACGGCGCGCGGGTACGTCACGCAGGGCGACGACAACCCGTTCACCGACCAGGACGGCGGCGAGCCGATCGTCCAGGACGCGGACGTCGTCGCGGTCGCGTGGACGGTCGGCGGAAGCGTCGTCGTCATTCCGCACCTCGGGACGGTTGCCATGGCGTTTCAGGGCGCGATCGACTCCCTCCAGACGTGGCTGGCGGTCACCTTCGGGATGCGGTCGTTGCAGGGAACTCAAGGGTTGGCGTACCTGCTTTTCGGGCTGTCGGTCGTCGCGTACGCGGCCGACTGGTACCTGACCAAGGACCGGCGGACCGACAAGAAACGCGACACGTCCCGTGACGACGGCACGTCGGTCACGCTCGTGCTCGCCGTGCTGGCGGTCGTGTTGATGTCGACGGCGACCGCGGCGATGGTCCTGCCGGCTGGCACCCACGAGTACGGGATCGTGAGCGCGGACTTCGAGTCCGACAATCCGACGGTGATCGAGCGGGGCACGAGCGAGCGGATCGAGTACCTCGTTCCGAACGCCGGGCTCGTTCCCGTCCAGGTGTACGTCGAGCCGGCCAGTCAGGGGGTGTCCGTCGAGCCCGAACGGGTCGACGTGGGACCACGGGACGAGGCGACCGTCGACGTGACGCTCGAAGCGCCGCCGGAGACGGGGTACTACCGGCTGTTCGTCGCGGAGCACCGCTATCTCGCGGTGTTGCCGGCGAGCGTCATCGACGAGCTTCACGGTGTCCATCCGTGGGCGCCGCTCGTCGCGATCAACGGGCTACTCGGCGGGGGGATCTTCCTGCTCGGCCTGCTTTTGGCCGGGGGCGAGCCGGGCCGGATGCGCTCGCGAGAATCGCGGGAACGGCCGACGTCGCTCCGACGATACCTTCGGAAGCTCTACGGCTGACGCGATGGGAACGGCGGAAATCACGGGTAAAACGATGGATTCAGACACGAACGACTCCCGACTTCGGCTCCGAGCGGTACTGAGCGCCCAGTATACGGTGATTCTCGTCGTCTGTCTGCTCTGCGTGGCGGCCGGCGCCGGCGTCGTCTACAGCACCCACGTCGATCCGGGCACGGAGACGCAGACGGAGGTCGTCTCCACGTGGACGATCGAGACGGAACACGAGCATTCGGCGGAGGTAACCGAGCCGAACACGGTGTTCCCGGTCGGCACGCAACTCACCGACCGTGAGACGTACTTCACGCGGATCGCTCCCGAGGTCGACGTCGACGTGGTCACGAGCTACGAGGCCGCGACCGCCGAGGACGTCACCGTGGAGACGGAGTCCACGCTCGTTCTTCGGAACGCGGAAGACGGGGTCGTCTACTGGGAGGAGACCGAACCGCTCGCCGCGGAGACGACGACCGATCTCG
>CAZIFX010000111.1:0-5321 GCA_964538415.1 uncultured Halobellus sp.
TCGACGAGATAATCGAGCACGTCGCTCGTCTCGTTGTAGTGGATGTCGAGGCTCTGCTCCTGGATGAGCGTGTTCGGCGAACAGGCGTCGATCTGTATACAGGAGGCCAACGCGATCGGGCCGAGCGGACAGTGCGGCGCGAGCGAGACGTCGTACGCCTCGGCCATCGCCGCGATCTTCTTCACCTCCGTGATCCCGCCGGCGTGGGAGAGGTCCGGCTGGATCACGTCGACCGCGTTCGACTCGAAGACCTGCTTGAAGTCCCACCGCGAGTACATCCGCTCGCCGGTCGCGATGGGGATGGTCGTTGCCGCCCGGATGTCCGGCAGCGCGTCGTTGTGTTCCGGGAGCACGGGCTCCTCGATGAACATCGGGTCGTACGGCTCCAGCGCCTTCGCGAGCCGCCGCGCCATCGGCTTCGACACGCGGCCGTGAAAGTCGACGCCGATGTCGACGGTCTCGCCGACGCTCTCTCTGACCGCCGCGATCCGGTCGACCGCGTCGTTGACGGCCCGCGGATTATCCACCGCGCGGAGCTCCGGCGTCGCGTTCATCTTCAGCGCCGTGAACCCCTCGTCGACCTTCTCGCGGGCGGCGTCCCCGACGTCGCGGGGTCGGTCGCCGCCGATCCACTGGTAGACCCGGACCCGGTTTCGGGCCGTTCCGCCGAGCAGCTCGTAGACGGGTGCGTCGAACCGCTTTCCCTTGATGTCCCACAGCGCCTGGTCGACGCCCGCGATGGCGCTCATGAGCACGGGTCCGCCGCGATAGAACCCGCCGCGATACATCGCCTGCCAGTGGTCCTCGATGGCGCTCGGGTCCTCGCCGAGGAGGTAGTTGTCGAGCAGCTCCTCGACGGCCGTTCGGACGGTTTTCGCGCGTCCCTCGACGATCGGCTCCCCCCAGCCGACGATCCCGTCGCTCGTGGTGAGCTTCAAGAAGAGCCACCGCGGCGGCACCTCGAAGAGCTCGTAGTCGGTGATCCGCATGGTTACCCCGACACCTCCGGGTTCGGCACGGCCGCGAGCTCGTCCGTCTTCGTCTTCAGCGCCTCGCCGGTGTCGACGTCGAAGAGGTACAGCGCCTCCTCCTCGAAGTCGAAGGCGACCTCCGTGCCCTCCTCGGGGCGAAGGCGCGGGTCGATGCGTGCCGTCAGCTCGTGCGTCTCGAGTTCCATGTAACAGAAGTTCTCGTTGCCCATCGGCTCCAACACCAGCATCGTCGCCGTGTTCGCTCCGTCCTCCACGAGAGTGATGTCCTCTGGACGAACGCCGACCCGAACGCGGTTGCGGCCCTCGAGTGCCGTCGCGTCCGCGAGGTCGTAGGTGAATCCGCCCGGCCCCCGTAGGGTGTTGCCGTCGACGTCGGCCGTAAGCAGGTTGATGCTCGGCGATCCGATGAAGTCCGCGACGAACTCGTTGGTCGGGTCGCGGTAGACCTCCTCGGGCGGGCCGACCTGCTGGAGGATGCCCTCCTTCATGACGGCGATCCGGTCGCCCATCGCCATCGCCTCGGTCTGGTCGTGCGTGACGTACACCGTCGTCACGCCAAGCCGGCTCTGAAGCTCCTGTAGCTCCGTGCGCATCTCCGACCGAAGCTTCGCGTCGAGGTTCGAGAGCGGCTCGTCCATCAGGAAGACCGAGGGCTCTCTGACGATGGCCCGACCGAGCGCCACGCGCTGCTGTTGGCCGCCGGAGAGCTCCTTCGGCTTGACATCCAACAGCTCCGTGATGCCGAGCATCGCGGTCACCTCCTCGACGCGCTCTTTGATCTCCGCCGACGAGAGGCTCGTCGAGAGCTTCAGGCCGAAGCCGATGTTCTCACGCACGGTCATGTGCGGGTACAGCGCGTAGTTCTGGAACACCATCGCGACGCCGCGCTCGCTCGCGCGGTGGTCGGTGACGTCCTCGCCGTCGAACGAGAGCGTCCCCTCGGTGATGTCCTCGAGCCCCGCGAGACAGCGGAGCGTGGTCGATTTGCCACAGCCCGACGGGCCGACGAGGACGAGGAACTCGCCGTCGTCGACCGTCAGGTCGAACTCCTCGACCGCGACGACGGATTCGCCGGGCGACTCGTACACCTTGGTCAGCTCGTCGATGTCTATGCGTGCCATGGGTTCCCTATTCGTGTCCGTCGTCCGCGTGGTCGGGTTCGGTCATGTCGATCGTGGGTTCGTTGCGCGTGCGTTTCGTCGGTGGTTCGGCGGGTCCGGAAGTCGACTCGGCGGGTCCGGAAGTCGACTCGGCGGGTCCGGCAGGCGATTCGATCGGTCGTCATTCCTTCAACGACCCCGCGAGGATCCCGCTGACGAACTGTTTTTGGAGGAACAAAAACAGCACGGCGAGGGGGACGACCGCCAGCGTCGTCGCGACCATGATCTGGTCGAAGTAGATCCGCTGGGTGCCCTCCAGGCCGGCGAGCGCCACCGGAATGGTGTAGTTGGCGGACGTTTCAAGGATGACCAGCGGGTACAAAAAGAGATCCCACTGGAACAGAAAGAGGATGATCGCGAGCGCCGCGAGCGACGATCGCATCGCGGGCAACGCGATCCGGTAGAAGATCTGGAACTCCGTGGCGCCGTCCATCCGGGCGGACTCCAGTAACGCGTCGGGGATCGACTTCATGTTCTGACGCATGAGGAAGATCCCGATCGGGTTCGCGAGCCACGGCAGGATGATCGCGCGGAACGTGTCCGTCCAGCCGATCTGTGCCATCATCAAAAACAGCGGGATGACGAGCAGCTGGATCGGGAGCACGAGGGTCGCGAGGATCAGATAGAAGACCGGCTCTTTAAACCGAAACTCGTACTTCGCGAAGGCGAACCCCGCCATCGAACAGAGCAACAGCGACAGCGCCGTGTAGACGACGGCGATGAAGACGCTGTTCCAGATCGAGCGGATGAAGTTCATTCGCTCCTGTAGCGCCGCGAAGTTGTCGAGGAACGCGGTTCCGGGGTAAAACTGCGGCGTGAGGCTCAGGAACTCCTCTTGAGGCAGCGTCGCCGCGACGAGCATCCAGTAGAGCGGCACCATCATCACGAGCGTCATCACGATGATGAACGCGTACGTGACGAAGCCCCAGACGGCATCCTTGCGGCGTTGTTCGCGCATCAGTCGTCACCTCCGATCCGGATCTGGACGATCGAGATGGCACTCACGATCGCCACGAAGACGACGGTGAGGGCGCTGGCGTAGCCGAGGTTCCAGCTCTCGAACGCCTCGCGGTAGATGTACTGTACGATGGTGATCGTCGCGTTCGACGGGCCGCCGCCGGTGATGACGTACGGCTCCGCGAAGATCTTGAACGTCCCGATCGTCGAGAGGACGACGACGAACAACAACACCGGTTTGAGCTGTGGCAGCGTCACGTACCGGAACTTCTGCCAGCGGTTGGCGCCGTCGATCTCCGCCGCCTCGTACAGCTGTTGTGGGATGTTCTGCAGTCCGGCGAGCAGGATGATCATGTTGTAGCCGGTCCAGCGCCACGTGACCGCGGCGACGATCGTCTTGCGCGCCCAGAAGTCGCTCCGGAACCACGCCACCGGGTCGACCCCGACGGCGTTGAGCACGGAGTTCACGAGCCCGAGCTCGTTGAACAAAAGCAGGAAGATCGTCGAGTACGCGACGATGTTCGCGGAGACGGGAAGCGCGATCGCCGTCCGAAAGATCCCCTTGAAACGGACGAACGAGGCGTTCAACGCGAGCGCGAGCGCGAGCGCCAGCCCGATCATGATCGGCACCTGAATGAGCAGGATGTACGTCGTGTTGTACATCGACTGCCAGAACAACCCGTCGCCGAGGATCCGCGCGTAGTTACCGAGCCCGACGAACTGCAGCTCCGCGATCTGCGGCACCTCGACGAACAGCGGGCCGAGTTCGATCCTGAACAACGCGTCGAAGCTCACCCCCTGATAATCGAAAAAGGAGAGGTATACCGTGTAGACGATCGGGAACAGGAGGAAGGACCCGAACAGCACGAAGAACGGGGAAATGAACAGGTACGGAACGGACCGCACGCGCGGCAGGCGGGCAGTCAGCCCCTGTCTGGCGAACCGCACGCGATCCCACAGGCGCTGTCGTGGCGTCCCGCCGGCGTCCGTCGCGGGTGCCACCGTCGCCAGTAGGGCGACGAGCGCCGCCAGTCGTCCGGTGCGGTCGCTCGTCGGATGGTGCTCGTCGTCCGGATCTGCGTTTGACATGAACGTGGGACCTCGACGTTACGCGAGGTCGCGGTCGGTTCGTTCGGCGACGGTCTCGGCCGCGTCCTGAACCGCCTCCTCGGGCGCTTTGTCCTCGTTGAGCATTGCTTGGAACTCGGAGTTGATCGCGTTGCTGACCTCCGGGGTGTCGACCGAGAACTGGTAGCCGGGCATCTCCTCCGCGACGTCGGCGAAGACGCGGCGGGCCTCCTGACCGCCGAAGAAGTCTACCTCCTCGTCGAAGGTGTCGGCGTCGTAGGCCGTCTCCAGCGCCGGGAAGAGTCCGTATTCGGCGTACATCAGCAGCTGCATCTCCTCGCTCGCGAGCGTGAACTCGATGTAGTTCCACGCGGCGTCGCGGACCTCGGAGTCGGTCTGTTCCGGGATCATCAGGCTGGAGCCGCCCCAGTTGGAGGCGCGGAGCCCGCCCGCCTCGTGGGCGGGGATCTTGAACACGCCCCAGTCGCCATGGGTGTCGGGCAGCTCGGCGCGCAGCGTCCCCTCCATCCACGCGGCGGAGGGAAGCGACGCGACGTCGCCGTCGGCGTACGCGCTGAACCACGCGGACGACCAGCCGTCCAGCGTGGCGGCGAGGTCGCGGTCGTAAAGCTCCTTGATCGTCTCCGCGATGCGCACGGAGTCGTCGTTGCCGATGTTGACCGCGCCGTCCTCGGTGAAGGGGTCGTTTCCGAGCTGGCGGAACTGGTAGCGCCAGACCCCGTCGAGGTCGTTCATCGGCAGGTTGAGCATGTCGACGTCGTCCGGGAGCTTCTCTCCCTCCTCCATGAAGTCGTCCCACGTCTCGATGTTCTCCGGCTCCAGTCCGTGCTCGTCGTAGACGTCACGGCGGTAGTAGACCGCCGTGGGGCCGATGTCCCACGGGAGCGCGTACGTGCCGCCGTCGTCGCTGAGCGCGTCCCAGGTGCCGTCCACGAAGTCGTCGCGCACGCCGGCCGCCTCGATCCGGTCGGAGATCTCGTGGATCGCGCCGGTGTCGATGTAGGAGGCGCCGTCGACCATCTCGAGCATCGCCAGATCGGGCGCGCCCGAGCCGCTGGCGAGCCGCGTCTGGAGGTCCTCCTTCATCGCCTCCCGGCCGAACTCCTCGATGTCGACCGCGACG
>CAZIFX010000112.1:0-4972 GCA_964538415.1 uncultured Halobellus sp.
CCGGCGCCGTGGAACGTCACGAACAGCCCGTAGGTGAACACGAACGGCGAGACGATCTTCACCGTCGCCATGATCACCTGGCTCTCCGTGTATGGGGACCCCTGTCGGCCGATCTGCGTGCGGGACGGGCGCTCATCCGCACCCGCGAGGTCGACCGGCGACTCCGTCGGGCCGGACCGCGAGTTCGCGTTCGACGGGTCGGCGCCCACCGAGGCCTCGATCGATGGGTTCTCCCCCGCGCCGTCCGCCGGGTCGTCGACGTCGCTCATGCGAACACCTCCCGGTGGAGCACGATCATCGCGGCGATGCCGGCGGCGAAGACGACGACCGCTTCCCCGAAGGTGTCGAACCCACGAAACGCGGCCAACACGGCCATCACGGCGTTTTCGACGCCGGTCTCGGCGTAGGTCTCGGCGATGTACCACTGCGTGACGTCCGGGTTGCTCCACGCGGGGGCGTCCGGGTCGCCGATCGCGGGGATCTCGGTCATCGTGAGCAGCATGCCGGCGAACAGCAACCCGACAGCGGTCGCGGCCGGCCAGTTCACCGACTCGAACGCCACCTCGTGGTCGATCCGCGTCGTTTTCGCGAGCGTCAACAACAGCAGGATCGTCGTGACCCCGGCGGAGATGGCCGCCTCGGTCATGGCCACGTCCGGCGCACGGTAAAACGTGTACAGCGCCGCCATTCCGAGGCTGTACGCGCCGAAGACGATGACGGCCGCGAGCACGTCACGCGCCAGCGCCGTGACGATCGCCGTTACCACGACGAAGACGAGGAGGGTGGCCTCGATGGCGGTGATCTCCGCGAGCACCGGCGACGGTAGGGTAAGGGGAGCCGTCATCGGCGCTCATCCCCCTCCGTCCACGGCACGATCCCCTGCTCGAAGGCGGCGCGGGCGATCCCGTGGGCCGCCGTCGGGTTGGTCAGGAAGACGAAAAACAGCAGGATGACCGTCTTGAAGCCGGCGCCCTCCCAGCCGATGACGAGCGCGACCGCCGCGAGCGCGAAGCCGGCGCCGAGCGTGTCGGCCTGCGAGGCGGTGTGAGCCCGCGAGTAGACGTCGGGCAGGCGGATCACGCCGGTCATCGAGACGAACGTGAAGAACAGCCCGACGACGACGAACGTGAGGACGAGCGCGAGCCTGAGTGGCGCGAGCGCGTCGATCATAACACCCCACCCCGTTCGACGGTGAACTTCGAGATGGCGATGGCCATGAGGAAGTTCAACAGCGCGTAAATAAGCGCGATGTCGAGGAACGTCGGCTCCGAGAGCGCGGCCCCGAGCATCGCGAGGATGACGACGGTGTTGGTTCCGAGCACGTTGACCGCGAGCACGCGGTCCTGCATCGTCGGGCCCTTCACCGCGCGGTAGAGCATCCCGATCGCGAGCAGGACGAAGCCGGCCGCCGCGAGCAACAGGACGTCGCCGACGGTGTACCCGGCGACGACGCCGGCCTCGACGAAGCTCATCGGTCGGTCACCTCCGCGTCCGGCTCGTCGGCGGTACCGGCGTCGTCGTCACCGGTGCCGCCGGCGTCGACGCCTCCGCCGTCGGCGTGTGCGATCGGAAGCTCCTCTGTCGCGTCCGGGCCCTGCAGGATCGCGACGTCCTCCCGGTCTCGCGGGGTCGGCAGGCGCGCGGCCTCCCGACCGTAGTAGACGAACCGTGCCCATCGCTCCAGGGAGCCGCCGAAGAGGCCGTCACGGGCCCACGGAATGAGCGAGTGGACGTAGAGATTCTCGTCGCGGGCGCGAACGGTGAGCGTCCCCGGCGTCAGCGTGATCGAGTTCGCGAGCGTCATCAGCGGCAGCCCGCTGCCGACGAAGACGCGGACGCGGTTCATCGTCGGGTCGATGGGCAGCCGCGGGTCGAGGATGACCCGGGCGACGACGAGGTTCGACTTGACGATCTCGAACAACAGGACGGGCACGTAGATCGCCCCGCGAACGAGCCGCAGCGGCGTCTCCGGAAACGACGGCTCGTTATCGAGGCTGATCCGCGAGAGGGTGATCGCGACGATCGTCGCGCTCGCGACGCCGGTGACCCAGTCGAACCAGTAGAGCGGATCACCGAGGACGAAGTAAAACAAAAGCGAGACGCCGAAGATCGAGGCGAATCGGATCCCCGTCGCCTCCGAGGCGAGCCGCTCGCCGCGGGTCGGCCGATCGACGGGCGCCTCACGGACCGCCAGCCGCGACGTCGACAGCTCGAACTCCAGCGGCTGGAGCAGCGTCGTGTTCCCGACCGGCGTGTACTCCGGGTCCAAGACGACGGCGTTCGCGCCGGTCGCATCCGCGTACTCGACGAGCCGTCGAGCATAATCGGACGGACCGAACAGGTACTCGTCCGCGCCGACTACCGCCGTCTCGACGGCGACGTCGTCCACGCCCGCGTCGTCGAGATCGGTCCCGGCCCAGACGTTCACTCGTTCGAGGAGTCGCTCCATGCCGGCGCGGCGGGCGTCGCTTTCGGGATCGCCGGATCGCCAGGACGCGAGCGCCACGAAGTGTATCGACGAGAACTCGCCACGCGCGGCCGACTCGGCCACGTGTGCCACCGTCGACCGGATCGAGGCCGTCTCCTCGATCGGGACGACCACGGCGTCGCCGGCCGGATCGTCGTCCTCGTGAGGCGGCGGAGCCGTCCCGTCGGAGGTCGAATCGACGTCCGTGTCGGGGGTCCCCGCCGACTCCCGGTCAGCCACCGGCGCCACCTCCGGTCGCCTCGGGCACGGCTGTTTCGTTGGACATGTGGGTATCTACTCGTCGGGTTGACCTACCGCCCCAAAACAGTTCTTATCTGCGGTGAGACCGTCGACATCTCCGGTGAATTCACATAAATGGCTTGATAACTGACTGATCCGGTACGGACGGGTCGATCGCTACTCGTTTTTCAAGCTCTGTGCCAATCGGTCGGCGATCCGCCCGGCGACGACGTCCTTCGATCCGGTCACCGATTCCGGTTCCGTCCCCGACCCGTCGACGAGCAGCACGCGGGTCTCGTCGGCGCCCATCACGCTCGCGTCGTTGGCGACCACGAACGCGAGGTCGACCCGGTCGCGGATCCGTCTCGCCTCCGCGACCATCGCCCCGTCGCCGCCCGACGTCTCCGCTTTAAACCCGACGATGGGGAGGTCCGGGTACGCCGTCCGGACGGAGTCGATGAGTTTCGGCGTCGGCTCGAGGTCGAGCGAGAGCGGCGACCCGGACCGGATCTTCTCGGCGACGGCGTCGGCCGTGAAGTCCGAGATGGCGGCCGCGGAGACGAGCGCGTCGGCGGTACGGGCGGCCTCCCGGCAGGCGGCCATCATCTCGTCGGCCGTCTCGACCGCGACCGTGTCCGCGTACGCCACCTCCGGACCGTCCTGTACGAGCGTCACGTCGGCACCACGGACGTACAGGGCGCGGGCGACCGCCCGCCCCGTCTTGCCCGACGCGCGGTTGGTGAGGATCCGGATCGGGTCGATCCGCTCCTTCGTCGCGCCCGCGGTGACGACGACGTGCGTGCCCGCAAGCGAGTCCGGCGTCGTCGCCCGTGCGACCTCCGTAACGATCGTCTCCTCGGCAGCGATCTTCGCTTTCCCCTCCTCGATCCGTGGGTCGGCGAAGGTCACTCCCCACGCCTCGAGCGTGTCGAGCGCCGCGAGCACGCCGGGATGGTCGTACATCGGCTCGTGCATCGCCGGCGCCATCACGACCGGGACGCCCGCGCCGAGCGCCGTGGTCGCGCAGGTCGTCACCGGGGTGTCGTCGACGGCGGCCGCGACCTTTCCCGCGGTGTTCGCGGTCGCGGGCGCCAACAACAGGACGTCCGCCCAGCCGTCGTAGCCGCAGAGATCGACGTGTTCGACGTCGCCGGTGATCTCCGTCACGACCGGCTCGTCGGTCGCGAAGTCGACGGCCCACGGGTGAATGATGTTCGTCGCCGCGGGAGACATCACGGCCCGCACGCTCGCCCCGCGTCGGCGCAGCTCGTGGGCGATCTCGACCATCTTCACCGCAGCGATGCTGCCCGAGACGCCGAGCGCGACGTTGACGCCCTCCAACATTACTGGATGGGTTGCCGCTCCGACGGTATATATGATCACGTCACGGGATGGCGTTGCCGGGGCGACGGACGTCGATCGGAGCCGGGCCTTTTAGGTGATACGCGTCGAAGGCGGACCGTGGACGAACTCGTCGTGCGGACGGAGGTGTACGCGGACCCGGAGACGGTGTACGAGTTCCTGCTCGATTTCCCGCGCTACGGGCGCTACTCCGAATACCTCGAGTCGGTGCGAACCATCGAGGGCGACGGCGGGCCGGGAACCCGTTACGCCCTCCGATTTTCCTGGTGGAAACTGAACTACACCGCCCACTCGCGGGTGACCGGGGTCGATCCCCCGAAACGGATCGACTGGACCATCACGAAGGACATCGACGCCGGCGGCTGTTGGCGGGTGACGCCCCACGAGTACGGCGGCGAGGAGGCTGCCGGAAACGATGGCGGAGAGGGCGCCGAGGACGACGGCGGAGAGGACGCCGAGGACGACGGCGGAGAGGACGCCGAGGACGCGATGGACGACGACGGCGATGAGACGCCCCAATGTACGGTCGCGCTGGAGGTTCAGTTCGATCCGAGCTCGGCGAGTTCGGACGCCCTCGATCTCCCGCGGCTGGTCTCGTTCGACTGGGTGTTGAAGAAGGCGATCCCGCTCATCCGGACGGAGGCCGAGCGCGTCGTCGAACGCGCCGTCGCCGATCTCGAGGGGTCACGCCGCGACATCGACCTCGACGTCTACGTCGACTCCGACCGGATCTGAGAGGACGAACCGGTCACGGGATGAGACCCCCCGACCGAACGGCCGAGTCGTGTGCCGTGCTGCCGCGGAAACGTCGAGTCGAAGCCCTTAAGAGAAACACGGCGAAACGCTTCAATGCGAACGAGGGCTCGTAGATCAGCGGTAGATCACTCCCTTGGCATGGGAGAG
>CAZIFX010000113.1:0-4931 GCA_964538415.1 uncultured Halobellus sp.
GCAGCGTGAGCCACGAGGCGCTCATGAACCAGATCGAGGTCTGTCTCGATCACGAACGCGAGAACGTCGACGACCCCGCCGAACTGATCAAGATCTACACCTCTGGCTCCTTCCTCGACGAGCGCGAGGTACCCGCCGAAACGCGCCGGGCGATCGCCGACACGTTCGCCGACCGTCAACGGATCGTCGTCGAGTCGTTGCCGGACTTCGTCGACCGCGAGAAGCTCTCCGACTTCGCGAGCCACGGGGTCGCGACCGACGTCGCGGTCGGGCTGGAGACCGCGACCGACCGGGTTCGCCACGACTGCGTGAACAAGTACTTCGCGTTCGCCGACTTCGAGGACGCCTGTGCGGAGGCCGCCGCGGCCGACGCCGAGCACGACGCCGCCGTCGGAGTGAAGGCGTACCTCCTGATGAAGCCGCCGTTCCTCGCGGAGCCGGAGGCCGTCGACGACATGATCAGCTCCATCGAGCGCTGTGCCGCGGTCGGGGGCTGTCACACCGTCTCGATGAACCCCTGTAACGTCCAGCGGTACACGATGGTCGACGAGCTCTTCTTCGAGGGCGGCTACCGACCGCCGTGGCTCTGGTCAGTCGCACACGTCCTCGCGGAGACCGCCGACGTCGACGCCATCGTCGTCTCCGATCCCGTCGGACACGGCTCGGAGCGCGGCGCGCACAACTGCGGCGAGTGTGACGACCGCGTCCAGACGGCGATCAAGGACTTTGACCTCCGGCAGGACCCGAGCGTCTTCGAGCAGGTCTCCTGTGAGTGTGAGACGACGTGGGAGGTGGTGATGGCCGAGGAGACGAGCTACAACATGCCGCTCGTTCGGTGAGCGGGACGGAACGATCCCGATCAGGGATCCGAGCGTCGGGGACCGAGCGTCAGGATGACGCGTCGGGCGCGACTCGGTCTCTATCGGAATCCCCGGTGTCGGCCCCCATCGTACCGCTTCCGGGATCGATCACGGTCCGGTCGGGGAGGTCGGGTTCGGGTTCCCGGCCGACGGTGAACAGTCGCTCCGTGAGCGTCAGCTCCTCGGTGGCCGGGCTCGGCTTGCGTTTGGACTGGTGTTCGACCACGATGCCCTCCGGCCCGTCGGTGATACGAACGGTCGCGAGCTGGTAGGAGGGATAAAACACCGGCGGCAGGACGCCGATGATCCCGTCGCGCCGGTGGAGCCGCTTCAGCCACGTTCCGGTGTTGACCATCACGCCGCCCTCGACGTCCTTGATGAGCGGTCGGTGCGTGTGGCCGTAACAGAAGACGACCGCGTCCTCGTTTGCCGCGAAGACCTCGCGGGCGGCAGACTCGTAGGGGCCCTCCGAATCCACCGTCAGCGACGTCTCGAGGACGCCGAATCGGTTTATCGTCTTCCGGACGTCCCGCCTGATGAAGTAGAGCGGGACCGCAAGCAACAACACCAGCCCCGCCATCGCGACGTTGATCGCGAGCAGGAACCAGACGGCGGTGCCGGCCGCACCGAACCGGCCGAGAAACGCGGTCGTCCGGTCGACCGGCATCGACCAGACCCCGAGCAGATCGAACCCCGCCAGCAACGCGAGCACGACGCTCACGTTGAAGAACAACAGGAAGGGGACGAGCGCGTACCGCAATACCGGGTTCATCTCCCGGTAGAAGTACTTCGAGTAGAGCCAGACGGGCATCCGTTCGGTGGGCGTCACCGCCTGAACGTCCTTCAGCCAGTTGTATCGTCCCCGATCCGACAGCCGACCGGCCCGGCTCGTCACGAGCGTATTATAAAAGTAGCCGAGCGGCGTCGCGTGCGGACTCCCCCAGTCTTCGATCCGATTGTTCGGGTCCCGCTGGTGGCCGTGCTCGAAGTGGATCTCCCGGCCGCCGATCGGGCGCGTGATCGACTCCTCCTGGACGAGGTCGACGTTGTAGTCGGCGAGTCGGTCGACGTACTCGTCGTAGGCGGCGAGCTCGTGGTCGTGATTTCCCGGAAGCAAGGTGATTCGGACGTCCTCACCGACCCGACGGAACGTCTCGAACAGCTCCGGATAGGTCTCCTCCAGGACGTCGAGCTTCTCGGTGCCGTCGACGGTCGTGAACTCCCAGAGGCCGAACGCGTCGCCGTTGATCACGATCTCGACGTCGTCGTCGGTCCCCTCGAATCCATCGAGGAACGTGAGCAGCTCGTCGAGGAACTCGACCTCCTCCAACTGCTCGTCGCCGCCGATGTGAAGGTCGCTTATCACGTAGTACTCGCGTCCCTCCTGGGTCATGTGTTTGGACGTCCCGTCCGAGCGGTAAAACCGTTGTCCCGCGGCAGGACGTTTCCTGCCGACGCCATGTTCGAACGGGTCCGAGCGGCGACCGGCGGGGTCGTCGCCGGGCGGTCGGCCGCTACCTGGCTTCGCCCGGAATCGGGATACCCCCGGCCGTTCCGCTCCGTGTTCTCACTCGGCTGTTCCGGACCCGGACGGCTCCCGCTCCGCGAGCACCGGGATCTCCGCGATCGTCTCCTCGTCGAGCAGGCTCCAATCGACTCCCTCGGGGCGTTCGAAGGGCGTTTCCGTGTAAACGGCGCGGTCAGGCGTGACGACGAGATCGAGCGGAACGTCGTGCGCGTCCGGTGCCGGAGGCGACTCCTCGGACGGAACCGGCGACTCCGGGCCGTCGACGACCTGCAGCTCGTGGACCGTCGTCGCCACCGCGGTGTCGTCGTCGACGACGTCCAGCTCGCGGAGAACGGCCCACTCGAGGTCGCTGTACCCCTCGCCTTTCCCCACGCGGGTGCCGTCCGTGGTGACGGCGACGGAGCCGGCGACGACCAGATCGACGTGAGGAACGTCCTCGGGAGCGACCGGAACGCCGTGTTTCGAGACGCCGGAGACCGTCGTCGCCTCCTCGACGTCCGCGACCTCCTCGGGGGCGAGCCGGAGGAAGGGGTCCGGATCGCGTAGCCGTGGCTGTGCCATGTAGACGGTCTTTCCGGCACGAAGCGCGGCCCGCCGCACCGGCAGCTGGGGAGCGTCGGGGTTGCATTTCAGCGTCGCTGCGACGGCCCACTCGGGCGTGTCGACGAGGCGGTTGCACGCCTCGTCCGCGCCGGCGAAGTTCGGGATCCGGCCGTGGGGCGGAAACGGAAACCGTGCCTCGCCGCGGTCCTCCAGCGCGTCCCAGACCAGCTCGCGAAGCGCCTGCTTGTCCATGTCGAGCGGACGCTCGGCGGCGACCTAAACCCGGCGTCTCGACTTCGGGTCGGGGGATCGGATTTCCACGCCGTCCCGGCGAGCCGGATTTCCACCCCGTCCCGACGGATCGAGCCCGCGGATGGGCCGAGCGGTGACGAAGGCTTTATCCGTCGGATTCGTGTCGTGTAGCGGTATGCTTGAGGACGGACTCTCCTACCCGGTGCGTGGCGACTGGATCGGACGCGTGATCATCGGCGGCGTGTTGGGCTTCTTCTCGTGGCTCGTGCTGCCGGCGTTCGTCCTGTTCGGCTACCTCGTGGAGGTCCTCGAATCGACCGTCGCCGGCGACGAGACCCCGCCGGAGTTCACCGAGTGGGGGACCCTGTTCGTTCGCGGCATCGTCGGGACCGCCATCGCGCTGGCGTACGCGTTCGTGCCGCTGTTCGCGTACGCCGCGTTCGTCTTCGTCGTCATCGGCGCGGGCGGCGCCATCGGTGGCGACGCGGGCACCCTGATCGGCGGCCTCGGGATCCTCGCGGCGCTGGCGTTCGTGCCGGTGTTGTTCCTCATTTATTACGCGGTTCCGGCGGCGCTCACGGCGTATGCGGTGGAGGGGCGGGCTGGCGCGGCCTTCGACCCGTCGCTTTTGAAGCCCACCCTGTTCAGCGTGGAGTATCTCGTCGCCGTATTCATGCCGCTCGTCGTCACGTTCGTGCTCTGGGTGGCGACGGCCGTCCTCGCCATCACGGTGGTCGGGCTGCTGCTCGTTCCGTTCCTCCAGTTTTACGGTCAGGTTGCGATCTTCCGGATGTTCGGCGCCGCCTTCGCCGCACAGAGCGACGAGCTGTCGACGGGCGGGTCGTTGACCGATCCCGTGGTGGCCTAAGCGCGCCGACCGTCTCGGTTCCCGCGCGTTTAAAAGGATCGGCGGCCTCCCTGCGACCATGTTCGAAGACCGGCCGGAGCGCGACGCCGAGGTCGTCCTCGTGGGACGCTCGAACGTCGGGAAGTCGACCCTGATGCGCGAGCTGACGGGCCACGACTTCTCGACGGGGAAGAAACCGGGCGTGACCCGCCAGCCGAACCACTACGACTGGGTCAGCGAGTCGTTCATGTTCACCGATCTCCCGGGCTTCGGCTTCATGTCCGGGGTGGAGGCGGACCGCCGGGAGGCGATCAAGACGGACATCGTGCGCTACGTCGAGGAGAACGCCGACTCGATCCTCGCCGGCGTGATCGTGATGGACGGCAAGAGCGCGGTCGACATCATCGATCGGCACACCGAGCGGGGCAACGTCCCCCACGACGTCGAGCTGTTTCACTTCCTCACGGAGGTGGGGGTTGAGCCGATCGTCGCGGTCAACAAGACCGACAGGATCGACGACCTCGACGAGCGGCTCGACGCGATCTGCGACCGGCTCGGGCTCTACCCGCCGTGGCAGCAGTGGTCCGATACGATCGCGCCCATCTGTGCGAAACGCGGTGAGATCGACCCGCTCGTTGAGTGTCTGCGCGATCGGTTCCACGAACACAACCGTGACGATCTGCTGAAGTTCGTCTCCTGAAGCTCGTCTCCTGCTAGTCGCCCTCCGAAGATCGATTCCGGGAGTGGGTACGCGGCCGGAGCGTCCGCCGGGACGACGGTCGGAACGGGAGGGCGGCTCACCAAACGAGTCGAACGTCGATGCGAGCGACGTATCACGGTCGTTTTTTATCGATCAACCGACTACGGTCGCCCGTGGTGGCCATGACGATCCGTTACCCCC
>CAZIFX010000114.1:0-4893 GCA_964538415.1 uncultured Halobellus sp.
ACGGACCGTGGACGGTCACGCCGGAGCCGCGTCGGGAGATGGACCTCCAGACGCTTCAGTCCCGCCTGTTCGCCGACATCGCGCAGTTCCTCGGCCATCGGGACGCCTACGCGTTCTTCACCCGATTCGACAACATGATCGCCGTGACCAACGGGGTCGACGGCGAGGCCCACGCGAGCCTTCAGGAGTCGATCGGGAACCGCTATCCCGTCAGCGTCAGCCTCGGGACGGGCGTCGCGGAGCGACCGATCGACGCGCTGGAGGCCGCGAACGATCGACTACAGATCGAGGGGAGCGCACAGGACCGGGCGCGCCTCGAGGTGCTCTCCGGCGACTATCTGACCGACACGACGCCCGCCGACCTACAGGTTGCCCACTTCGACGTCGTGGACGCGACCGGCAAGTATACCGACCGGCTCAACGAGTTCGACACGTACATTACCATCCAGTTGGCGTACGGCTCGCTGATGCGGCATCTCCGCGAGGAGCATGGGGCACTCGCGTTCTTCGTCGGCGGCGACAACGTGATCGCCGTCTGCCCCGACCTCCCCGAACGCGCCTTCACGGCGGCCGTCAACCACGTCGCCGCGGACGTCGACGTCGAACTACAGGTGGGCGTCGGCCGTGGCGCCTCCGCTCACGAGGCCGGCTTTGCCGCCAAACACGCCCTTGAGGACTGTCGACACGACGGCACCAGCGTCGAGGTGTTCGGCGCACCCGCCGTGGGCGACTGATCATGGGCGACGGGCGGACCGCCGAGGACGACCCGTCCGCACCGACCACCCGGGACGACCCGCCCGCGCCGAGCGTCGGGCTCGTCGTCTACGGCGCGCTCGACGAGCGTTCCGGCGGCTACCTCTACGACCGACGGCTCGCGGATCACCTGATCGAACGCGGATGGAACGTCGACGTCGTTTCGCTGCCCGAACGACCGTACCGCCGCGCCCCCGTCACGAACCTCGCGCCGGGGCTCGTCAACCGTCTCCGCGTCCACGACGTCGTGATACAGGACGCCTACTGCCACCCGTCGCTGTTTCTGCTCAATCGCCGGCTGATCGAGACGCCCGTCGTTGCGCTCGTCCACTACCTCCGCTCGGAGGAACCGAACGGCCCATGGCGCGGGCGGGTGGTGACCGCCGTCGAGCGCGACTACCTCCGAACCGTCGACGGCTACGTCCACAACAGCGGGGCGACTCGCGAGGCGGTCGCCGACCTCGTCGGAACGTCACCGACGGGGCTTCGTGACGTCGTGGCTCCGCCCGCCGGGGATCGGCTCGGGATCGGACCCCCGCCGTCGATCGACCAGCTCCGGCGTGATCCCTTCCGGGTCGTCGCCGTCTGTAACGTGACCCCCCGAAAGGGCATGCCGACGCTGATCGATGGGCTCTCGCGGATCGACGCGGCGTGGGAGCTCCACGTCGTCGGCGACACGACGATCGACCCTGGCCACGTTGCGGAGGTTCGGGCGCTCGCGCGAACGCGAGGGGTCGACGACGCGGTCTCGCTTTGCGGCCGCGTCGACGACGACCGGCTCCGGGAGGAACTGCGTGCGGCGCACGTGCTCGCCGTTCCGTCACGGTACGAACCGTTCGGGATCGTCTACCTCGAGGGGATGGCGTTCGGCCTGCCCGCGATCGCCTCCGCACACGGCGGCGCCGGCGACGTCGTCGACGGCACGAACGGCGCGCTCGTCCCGCCGGACGATCCGGCGGCCGTCGCCGACGCCATCGCTCCGTTGATCCGCGACCGTGATCGCCTGGAGCGCGCGAGCCGTTCCGCCCGGGAGACCTTCCGACGACATCCGACATGGAACGATACCTGCGAGCGCATCCGGCGGTTCATCCGCGGCGTCGCCGGATGACGCCCCCCGATATCAGCCGTGATATTCAAGGGTACAGGTTTTTGTAATCAAGCGGGGAAGTCGGCGGTACTCATGGCACGCGACGTAGTGTTCGTCTGCACCGATGATGACTGTGAGGCAGGTCCCTGGGAGGGTGCCCATGACGCGATGGCCCACTGTGCGGAGCACCCGGGCCACGGCTATACGGGCCGTCCGCGGACGGAGGTCGAGCGAGTGATTCCGGCGACGACGGTTCGTAAGCGGGACAACCGGAACCTCCATCACAAAGGAGATCCGCGCGGGGCGCTCGCGGAAACCGACTAGACGCGTCGCGAACTCGTCGGTCAACGACGCGGTCGTGAACCGGCGACGTGATGTCGACCGGCGTCGAAAGTCCCGAAACGATGGCGGGAGCGGGCGAGACGATCTACAGGCGGAACAGGCCGAGTGCTTTTCGGGGTCGTTCGGAAGACTGCGTCTTTCGTGATGACGAGACGCTTTGCGTCTCGAACCACTTGACTCCGGGACGGTTCACTGCTCCGAGGCCTCGTCGAACAACCCGAGATCCTCGGCGACGAGGTCCGCCAGTCGATCCTTTAATTCCGGATCCACCTCGGCGATCTCCTCGCCGTCGTGTTTCCCGTCGTTGTGTCGCGAGAGCGCGTCCGCGACGTCCGGCAGGGACACCCGGGTCTCCGTCCCGCACTCGGTACAGACGATCGGCACGGTTGGTTCCTCCTCGGACATCGTCTCCGTCATCGACATCGGCCGGTATGAACCTTCGGTTCCGTGCGAGCGCGAGGCGAGGGGATCGCGCGACGCCACACGGTGACGGCTACCCGCGAAAGAGACTCGCGTGGACCGGCGCGTGATCGGGACCGTCGCGGTCGCTCACGCTCCGATCGTCGCCGCTTCCGTCGGTGACCGCCCGACCGTCGACGCCGTCGGCGATGAAGTCCCGAATCGGCGGTCCGACGCGCTCGGGCTCGACGAGGAAGGCGTCGTGGCCGTGATCGGAGTCGATGACGTGGTGGGCGACGGGGACGTCGGTCTCGCGGAAGGCGTCCGCGAGCGACCGCGATTGCTCGACGGTGAAATGCCAGTCGCCGGTGAAGCTCACGAGCAGCGTCTCGCCCTCGAAGGCGGCGATCGCGTCCGCGTCGGTCGTGTAGCCGGCGGCGAGGTCGTACTCGTCCATGGCGCGTGTGAGATAGAGGTAGCTGTTCGCGTCGAACCGCTCGGTGAACCCCTCGGCCTGATAATCGAGGTAGGACTCCACCTCGCGATACGGGAAGAAGCTCCCCGCCGGGTCGGTCGGTAACCCGAGTTCGCCCTCCTCGCGGGAGAGCGAGTCACGGCCCGCCGAGCGTCGGCCGAACTTCCGCTCCATCGAGGCCTTCGAGAGATACATGACGTGGCCGATCTGCCGGGCGATCGCGAGCCCGTGTTCGGGGGTGGGCCGGTCGGAACCGTAGTAGTCGCCGCCGTTCCAGTTCGGGTCCGACCGGATGGCGCGACGGGCGATCGCGTCGAGCGCGAGACATTGGGCGTCGAGCCGGGCGGCGGCCGCGACGACGATCAGCCGATCGACGTCGTCGGGATAGCGCTTTGCCCACTCCAGTGCGTTCATGCCGCCGACGCTGCCGCCGATCACCGCCCGAAGCCGACCGACGCCGAGGTGGTCGAGCAGCCGGCGCTGAGCCCGCGTCCAGTCTTCCACTTGAACCGGCGGAAACGCGGTTCCCCAGCGGTCGTGGTCGGGTTCCTTCGGAAGGTCGAGGTCGGCGGGGCGCTCGCTCGCGGGGCCGGTGGTGCCGTAACAGGAGCCGGGGACGTTCGCGCAGACGACGTGGTACTTCGTGGTGTCGATCGCCTTGCCCGGCCCGACGACGTCGTCCCACCACGCGCGAGCCTGGCCCGCCTGTCCCGCCTCGTCCGCGTGGGGCGTCCGAGAGACGTTCTGGCTGCCGGTGAGCGCGTGGCAGATCAACACGGTGTTGTCGCCATCGAACTCGCCGTAGGCCTCGTAGGCGACCTCGAGTTCGGGAATGGAGCGCCCGCACTCGAAGGTGAACTCGCCCAGCGAGGCGACGCCGTGGTCGCTTTTCGTCGCGCTCACGGGCGATCCCCCTCCGCGTTCGGTGACGAGTCCGTCCCGCTCGCCCGCTCGCCCGCCGCGAGCCCCGCGTCGAGGTCGACGATCACGTCGTCGGGGTCCTCGATGCCGACGGAGAGCCGGAGCATGTCGGGAGACACGCCGGCGGCGACCTGCTCCGCCTCGCTCAACTGTGCATGCGTCGTCGAGGCGGGGTGAATGACCAGCGTCTTCGCGTCCCCGACGTTGGCGAGGAAGCTCGTCAGATCGACGGACTCACAGAGGGTCTTGGCCGCCTCGTAGCCCCCCTCGACGCCGAAGGTGACCATGCCGCCGTAGCCGTCGAGGTACTCGGTCGCCTCCTCGTGTGTCGGATGGTCCTCGAAGCCGGGATAGGTGACCCAGCCGACCCGATCGTCGTCACGGAGGAACTCGGCGACCGCGCGGGCGTTCTCACAGTGGCGTTCCATCCGCAGCGGGAGCGTATTGAGCCCCTGGATCGTCTGCCAGGCGTCGAAGGGCGACTGTTGGCCGCCGGTGGGCCGGACGCCCCGCTGACGAACGACGTTCGCGAAGGCGGCGTCGCCGAACCGTTCGACGAAGTCGATCGGGTATGCGGGGGAGTCACCCGAGAGCTCGTCGTAGTCGGCGTCCGGATGGTTCCACGGGAACCGCCCGCCGTCGACGACGACCCCGCCGACCGTGGTGCCGTTGCCCGTGATCCACTTGGTCGTCGACTCCCAGACGACGTCGGCACCGTGTTCGAAGGGCCGACAGAGGTACGGCGTCGCGAACGTGTTGTCGACGACCAACGGAACGGCGTGTTCGTGGGCGACGTCGGCGAGCCGCTCGAAGTCCGGCGTGACGAGCGAGGGATTGGCGATCGTCTCGACGTGGACGTAGGCGGTGTCCTCGTCGATCGCCTCCTCGTAGGCGTCGTAATCGAGCGTGTCGACGA
>CAZIFX010000115.1:0-4822 GCA_964538415.1 uncultured Halobellus sp.
ATCGCCGTTGCCTCCGACGAGGATCGGCCGACGATCGCCGTTGCCTCCGACGAGGCGTTCCGGTTCCGCTATCCGGCGACGACCGAACGACTCCGCGAGTTCGCGACGATCGTCACGTTCGCCCCCATCGACGGAGACGATCTCCCGGCGTGTGACGCGGTCTACCTGCCGGGTGGCTATCCCGAAAATCACGCGGAAGCGCTCTCGTCGTCCCCCGCGCTCGAGACGTTGGCGACGCGGGCCCCCGACGGACTTCCGATCCTCGGCGAGTGCGGCGGGCTGATGGCACTCGTGGAGTCGCTGACGACGACCGATGGAGAAACACACGAAATGGCCGGCATCCTGCCGGGAAGCGTCCGAATGCGCGACCGATACCAGGCCCTCGATCACGTCGAACTCGTCGCGATCGAAGACGGCGTGACGGCGGCCGCGGGCGACCGACACCGCGGCCACGAGTTCCACTACTCGGAGCATTCGTTCCCGGAACACGGTTCGTTCGACGTCGAGTCCGACGCCACGTTCGCGTTCGAGATGACCCGTGGCGACGGGATAGATGGCGGACACGACGGCCTCCGGGAGCACCGCACCGTGGGAACCTACTCACACCGCCACCCGGCAAGCGGGGCGTTCGACCGGCTCATCGAGGCCGCCGAGGCGTACGCAACCGGCCCCTAACGAAGGGTAGGGCGCAACCGACCCAAGCGAGAGCTGGGCGCCCACATCCGGAGGCAAAGCTTTACCATTGGGCTCGCAATCGGCGGACATGCTTCACGCGCAGGGTCCGCTCCTCACTCTCGACCTGACGGAGAGAACCGCGACACGAACGCAGATCGACGACATCCTGGAACGATTCATCGGCGGCCGGGGCGTGGCGACGGCGCTCGCACACGACCGGATCCCGTTCGACGCGGATCCGTTCGGCCCCGAAAACCGAGCGTATCTCGCGACGGGGCCGCTCCAGCTGTCGAGAACCTCCTTCACCGGACGCATGTCGATGACCGCCCTCTCCCCGCTTACGGACGGGCTGGTCTCGACGAACGCCGGCGGATACCTCTCCCGTGAGTTCGCCGGCACGGGAATCTCGACGCTGGAGATCGCGGGCGAAAGCGACGAGCTGCTCATCGCACACGTCACCGACGAGGGCGTCGATTTCGAGCCCGTTCCTCACCTCGCGGAGGCGACCGTCCCGGAAGTCTCGGAACACGTCGCCGAGACGCGCGGGCTCGGTCCCGAGAACTGCATCACGATCGGTCCAGCGGGCGAAAACCTCGTCCGCTTCGCTTCCGTTATGACCTACGACTCGCGCGCGTTCGGCCGCGGAGGTCTCGGCGCCGTCCTCGGCTCGAAGAACCTCAAGGCGGTCACCTTCGACGGGGACGCCCACCCGGAGATCGAGATTCCCGATCCGCCGGCGATGGACGTCCATCGCGAGGCGGCCACCTCCGACGACCGGATGAAACGACAGGGGACGACCGGCGGAACCGAGTTCATCAACGAGAACTTCTCGTTGCCGACCCGGTATTTCGACGAGTACCACTTCGAGAGCGCGGCGTCGATCGGCGGGGACGCCGTCGAGGAGAAGAAGTACAAAAAGGAGGCCTGCTCGCAGTGTGCGTACGCCTGCAAGCTCCCGACCCGGGACGAGGAGTCGGGAACCGAGACGGAGGGGCCGGAGTTCGAGACCGTCTACGCGTTCGGCTCCGCACAGGGCGTCGGCGACATCGTCGACGTGATGAAGGCGAACGAGCTGTGTGACGTCCTCGGGATGGACACCATCTCCGCGGGCGTCACGGTCGCCGCCTACCTCAAAAGCGAGGACGAGTTCGGGAACGCCGAACTCGCACGCGAGATCACGGAGCGGATCGCCTACCGGAAGGACGGCGACGACCTTGCGGACCTGCTCGCCGGGGGCGTCCACCGTGCCCACGACGACCTCGGCGTCCACGACTACACGGTGAAAGGAATGGAGTTCGCGGCACACGACGGACGCGTCCTACACGGACAGGGGCTCTCGTATGCCGTCGCCAACCGCGGCGCCGACCACATGTACGCGGGAATGCTCTCGCCGGAGTACGCCGGCGAGATCGATCCGGAGGGCACCCTCGGAAAGTCCGAACTGCTGGTCGAAAAGGAGAACCGAAACGTCATCCGTGACTCGGGCATCGTCTGTGCGTTCGCGAGCGACTACGTGACCGACGACCGGCTCGCGACCCTCCTCGGTCGCCCGTACGAGGAGCTGCTGGAGATAGGCGCCGAAACGATCGCGCGCGAGCGCCACTTCAACAACCAGCGGGGCAAGGACGTGACCGACGACCGACTTCCCTACGAGATCCCCGACGTCAGGGAGGCCGTTCAGGAGTACTACGACGAACGCGGCCTGCGCGAGGACGGCACCCTCCCGAGCGATCGGATCGAACCGGTCGCGACCGACCTCGGCGACGGCGGCGGCACGGGAGACGTCGCGTCCGCCGACGACTGAGCTCCGGGGGGCGTCGTCGTATCGGCCGCCGGTTCAAACGCAGCGATCGGCGCCGTATCCGCAGCCGATCCAAACGTCGGGACGGCCACGACCACCGCGACCGCGGATCGGCACGTCGGTACCGTTTTAGCCGTTCCCCGACGAGGAGCGGACGTGACTCAAGGATCGGTAACGGTCGCCTGCACGGTGTGCGACTTCGAACGGACGTACGATCGGCTCTCCGAGGCCCGCATCGCGTTGGCGATCCACGAGACGGAGACCGAACACGTCACCGATTGGCGGATCGACAGGCTCTCGCCCGGCGTCGAGCGAGCGGGTGACGACGCCGGCGTGTGTGGGCGTCCGGAGTGTGCCGCCACGGGCTCCCCGCTCGTCCGACGGTCGGAACGAGAACGGACTCGCTCAAAATAGCGGCCGAAGCCCGAACGCAGCGACTCGTTATCCGAACTTCCCGGTGAGGCCCTATCCGAACTTCCCGGTGAGGCTCTATCCGAACTTCCCGGTGATGTAGTCTTCGACCCGCTGATTCTCCGGATTCTCGAATATCCGGTCGGTGTCGCCGAACTCGACCAGCTGCCCGCCGGTGAGGAAGACGGCGGTCTTATCCGAGATGCGCGCGGCCTGCTGCATGTTGTGGGTGACGATGACGACCGTGTACTGCTCGGCGAGCTCGTCGATCAGGTCCTCGACTTTCGCCGTCGCCACCGGGTCAAGCGCGGAGGCCGGCTCATCCATGAGGATCACTTCGGGGTCGGGCGCGATGGCACGAGCGATACAGAGCCGCTGCTGTTGTCCACCGGACAGGTCGAGCCCCGAGGAGTCGAGCTGGTCTTTCACCTCGCTCCACAGCGCCGCCCCTTTAAGTGCTTCCTCGACCCGGGCGTCCACGCCGCCGTCGTAGCCTTGGATCTGCAGGCCGTACGCAACGTTGTCGTAGATGGATTTCGGAAACGGGTTCGGCTTCTGAAACACCATCCCGATCTTTCGCCGCAGCGCCACCGGGTCCACATCGTCGTCGTAGACGTTCTTTCCGCGGAAGCGAAGCTCGCCGTCCACCCTCGCGGCGTCGACCATGTCGTTCATCCGATTGAGACACCGGAGGAACGTCGATTTTCCACAGCCAGAGGGGCCGATGATGGCGGTCACCTCCCGTTCGGGGAGCCGGACGTTCACCGGCTGTAACGCCTGAACGTCACCGTAGTGCACGGTGAGATCCTTCGCCTCGATAACGGTCTCCGCGTCGGGGATCCGTTGGATCGAGGGGGTGGTCTCCCCGGCCACCGACTCGGCGGTGCCGGGAGCAGCGTCGGGGTTCGATTCGCCGGTAGGGGTGTCGCTATCGGACATGAATTATCGAGTCTCGTACTTGTTTCGGATGAGGATGGCCGTCACGTTCATCAACAGCAACACGGTGAGGAGCACGACGATCCCCGCGGCGGCGACGTGCTGGAAGTCACCCTCGGGCAGTCGCGCCCAGTCGAAGATCTGCATCGGCATCGCGGCGAAGGGACCGAAGAAGTCGGGAACCGGAACGCCGCCCACGTCACGAACCGGCGCGACGAACATCGACGTCGCCGCGCCGACCATGATGAGCGGCGCGGTCTCGCCGATCGCCCGCGACAGTGAGAGGATGGTTCCGGTCATGATCCCGGGCAGCGCCGCGGGGAGAACGACGTCGCGAACGACCTCCCAGTCGGTCGCGCCGACGCCGTAGGCGGCCTGCCGTTGGGAGTCGGGCACCGCACGCAGCGCCTCCTGCGAGGAGACGATGACGATGGGCAAGATGAGAAGCGTCAGCGTCAACGCGCCCGCCAGGAGGCTCTCGCCGAAGCCGGCAACGCGGACGAACACCGCCAGCCCGAGCAGCCCGTAGACGATCGAGGGAACGCCAGCGAGGTTGGCGATGTTCGCCTCGATGAAGCTCTTGAATCGGGTCTCAGCCGCGTACTCTTCGAGGTAGATCGCTGCGCCGACGCCGATGAACATCGTGAAGACCGCGGTCAGCGCGATGAGAAGGACGGACCCGACGAGCGCCGGATAGATGCCCGCACCTCGTCCGTCCGGATAGTAGTTCTCGATGAACCGCGAGGGCGGATAGGTGAGGAAATCGAGTGTGACCCACCCCCACGCCTCGTAGATCACGTCGCCGACGAGCGCGACCAGCGCGACGATGCCGACGAGCGTGGACGCAAAGCAGATCCCGACGAACACGCGACCGATCCGCTGTTTACGCTCGATGTCATTCCCGACCGTCGCGAACGGGTTCGTCCCGCTCGTCATCTCGCCGCCATCGGTGCGGACGCCATCCGACTCGCCGTCGGTGCGGACGCCATCCGACTCGCC
>CAZIFX010000116.1:0-4791 GCA_964538415.1 uncultured Halobellus sp.
GACATCATCACCAGCGGGACGACGATGCGCGAGTCGATCGAGGCCATCCGCGACCAGGGCGGCGAGCCCGTCGCCTGCGTCGTGCTCGCTGATAAGGTGGGCTACGACGAGATAGCCGACGTTCCGATCCACTCGCTCATCGACGTCGTGCGCGTCGACCGGGAGTGACGCCGAGAGGGAGTGACACCGACGGACCGTCCACGTCGCGGCCGCAACCCCTTTGGAGCGCGGTCACCTATCCGGGCGCATGACGTTCAGTCCCGAAAGCGAGGCCGACGCCGAGGAGATCAGCGATCGCGTCGACGAGGCGATCGAGTCCAACGACGTGGTTCTGTTCATGAAGGGGAACCGCCTGATGCCGCAGTGTGGCTACTCCCAGCGCGCGCTCGAACTGATCGGCAAGCACGTCGAGGAGTTCGAGACCGTCGACGTCCTGCCGGCGCTCCCGCAGTACCGGGAGGCACTCGAGTCCCACAGCGGCTGGGAGACCATCCCACAGACCTACGCGAACGGCGAGTTCATCGGCGGGAGCGACGTCCTCGCCGAACTCGACGAGCGAGGCGAGCTCGGAGCCGAGCTGGGCGCCGAGTAGCACGCGGAGTTCCTTTCATACCCGACGGAGCCGGTCGGCGGTCACGTCGATCGGATCGGCCCCGAGAAGGTGCGGGTCGCCGTCCGGGCGGTCGAAGCCGTTCGCCTCGAAGAGTCCGTTCCGCCGGATCGTCGCGGTCGCGTCCCGGAGCGCCCACGGCTCGTGGTCGATCTCGCCTTTATATAACCGACTTCCCAGCGCGTAGAAGCGGTAGTTCTCGACGAGAAACGCCTCCAACGATCCCGGCTCGGCCGTCCGTGCCGGCCCTCGCGTCTCGTAGGTCACGTCGAAGCCGGCCGGCGGGGCGTCCCGATGCGTCCGGTGGCTTCGGAAGTGGACCCGATCCTCGCGCGCCTCGCGTCGGATCCGCATCTCGGCGCGGTAGTACGGCAGCGCGAACAGTCGTCGGGCGACGGCGACGCCGAGCGGGTCGTCCGCGTCGAGGTTATAAAAGTAGACGCCGGGGCCGTCCGGCCCCTCGACGTAGGTTCGGAGGTTGAGCTCCGGAAACGACAGCCCTCGCGGGATCCCGCGCGGGCGAATGTCCTCCATGACGAACGCGACGACGCCGAGGTACGCGTCGCCGTCGTACGTCGCGATCGAGAGCCGCTCCGGCAGCGTCTCCGCAACGGCTGCGGGATCGACGGGCCAGTGTGCGAACAGTCCGTCGCGCCACGTCATCTCCAGCCAGCGACGACCGAACATGCCGATCCTTCGTCCGCGGCGAGGTTAACGGCCACGAACCGCGGCGACGGTCCCCGACACGGTCGGCATCGGTGGGAGTCGGTCGGCGTGAGGGGCCCGGAAGGAACAAACGTCGATTTGTCCCTTGCGACCCTTTAGCGCGGTCGGTCGCGTGGACTCGGGTGATGACATCGAAACGAGTCGTCGTCATCGTCGCGATCGCCTCGCTGATCGTCCTCGGCGGGTGTCTCGGCGCCGACGACGCGGACGATGGCGCCCAGCCGGACGTCGAGGAGCCCGACGAAGCGTTCGCGGTCGACTCCGACGCCCGCGACGACGCGGATACGACGGAAGCGGACGCCGACGGGGCTGACGGCGACGCCGCGACGCGGACGGACGGACGGTTGATACGCACCGGGGAGCTCCGACTCACCGTCGACGACTTCGACGAATCCGACGCGACCGTCCGTGCGGTCGCGGCCGACGCCGACGGCTACGTCAGCGACGCCACCCGCGAGACGCGCGAGCGCGACGGCGACCGATACACGGTCGGCGAGGTCGTCATCCGGGTTCCGAGCGAGTCGTTCGACGTGACGATGACCGAGCTCGAGGCGGTCGGGGAGGTCGAACGCTCCTCGACGGAGAGCGAGGACGTCACGGACCAGCTGACCGATCTCGAGGCACGACTGGAGAACCGACGTGCCGAGCGCGAGCGGCTACGAACGCTCTACGAGGACGCCGAGGGCACCGAGGAGGTGCTCGCGGTCCAGCGCGAGCTCTCGAACGTTCAGGAGGAGATCGAACGCATGGAGGCCCGACAGGCCGCACTTGAGGACCGGGTCGCGATGTCGACGATCCGCGTCCGCCTCTCCGAGGAGCCCCCCGCCGACGAGCCGACCGCATGGTACGACACCGGCGTGGCCGCCGCGTTCCTCGACTCCGTCGCCGGCGTCGGCACCCTCGCGCGGGCGACCGTCGTCGGCGTCGCCTACGCCCTCCCGTACGTGCTGGCCGTCGGCGCGCCCCTGGCCGTCATCGGCGGCCTCGCGAGACGCTACGGCGACAGGTACGCCTCCGGGCCGAGGGAGGAGTCGGGTCCCCGTTCCACGGAGGCATCGTCGGACCGTGAGGCCCTCTCAGATCGCGATGAGGGTGACGCCGACGACGGCGAGGACGGCGGCGAGCAGCCGGAGTCGGAAGTGTCGTTCCCCGAGGAGGATCCCGCCGAGGACGACGGCGACGATCGCCTGGGTGTTGATGATCGGTGAGGCGATGCTGGCGGGCAACAGCGCGAATGCGAGGGTGGTGACGTGCTCGCCGCCCGCGACGATGACGCCCGCGAGCACGAACTTCGGGAGGTCGTCCCGGATGCCTCCCTCGGGCGGATTTCGGACGGCGCTCGGGAGGAGCACGACGGCGACGCCGGCGAGCAAAAGCGGAACCCAGAGCGTCTCCGGAATGGCGAGCTCCTGCAGCGCGACTCGCTTGCCGAGGTCGCTCACGGCGTAACACATCGCGCTCACGAGCGCGAGCCGTGCCGGACGCGACCTGGCGGCCTTCACGAACGGCTCGAAGAAGCCGCCGGGGTCGTAGTTGGCGACGTAGACCGCGAGCGTCGCGATCACCACGCCCGTCACCTCGAGCGGCGTCAACACCTGCCCCAACAGCAGGATCTCGAGCGGGAGCACGAACAGGGGAACGATCTTGTTGATCGGGGTGACGTAGGAGACGTCGCCGTCGGCGATCGCGGTCAAAAAGAGCACGAACGCCGCGGCCGTCATGACGACCGTCAGCGCGACGATCCCTGCCTCCGCGAGACCGAAGCCGGCCGCCGCGTCGGCCGACAGGTCGCCGCCGGAAAGCGTGACCGGGAGGTACCAAGCGATCGCGAAGACGTTGATGAGGACGGTCAGCGCGGCGGGCGGGTAGCCCTCGAAGAGCCGTTTGAGGAGGTAGATGTAGACGCCCCACACGATCGCCGCGGAGAGCGCGAATCCGAGCCCCGGATCCGCGACGACGGAGGGGAGGGGGTCCATCGATCGGGTCGACGACGGTCCGGGTCAAGAGCGGTTCGATCGCGGCGTCCGCTCGGGTCGTTCTTCACCATGGTGCGTCTCGTTTCCCGTCGAACGTCCCGGGCTTCAGGGCGCGACGAGGTCGACGACCGTCTTCGTGTCGACGACGACGTTGTACGCGCTCTCGTCATCGTTCCAGAGAACGAGCCCGTTCTCGACGAAGAGGACGGCGCCGTAGCCGGCCTCCCGCAGGTCGCGGTTCAGCTCCGTCTCGCGCGTACAGACCGCGTAATGTTCGATCGTCTGTGAGCCGTCGCCGATCTTATAAACCGCGTTGTCGCCCTCGCTCAGGTCGTGGCTGAGCTTGACGGCGAGCAGGTTGACCCGGTCGGTCACGTGCGCCTCGGAGTCGGCCATGCGCGCACAGCGCTCCGAGCTGCCGCGGACGTCGACGCGCCGGATTCCGTCCGTGCGGAGAATGGAGTAGGCGAACTGCACGTCGACGTTGACGAACTCGCCGGGCTCGTCCTCGGGTCCGCGGGCGGCCGCCTCGTCGAGCCGCCGCTGGAAGGGCGGCACCGCGAGGTCGGACGCGACGTCGAACGACCAGCCGCGGTCCTCGGGGACCATTCCCGGCCAGAGCCGGAGCGTCGGCGAATAGACGTCGACGCCGGAACCGGACGCGGCCACCGCACGCTCGACCTCCCGAAGCCCCGTCGCGGTGTTGAGGTCGGCGGGCGCGAGCGCGACGAGGCTTCCGTCGTCGGCGAGCACGTCCAACAGTCCCCGCACGACCGCGGCCGGATCGTCGAGCTCGGAGAGCACGTTGCCGAGAAGGACGAGGTCGACCTCGCCGCCGAAGTCGTCCGCGGCGCTCCCCGCCGCGCCGCCTTCCGTGTCGCCGTCACCCTCGTCGCCGTCGAACCCGAGGAACGCCTCCGCCGTCTCGCGTCTGACGCCAGTCCGGAAGTTTCGCCCCGTCTCCGCGAGCAGCGTCTCGAGGACGTCGGCGGCCGCGCTCGGCTCGATCGCGTGGTAGTCGACCACGGCGTCGTCCGGCAGGTAGTCGTGCAGGCCGAGCGCGGGGCCGCCGACGCCCGCCCCGACGTCGAGCACCCGGAGCGTGCGGTCGAGCAGCCGGTTCTCGACGAGGTCGTCGAGGACGTAGCCGATCGTCGCGTAGTAGCCCGGCAGGTGGTAGATCGCGTAGCCGAGCGCGGCGATCCGGTCGTAGGCGACGTCGTTCTCGTAGAAGTAATCCGTCTTCAGCCGTCGAATCGCCTCCCGAAGCCGGTCGCCGGACTCCCCGCGATGCCAGTTCGCGCCGAACTCGCCGACGAGTAGGTCCTCAACCGCGAAGGCGTAGGACTCCGGAAACCCGTCGGGGCTCCAGCCGGGCGGCTCGACCGGCACGTCCTCGACGGGGACGAACGTGCCGTCGTCGCGCTCGCGAAGCCGGAGGTCGAACGCCTCCTCGCGGAGCGTCTCGCGGATGACCGC
>CAZIFX010000117.1:0-4782 GCA_964538415.1 uncultured Halobellus sp.
ACCGTCGACGAAGCGACCGACGAGAAAGCAGCCACCGTCGACGAAGCGACCGACGCTGACGGGACGACCGACGCCGACGGGATGACCGAGGAGTGGAACGATGACGGGTCACCGGCCGACCACGAGAACGTCGACGAGTGGTTTACCGCGATCGAGCGGCGGATCGAGCGGGGCGAACGCCTGACCGGCACGGACCTCGCGACTGCGACGAAGGCGGTCGAGGCCGCGAACGGCGTTTCGGCGATCGTCGACCTCGATCGACGGCTCACGGACGACGCGACGCGGCTTCGACGGCTGAGCGAGCGGGCGGCGTCGCTGGCGGCGCGGGCGGAGGCGACCGACGTGCCGACCGACGCCATGAAGACGTTGGCAGGGGTGGAGACGACGTGATCCTCGCCGTCGCGGGCGGAAAGGGCGGCGTCGGAAAGACGACGGTGGCGTACAACCTCGCCGCAGCGCTCGACGCGACCGTCGTCGACGCCGATCTCGGCATGGCCGACCTCCCCGGTCGACGCGGGCCGGATCTCCACGACGTCCTCGCCGGACGGGCGGTCGTCACCGAGGTCGTTCGAGCCGGGCCGGTGGACGTCGCTCCCTGCGGTCGGACGCTCGTCGGGGCCCGAGCGTGTGATCTCACCCGTCTTGACGACACGCTCCGCCGGCTCGAACGCGAGCGGGGAACCGTGGTCGTCGACTGTCCCGCGGGACGGCGTGCGGACGCCGGCGCTCCGCTGGCCGTCGCCGACGCCTGTCTGGTCGTCGTCTCTCCGCGATCGTTCGCGCTGGCGGACGCGATCCGCACCCGTGAACTCGCCCGGGAGCTGGGTTCCGGACTGGTCGCCGGCGCGGTCAACCGGACCACGGAAGAGCCGCCGGCGGCCGCCATTGCCGACGCGCTCGGCGGTCCCGTCGAGGTTATCCCGGCGGATCCGCGGGTCGGGCGGTCGGTCGTCGAGGAGCAGCCCGTCGTCGATGCCGCGCCGGATAGCGTCGCGGCGAGGGCGATCCGATCGCTCGCGGGCCGGGTGCCGACTCGCTGAGCGATCGGTCGGCCGAAGGGACCGGAAGTCGAATCAAGGGGAACCGAACCCCGTCGCTACCGATCGGCATCGGACGCGTTCCGATCGGGGGCGACTCGCTCGGAAGTAGCTCGCTCGGGGGCGACTCGCTCGGAAGTAGCTCGCTCGGGGGCGACTCGCTCCGAAGTGGCTCGCTCGGGGGGGATCCGATCGGACCCGCGGCGGGAGCCGTCGTGACGAAGCGAGTCCGTGCACGTCTCCGGCGGCGTGGTCGTGGAATTCGCCGAAACCTCGTTCGTCCGCTCGTGGAGCAGCTCCGCGAATCGCCAGCGGTCGACGTCGGCCGCGGCCGACGCCTGCTCGAAGGAGTGCTCCCCGGCCGCGAATAGACAGACTGCCCGGTCGCGTCGCCACTCGGCGAGCGCGGCGGCAAGCAGCCGCTCCGCGGCGACGTCGCGGTTGAGTTGACGCCGACGTGCGTACCGTGAGAGCGACCCTGCCAGGTCGTCATCGAGGGTCACGACAACCCGTTTCATGCCCGTATTGAACCGGGCCGAGGCGTATCAATCTTCGTCCGGAAAGGCCCGCCGTGGCGGGTGATTCGGCCGTCTCGACTGACGAGCGTCGGACGACCGGCACACGGCCATCCGCTCGATCTGACGGTCGAACGGTCGACGCGCCGTCGGCCGAACGACGTCGACCGTCAGTCGTCGCTCGCCGCCTTCGCCGGCTTCCGTCGGTCGCTGCGGGGTCCCTCGACGTCGACTGCGGGCAACAGGTCACGGAGGTACCGGCCCGTGTGGGAGTCGTCGTTCTCGGCGACCACCTCCGGCGTGCCGCTGGCGACGATCTCGCCGCCACCCTCGCCGCCCTCGGGACCGAGGTCGATCACGTGGTCGGCGTTCTTCACGATGTCGAGCTCGTGTTCGATGACGACGACCGTGTTGCCGCCGTCGACGAGCCGGTGGAGCACGTCTATCAGCTTCCGTTCGTCCGCCTTGTGTAGCCCCGTGGTCGGTTCATCGAGCAGGTAGAGCGTGTCGCCGGTCGCGCGCTTGCCGAGCTCCTCGGCGAGCTTCACGCGCTGGGCCTCGCCGCCCGAGAGCGTCGTCGACGGCTGGCCGAGCTCCATGTAGCCGAGCCCGACGTCCTTCAGGAGCTTGAGCCGACGCTGGAGCCCCTGGTGGCTCTCGAAGAAGTCGTACGCCTCCGCGACGCTCATGTCGAGGACGTCGGCGATGGTCGCGCCCTTGTACGTCACGTCGAGGGTCTCGTCGTTGTACCGGGCACCGCCACACTGCTCGCAAGGCACGTAGACGTCCGAGAGGAAGTTCATCTCGATCTTCACCGTCCCCTGGCCGCCACACTCCTCACAGCGGCCACCCTTCACGTTGAACGAGAACCGGCCCTTCTCGTAGCCGCGCCGCTTGGAGAGCTTGGTCTCCGCGAACAGCTCGCGAACGTGATCGAAGACGTCGGTGTACGTCGCGGGGTTCGACCGCGGCGTCCGACCGATCGGCGACTGGTCGATGAGCCGAACGGTCTCGATCTCGTCCGTTCCCTCGATCGCGTCGTGGTCGCCGGGGTCGACGCTCGTGTTGTCGTTCATCTCGCGCACGAGACCTTTATAAAGGACGTCGTGCATTAGCGTCGACTTGCCGGAGCCGGAGACGCCGGTGATGGTCGTGAGCGTGGCGAGCGGGACGGCGACGTCGAGGTCCTTCAGGTTGTGCTGGCGGGCGCCCCGAACGACGAGTTCGCCCGCGTCCTCGGGGTCACGGCGCTCGTCGGGGATCGGGATCTCCTCGCGGCCCGCGAGGTAGTCCGCCGTGACCGACTCCTCGCTCGCGACGATGTCGTCGAAGTCGCCCTGCGCGACGACCTCCCCGCCGCGTTTTCCCGGCCCGGGGCCCATGTCGATGATGTGGTCGGCCCGGCGCATCGTCTCCTCGTCGTGCTCGACGACGACGAGGGTGTTGCCGAGGTCACGAAGCCCCTCGAGGGTGTTTAAAAGCCGGTCGTTGTCCCGCTGGTGGAGCCCGATCGACGGCTCGTCGAGCACGTAGAGGACGCCCACCAATCCGGATCCGACCTGCGTGGCGAGCCGAATGCGTTGGCTCTCCCCGCCCGAGAGCGTCGACGCCTCCCGGTCGAGCGTGAGGTACTCCAGCCCGACCTCCTCCATGAAGCCGAGGCGAGCACGGATCTCCTTTAGGATCTCCGTCGCGATCGTCGTCTGCCGGTCGTCGAGCTCGGCCTCCAGCCCCTCGAAGTGCTCGCGTGCCTCGCCGATCGACAGGCGGTTCACCTCGTCGATGGTGGTGCCCGCGACGCGGACGTGCCTGGACTGCTCTTTCAGCCGACTCCCCTCACAGGCCGGGCAGGTCGTGACGGCCATGTACTCCTCGATGTGCTCGCGGGCACGCGACGAGTCGGTCTCGACGTGGCGGCGCTCCAGATTCGGGATCACACCCTCGAACCGCTCGGTCTTCTCGCGGGTGCCGTTCTTCGTCGTCCACTCGAAATGGACGGCGTCGTCCGTGCCGTAGAGGAACTGTCGCCGGATCGACTCGGCGAGCTCCTCGAAGGGCGTCTCGAGGTCGACGCCGAAGTGGTCGGCCACGTTGTCGAGCTGGCGGGAGTAGTAGGTTCGATCGTAGCTCCACGGCTCGAAGACGTGTTTCAGCGGCTTCGAGGGGTCCTCGATCACGAGGTCCTCGTCGATCTCCTTCGTCGATCCGATCCCCTCACACTCCGGACAGGCGCCGTACGGGCTGTTAAACGAGAACGAGCGCGTCTCGATCGCGGAAAACTGGAAGTCGGAGTTGGGATTGCCGAGCTCCTCGGAGAACTCGACGATCAGTCGATCGTCGCCCTCGGCGTCCTCGGCGAGCGACCCGGTCGAGCGCGTGTTCGACGCGAAGGGGACGTCTACAGGCGGATCGGGGACGATCAGCTTGAGCGCGCCGCCGGCCTCCTCCAGGGCCGTCTCCACGGAGTCCGTGATCCGTGAGCGCGACTCGGGCGAGACGGTCACGCGGTCGACGATCACGTCGACGGTGTGGTCGTAGTTCTTGTCCAACTCGGGGTCATCGAGCGTCAGATCAAGCGGCTCGCCGTCGACCTCCACGCGGCTATAACCGTCGGCGACGAGCTCCTCGAAGAGGTCCTCGAAGGCCCCCTTCTGGTCGCGGACGACGGGGGCCGCGATCTTCGCGCGGGTTCCCTCCGGCAGCTGGAGGATCTGTGCGACCATGTCCTGTGCGGACTGCTCGCCGACCTCCTCGCCGGTGATCGGGTCGTACTGGGTGCCGATCCGGGCGTAGAGCAGCCGGAGGTAGTCGTGAAGCTCGGTGACCGTGCCGACCGTCGAGCGCGGGTTGTTGGCGGCGTTCTTCTGGTCGATCGAGATGGCCGGCGATAGCCCCTCGACGGCCTCCACCTGCGGTTTGTCCATCTGTCCGAGGAAGTTACGCGCGTACGCCGACAGCGATTCGATGTATCGGCGCTGCCCCTCGGCGTAGACCGTGTCGAACGCGAGCGACGATTTGCCCGAGCCCGAGAGGCCGGTGACGACCGTGAACTCCTCGCGCGGGATCCGGACGTCGAGGTCCTTGAGGTTGTGTTCCTCCGCGCCGCGGACCTCGATGTAGTCCTTGCTCATCTTGCCACCCGCTTGCGGGCGCGCGCGGGAATACCCGTCGGTTTCGGCGAGAAGCGACCCGTCAGCTCCGGCGAGAAGCGACCCGTCAGCTCCGGCGAG
>CAZIFX010000118.1:0-4719 GCA_964538415.1 uncultured Halobellus sp.
ATCGGCGACGGCGCCGAACTCGACGTCATCGTCGAGGACGACGAGTCCTCGAATCAGGGCGCGGTCAACGCCGCCCAGAAGCTCGTCAACCAGGACGAGGTGCCGATCGTCATCGGGTCGGTCGGCTCCGGCGCCTCGATGGCGATCCACAACTCCGTGATCGCGGACACCGACGTCGTCCACATCTCACAGAACTCCACGGGTGCGGTGCTCTCGACGGAACCGAACCTCCTTCGGATGAGCCCCTCGGGCGCGGCGAAGGGCGCGGCGCTCGCCGAGATGATCTTCGAGGACGGCCACGACTCCGTCGCGGTCACGTGGATCAACAACGACTACGGCCAGTCGCTCGCGGAGGTCTTCGAGGAGACCTTCGAGGGCGACATCGCGTACATCGAGCCCCACGAGCCGGAGGGCTCCTCGTATCGGGGAGAGATCGCCGAGATGGGTGACACGGACGCGACGGCGTGGCTGTTCATCACGTACGCGGACGAGGTCACCGTCTTCATCAACGAGGCGTTCGATCAGGGCTACCACGAGGAGATCGCCTACTACGGCGCGGAGTCGACGATCGCCGACGAGATCCTCGCGAACACCGAGCCGGGAAGTCAGGAGGGCCTCACGGGGATCACGGAGTCCGCTCCCGAGGGGCAGGAGAACTACGAGAGCTACGCTTCCCGCTTCGAGGAGGAGTTCGGGCAGGCACCCACCGTCTGGTCGGCATACGCGTACGACGCGTTCACGGTCTCCGCGATCGCGATCGAGGCGGCCGACGAGTTCACCGGCGCCTCCATCTCCGAGGTGGTCCGTGACGTGACCCGCCCCTCGGGCGATGAGGTGTTCACGTTCGAGGCGGCAAAGGAGATCCTCGAGGACGGCGGGACGCCGGATGACATCGACTATCAGGGCGTCTCCGGCCCGATCGATCTCGACGAGAACGGCGACCCGCCGGGATACTACCAGGTATACTCCGTCCAGGACCACGAATACGTCTGGGGCGATTACATCACGAGCTAGATGGTAGTCGAGGGCACCCCGGCGGCGGTCCTGCGTGACCGTCGCGGACGGCTAACGGAGGTGACGATGTGGTCGCACAGCTGATCGTCAACGGGATCGTCTACTCCAGCATCATCGTGCTTGCATCGATCGGACTCTCGTTGGTCTACAGCATCGGTAACTTCGCCAACTTCGCACACGGCGACACGATGGCGGTCGGCGCGTTCGTTGCGCTCGCGTCGGCGCCGCTCGTGCAGGCGATCGTTCCCGGCGTAACGATCGCGGGCTTCCCGCTGTGGTTCTTCGGCGCGCTCCTCGTGGGGATGGCGGCCGCGGCCGTCGTCGCCGTCGTCACGGAGTACGTCGTCTACCGACCGCTCGATTCGTCCGCGATCGGCCTCCTCATCACGAGCATCGGCGTTGCGCTCGCCTATCGGGCGCTGTTGTTGATGCAGTTCGGTCCCGGCCAGCAGTCGTATCCCGTCAGTCGGGGCGGACGGATTCCGTGGGTCGAGTCGGCACTCGGGGTGTCGGTGACGGCCCGCGACGTCGTCATCGTCTTCAGCTCGATCGTCCTCGTCGCCTCGCTCCACGCGATGTTGCAGTACACGACGCTCGGGCGCAAGATGCGGGCGATGGCGGACAACGCCGAACTCGCCCGCGTCTCCGGGATCCGAACCGGCGAAGTGATCATCGCGATGTGGGTCATCGGCGCGGCGCTCGCGGGCGCCGGCGGCGTCTTCTTGGGGCTCGACACGATCATTCGCCCCCGGATGGGCTTCGAGCTGCTGTTGTTGATCTTCGCCGCGGTCATTCTCGGCGGGATCGGCTCCGTCTACGGGGCGATGCTCGGCGGGTTCGCGATCGGCATGGCTCACGAGCTCACGCCGGCGATTCCCTTCATCGGGACCGAGTACAACGCCGCGGTCGCGTTCCTCGTGATGATCGCGATCCTGCTCGTCAGACCGAACGGCATCCTCGGAGGTGACGCGACGTGAGCGACGACTCGAGCGGATTCCGTCAGGATCCGGTCGGTGCCCTTCGAGCGTGGTGGACGGACGCCGAGCGGGCCGACCGACTCGTGTACACGGCCATCGCGGCCGTCGTGGTTCTGCTGACGGTCGGAGTCGCCATCGGATCGATCGGGATCCGATACGTCGCCGGCCTCCTCGTGTTGGTCGCGATGTATTCGCTTCTCACCACCGGCCTCAACGTCCAATGGGGATACGCCGGGCTCATCAACTTCAGCGTGATCGCGTTCTGGGGGATCGGAGCCTACACCGCGATGCTCGTCTCCTCGGCCAACTCCCCGCTCGAGTTGGGCTGGCATCCCGCAGCGGCCATCCCGCTGGCCATCGTGGCCGGAACGGTCGTCGCGGTCTTCATCGGCATCCCGACGCTTCGACTGCGCGAGGACTACCTCGCTATCGCCAGCCTCGGGTTGGCGGAGGTCGTCCGGTTGATCCTGTTGAACGAACGGCAGTGGACGGCCGGCAGCCAAGGGATCAGCGGCATTCCGGTGCCGCTGTCGTGGCTTCCGTTCGGGACGCGAACCGCCGTGCTCCTGATCGGCGCCGTGCTCCTGCTGGCCGTCTATCTGTTCGTGCGGCGGATCCACCGGTCGCCGTGGGGGCGCGTCCAGCGGACCGTCCGTGCCGACGAGGACCTCGCCGAGGCGCTCGGCAAGGACTCCTATCGGCTGAAGATGCAGGCGTTCGTCATCGGGAGCGTCGTGATGACGCTTTCCGGCGTCCTGTACGTCTTCTACGCGCAGTTTCTGGGTCCGGCTGACCTGTTGCCGTTGGAGACGTTCTACGTCTGGGTCGCGCTGATACTCGGCGGGACCGGAAGCGACAAGGGTGCGCTGCTCGGCGGCGCAGTCATCGTGTTGATCCGGGAAGGGACGCGATTCCTCTCCGGAACGGCGGCCTTCGACCTGTTACAGACCGGGTTGGAGGTCGTCGGGATATTGACACACATAAACACGGCGTCGTTGCGGCTGTTCGCCGTCGGCGTCCTGATCGTGTTGGTGATCAGATACCGTCCGGAGGGACTGTTACCTCCGCGTGAGGAACTCATCTGGCCGGACGCGAAACGACGAGCCGAGGTTTCCGGGGATCGTTCCGCACACGGGGACGCCCCCGGTGCGGTCGCCGAACCCGTCCCCGAGACGGGATCCGACGACGAAGGTGAGGAAAAATGAGCGGTGAGAACGCATGAGCACGGGTCACGCATACGACGGTGCCGACGTTGAGAAGCCGAATCCGGTCCTGCGTGTCGATGGGCTCCGGAAGTCCTTCGGCGGACTCGTCGCCACGGACGATGTCACGCTGGAGGTCGAGCGGGGGTCAATCACCGGCATGATCGGCCCGAACGGCGCCGGCAAATCGACGCTTTTCAACCTCATCTCCGGATTTTACGAGCCGGACGCCGGAACCGTCTCCGTCCGGGAGTCGGGTCCCGATGACGATCGAGCCGGCGACGGCGACGATCCGGAGGCCGGCTGGCACGACGTGACGGGGATGAAGCCCCATCGCGTCGCTCGAAACGGGCTCGTCCGGACGTTCCAGACGCCTCGACGGCTGGAGGGAATGACGGTTCGCGAGGCGATGATGGTCGGGCAGACCGATCAGATCGGCGAGTCGATCCTCCCGTTGTTCACCGACCGGTCGGCGGTCACTGCGAACGAAACGGAGACGCTGGAGCGGGCCCACGACCTGCTGGAGCGGTTCGAGATCGACCACCTCGCGAGCGCCCCGGCGACGGAACTCTCCGGCGGCCAGCTCAAGCTGGTCGAGATGGCCCGTGCGCTGATGGTCGACCCCGAGATCATCCTCCTCGACGAACCGGTCGCAGGGGTCAATCCGACCCTCGCACGCAAGCTCTCGCGGTTCATCCGTGAGTTGAACGCCGACGGACAGACCTTCCTCATCATCGAACACGACATGAGCTTCATCATGGACCTTGCCGACCCGATCATCGTTCTCGACCAGGGCCGCGTCCTGCTTGAGAGCGATCCCGAGACCGTTCGCACCGACGAACGCGTCATCGAAGCGTATCTCGGAGGCAACGCATGACGGGGGACGCGACGGAAGAGCCTCGAAGTGACTCCGTGCTTGCTCCACCCGAGGATGCCCCGGAGAACGCGATCCTTCGGCTCGACGGCGTCGATTCCGGGTACGGCGAGATGCAGGTGCTCGACGATCTCACGCTCCACGTCGAGGAGGGCGAGATCGTCTGTCTCATCGGCCCGAACGGGGCCGGCAAGTCGACGGTGCTTCGGACTGCGTTCGGACTGAACGCGCCGTGGACCGGCGAGGTCTACTTCCGTGACCGTGCGATCGGCGGGCGTAAGCCGGCCGATCTCGTCCGTGACGGGCTCGGATTCGTCCCACAGACCGACAACGTCTTCGGCTCGCTCACCGTCGAGGAGAACCTCCGGATGGGAGGCGTCGCCCGCGACTCCGGACTGGACGAGGTCATCAAGGGGCTCTACGAGCGATTTCCGCTGCTCGACGACAAGCGCGAGGCGAAAGCCCGGACGCTTTCGGGCGGTCAACGACAGGTACTCGCCTTCTCGCGGGCGCTGGTGATGGAGCCCGAGGTGCTCTTCATCGACGAGCCGTCCGCCGGATTGGCGCCCTCGATCGTCGCCGACGTCTTCGAGAACGTGCAGGCCGTAAACGAGTTCGGCACGTCGATCCTCATGGTCGAACAGAACGCCCG
>CAZIFX010000119.1:0-4666 GCA_964538415.1 uncultured Halobellus sp.
CGTAGTTGACGAAGCCGATGGCGCTGATGGCGATGACGAGCAGCCAGATGACGCGCGGCTGGATCGCGTTCCACGGCCCCATCGCCTCGTTGGGGAGGACGGGAAAGACGACGAACGCGAGGATCGCGAACTCCGTCGCCGACCGGACCTCCTCCTTCGAGAGCCCCCACGCGAACTCGTGGAGCTCGCGTTTCAACACGAGCAACAGCGAGGAGAGGACGGCGACGGTGATCGCCTCGAGGTAGAGTCCGCCGCCGACGAGAGCGCCGATCCCGTACGCGACGAGCATCGAGACGGAGGTCGTGAGCGAGAGCCCGTCGTGTTCCTCCTGAATGAAGCTCCGCGTCGCCAGGAGAACGGCCTGCACGATGATGAGGATGCCGCCGACCACCAGCAGCCCGTCGTGATCGAGGACGACGAAGAGGGTCCCGAGCAGACAGATCAGCGCGAACGTTCGGATGCCCGCCGTCTTCTGGGACCACTCGCGCTCCAACCCGAGGAACATGCCGAGCAGCGTCGCGAGAACCAGCTTGAACACCGGCGAGTCCATCTCCGCGAGGAGGAACTCCTCGAAACCGATCCCCGTCATCGCCCGCGTCCGACCTCCGATCGGATCGCTGCCGCCGAGCCCGTTGCCGAGACGGCCGCCGCGACCGAAGCCCGCGCTCGGCGTCGGGCGAGCGCGGACCGTCCGGTCTGCGGCTCCATGCCGTGAGAAAGCGCCGACCCGTTAATAAGAATTACTGTTGTGAACGTTTATCACATTTTTCTATATAGTGATATATACTTACGGCGGGGCGATCTCGGCGATCCGCGTCCCGCAGTCCGCACAGCGAACGGCGGTCACGGTCCCGCCGCGACAGCACGAGTCGACGGGGCGGTCGCTCGTCGCGATCGGTCCGCCACAGGCGGGACAGTCGTCGAGGAACGCACGCAATCCCTGCAGGATGCTGCTTCGATAGCGCAGGGGAACGTCTGACCACTCGTCGACGGCCAGGGAGAGTTCGTGATCCGCCGCGAGATCGGCAACGAGCGCCGTTTCGGACTCCCAACGACCTCTCGGCGTTCCGTCGACGCTCACGGTCACCGATCGATCCGTCGTCGTGACGGTGAGCGCCGAGGGATCGAGTCCGAGGAACGCGGCAGCCTGCTCCGACCGCAGTTCCGGATCCGCAAGGTCGACCATTCGATCGGTCCACGCCTCGTGAAACGTCGAGGTGAGTCGGAGATCCTCACCGTCGGGGTCCTCCTCGATGACGCCCGCGTCGGTCAGTCGCGTTTCGACGTCGAAGGGAGCGCCCGGAGCGGTCCCATCCACGTTCGTTCCCTCGTCCATGTCCGCTCCCCCATCCACGTCTACCCCCGCGTCCGTGTCCGCTCCCTCATCCACGTCTGTCCCTTCGTCCCCGTCTGCCCCCTCGTCCACGTCCGCTTGCGGGCTTCCGCTACGGCCCTCGTCGGCGCCATCGACGGGACGCGCTCTCTCGTCGCTCAACGCCCCGTATTCCGGACGCGGCTTCTTCTCGAACCACTGGAGCACGCGATCGGGGAAATACGTTCGCGTCAGCCACGGGGTGCCCGGGACGAGGTAGCCACGGAGGACGATCACCAGCGTCGCGAGCGCCGTCGTCAGCGCGGCGACGGCGACCGCGGCGGGCCTCCGAAGCCCTCGCTTGCGGCCACCGACGGCCACGAGCATGCCCGCGCCGACGGCGAGAACGAGGTTGACGGCGGTGCAGGGCACACACCGGTCGTCTCCCGTATGCTCCTCAACGCGCAGGTCGTCGAGTCGCGAGCGCAGCGTTCGCCAAACATCTCGAAGCGTGCTCATCGATCGTGAGTCGGGACCACACATCAAGAACGTTGGGCTCAGATCGGACACGTGTCCGTGGGCGCTGCTCGGTCGGGGATCGTCGTTCCTGCCCTCTCGTGGGAAGTCGGGGCTAATCTCCCGCTCACGGGGATTCAAAGCCGACGCTTCAACGCTTGGCCATGGTAACTCGGATCGACTCGAACGTCGCACGACCGTCTGGGATGGCGGTCTATATAGCCCTATTGGACCCCGTATATCACTATTTTTAGTAATTGTTATGCGAACTTTTTTATCTCGTTCACACCCACGTCCTAAGCGATGACAGAACGAAACCGCCGATCGATCCTGAAAGGCACCGCGGCGTGTGTGGGCTGCGGAGCGACGTTCGGACTGGCCGGCTGTATCGAACAGGAAGGTGACGCGGACGTCGGGGACGACGATGGCGACACGGACGGCGGCTCCGATGCGGGCGAGGCGGTCGACCACGGCTTCGCGGAGTTCGACCCGCTCGACGAGGACACGTGGTATCCGCAGCTGACGTCGACGTACCTCGAACACGGCTTCGAGACGGGATCGATCGAGGAGCTGGACCTCTTCGAGGAGCGCGACGAGCCACACTACGGCAGCGCGCCGAACGCGATCCCCGACGACGAGGACGAGTGGCTCAACCCCGACATCATCGACTTCTCGATGGTGCCCACGGAGGACCCGGCCATCTACGAGGACACGATGCAGCCGCTCATGGAGAACATCGAGGCCGAGACCGGTCGCGACGTCGAGTACGTGGGGCTCGACTCCTATGCCGCCCAAGTCGAGGCGATGCGGGCCGAACGGCTCCACGTCGCCGGCTTCGCGACGGGGAACGTCCCCTTTGCGGTGAACCTTGCAGGTGCCCGCCCGTTCGGCATCCAGGTCGGCGAGGAGTCGTTCGGCTACCGCCTCTGGCTCATCACCCACGTCGACAACGAGGACATCAACTCCCTGCAGGACATCGCGGGACGCGACGTCATCCACACCGACCCTTCCTCGAACTCGGGCCACCTGGCCCCGAACGCGGCGTTCACCGACCTCGGCGTCACGCCGGGTGAGGACTACGAGTTCGACTTCTCCGGCGGCCACGACAACTCCGCGAACGCAATCTACCAGCAGGACGCGGAGGCCGCGCCGATCTGCTCGACGTGTTACGCACGCGCACAGGAGCAGGACAACATCGACGCCTCCCGGATCAAGTCGGTCTGGGCCAGCGCCCCGTTCCCGACGACGGCCTTCTGTACGCGGTACAACCTCCACCCCGACCTGCAGGAGGGGATCCGGAACGCCTTCCTCGAGTACGACTACCAGGACACGGACATCGCCGACGAGTTCGAGGGCCGTGGGAGCTGGGTTCCGATCGACTACAACACCCACTGGCACGACATCCTCGTCAACCACGAGGTCAACGGCGTCGAATACGAAGACGAGAACGTCTGACCGACATGTTATCGGTCGAGAACCTCAAGAAGACGTACGACACGGGCGACGAGGCGCTCAAGGGCGTCTCGATGGAGGTGAGTGGCGACGAGGTCGTCGCGATCATCGGTCCGTCGGGGGCCGGCAAGTCGACGTTCATCCGCTGTATCAACCAGCTCACGGAGCCGACCGCCGGCGCCGTCGAGTTGGACGGCGTCGACCTGACACGACTCTCGACGTCGAAGCTTCGCGATCAGCGACGAAACATGGGGATGATCTTCCAGGAGTACGGGCTCGTCGACCGCCTCACGGTCATGGAGAACGTTCTCTCGGGACGGCTCGGGTACGTCTCCGCCTGGAACGCCTTCCGTCGAAACTTCCCACCGGAGGACGTCCGACACGCCCGTGCGACGCTCGATCGCGTCGGACTCGCCGGGCACGACGACGACCGTGCCGACGAGCTCTCGGGCGGCCAGCGCCAACGCGTCGGCATCGCGCGGGCGGTCGTCCAGCGACCGAAGATCCTGCTCGTCGACGAACCGACCTCCAGTCTCGACCCCGAGACCTCGCGTGCCGTGATGGACCTGTTGACCGAGATCGCCCGCGAGGAGAACATTCCCGTGCTCATCAACATCCACGAGGTCGAACTCGCCCTGGAGTACGCCGACCGCGTCGTCGGCTTCGCCGACGGATTGGTGGTCTTCGAGGGGCCCCCCGAAGAGGTCGACGACGACGTCCGCGATACGATCTATCGGGGCGGAGAGCCGAAGACCGGGAAGCTGGCCGGCGGCGACCCGGCCGGAGAGTCCGATGACGCCGACGACGGGATGGACGGGGACGACGACCGAATCGTGGAACGTCGGACGGACGTATAGATGAGCGGTGACCTCGCCGACTCGGAGTTCGCGGCCTACGATGGCGAGTGGGAGCGCCCGACCGTCTTCTACAACAAGACGGTCAAGTATATCGCGTACGCGATCGTGCTCGCCTTCCTCGTCTGGAACGTCGCCAACGTCTGGGTCTCGCCGGACCGGCTCGCCCGTGGAGCCGGCTCCGCGTGGGTCCTGATCACGAGCATGTTTCCGCCGGACTTCGGCGTCTCCATCGTCGTCTCGTCGGCGTCGATCGCCGGCTACGAGGTGTTGGTTCCGACCGCGCTCTCCGTCACGGACGGCGCGCTCCGGCTCTGGTCGGGCATGGTCGAGACCATAGCGATGTCGATCGTCGCGACGGTCGTGGGCGTGATCATCAGCGTTCCGATCGCCGTGATGGCCGCGGAGAACCTGGTTCCCCGCCCCGTCTACGTCGTCGGTCGGGGGATCGTCTCCGTCTCCCGTGCGCTCCACGAACTGGTCATCGGGATCATCGTCGTCGTCGGCTTCGGCTTCGGCGCGCTCGCGGGCG
>CAZIFX010000120.1:0-4585 GCA_964538415.1 uncultured Halobellus sp.
CCGGCACCGGTCCCCTGCGGGTCGACGTCGACGAGCACGTCCGGGTATGCATCCTGGAAATTCTCGCCGGCCCACGAGGTGATCGGCGCGACGGTGTTCGACCCGGACGCGTCGATCGTCCCGGAGAGGCCGCCGTCGTCGCCGCTTCCGCCCATACAGCCTGCCACCGCGACCGCACCGAGCCCCGCGATCGTCGCGAGCGATTTTCGTCGAGTGATGCCGCGCGCCGTTCCGTTCTGGCTGGGTGCCATCACCAGAACGTGGCCGCGAGGAGGATAAGTAGTATGCTATGTGATATATAACCTGAGGCGGATAGGTGTATAGGGCCATGAGCAGATTAGAGGCCACAATAGCGGGACATAGAGATATATAGGAAATGTATATATGAATATACTATCGCCGCACGCGGGTGACGGTTACCGACCTATATACCGGTACCATCCGGTTCGACGTCGGTCATACGCCTCATATATTCGTTTAAGTAGGCCATCGTCGAGGCTCCGCACATGGCCACGACGACCGCACCCGACGACTCCGCCGACGCGCTCCGCGTCGCCCGCAAGACGCTCCGCGTCGAACGGCGTCGCGTCGTCGACGAGCGCGAGGCGTTCGAGGCGTTCCGCTCGCGAGTTCGCCGGATACCCACCGAAACGGACCCTCGCGGTCCGGTCCCCCACGGCTGGGTCCGACCCAGCGGGCCGGGCGCGACGACCGGGTTCGGCGTCGACGGCCGGATCGGACGGACCCGACCCACGGGCAACGGGCTCGTCGCGGTGCGTGACGCCTACGTCGAGACGGTGATATCGGTCCCGCACTACGAGGAGGAGTACGACGACACCTACGAGACGAGCCTCGCGGCCGAGTTCGGCCCCGACCTCGCGGTCGCGCTCACACAGGAACCGACCCTCCACGACCGGTACAAGCGATCGCTGCTCTCGGGGGCGGAAACGGCGATCGAGGAGCGCGAGACCTTCCTTGAGACGCTCGACGTCGAGACCGCGTCGGTCGACGACGCCGCAGAACGGCTCTGCTCGATCCTCGAGGAGACGGTGACGCTGGCGCGGTCCAACCTCGACGACCTGGGCTTCGGCACGCTCGACGCCTACCGGGCCCGCACGGTGACGCTCGAGGAGAACTGCGACGCGGTCGCGAGCCGGCGCCAGCGCGAGATCGCGGGGGTCGACCGCACCATGCGGCTCGACGACGCCGTCCCGGACGTGGCGAGCTATCTCTATGGGGATCTGTCGGTGACTCACCCCGTGCTCTCGACGGTCGCGACGGTCGGGAGCCGACTGCGGGACCTGCGCCGGGAGATCGAACGGGAGATGACGAGAAGCGGCTAACGGCGACTCCCGCTCGGGGTCCTCCGTCGAGTCGCGTACCGGTGGGAGATCTCGTCACCGGATCGCGACTCATCGACGCTCCCGCGGTCGGATCCACAGGGTTATGCCGCCTGCGCTCGGATCTTCCGATAAGCCGAAACACGCGCCGTCCTCGGGACCGGTGCGGGCCGACGCCGCCTCCGCGGCGTCGACCCCCCGTTCCAGCCGTACCTTCCGCAGCCAGTTCGACGGGACCGCTATGATCGGAACCACTTACTCATGCAGATAACCATCGCAGCGGTCGGCGGCTACGAGGAGGTCGGGAGACAGATGACTGCGGTCGAGATGGACGACGACATCGTCGTCTTCGACATGGGGCTCAACCTGAGCAAGGTCCTCATCCACGACGACGTCGAGACCGAGGACATGCACAGCCTCGACCTGATCGACATGGGCGCCATCCCCGACGACCGGATCATGAGCGAGCTCGACGGCGAGGTCCGCGCCATCGTTCCCACGCACGGCCATCTGGACCACATCGGCGCCATCGGGAAGCTCGCACATCGGTACGACGCGCCCGTCGTCGCCACGCCGTTCACCATCGAGCTGATCCGCGACGAGCTCGACTGGGAGCGCAAGTTCGACGTCGACAACGACCTCGTGAAGATGAACGCCGGCGCGACGATGCCCATCGGCGACTCCGGCAACGTCGAGATGGAGTTCGTCAACGTCACCCACTCCACCATCGACGCGATCAATCCGGTCTTACACACGCCCGAGGGCGCCATCGTCTACGGCCTCGACAAGCGGATGGACCACACGCCCGTCGTCGGCGACCCCATCGACATGGAGCGGTTCCGCGAGATCGGACGCGAGGGCGACGGCGTGCTCTGTTACATCGAGGACTGCACCAACGCGAACCGGCCGGGGCGGACGCCCTCGGAGTCGGTCGCGCGGAGCAAGCTCCACGACGTGATGACGAGCGTCGAGGACTACGACGGCGGGATCGTCGCCACGACGTTCGCGAGCCACATCTCGCGGGTGACGAGCCTCGTCGAGTTCGCCCGTGAGATCGGCCGAAAGCCGGTGCTGCTCGGTCGGTCGATGGAGAAGTACTCCGGCACCGCCGACCGGCTGGACCTCGCGTTCGAGGAGGACGTTCCGATGTTCGGTCACGGACGCTCGATCGACCGCGAGTTCCAGCGGATCATGGACGACGGCAAGGAGCAGTACTTCCCCATCGTGACGGGCCACCAGGGCGAGCCCCGCGCGATGCTCACGCGGATGGGTCGCGGCGAGACCTCCTACGAGCTCGACGAGGGCGACAAGGTGATCTTCTCGGCCGGGATCATTCCCGAGCCGACCAACGAGGGGCAGCGCTACCGCTCCGAACAGCTGCTTCGGATGCAGGGCGCGCGCGTCTACGACGACATTCACGTCTCCGGGCACCTCCGTCAGGAGGGCCACTACGAGATGCTGAGCGCGCTCGAACCCCAGCACGTCATCCCCGCCCACCAGGACCTCCACGGGCTCTCGGGATACGTCGACCTCGCCGCCGAACGCGGCTACAAGCGCGGTCGTGACATCCACCCCGTGAGCAACGGGACGATCCTCCCCCTGACCGAGTGAGGCGGAACGTGAGGCCTCGAACGACGCGCCGGCCCCTCCAATTATAAGCACGTCGCAACCGTGTCGGCTGACGTCGAATGACCGAGACCGGGGACGACGGATCGAACGTCGCCGAGGATGATTCCGACGCGGGGGGTGACGGGGACGTCTCCGACGTGAACGGCCATCGAGACGGACGCAGTGACGTCTCCTCGTCCCGCGGCGAGGCGACCCCCGAGACGCTCCGGGAGATCGCGCGCTACTTCGTATATATCGGGATCGTCGGCTTCGGCGGTCCGCTCGTCCACATCGCGATGATGGAGGACGACCTGGTCGCCGATCCCGACGATCCCGAGACGGACGGCTGGACGGACCAGTCGACGTTCATGGAGGGGCTCGCCATCTGCAACACCCTCCCGGGGCCGGCCTCCACGCAGCTCGGGATCTTCATGGGCTGGGTCCGCGGCGGAAACCTCGGCGCGCTCGTCGCCGGCGGCGCGTTCATGCTCCCCACCTTCCTGCTCGTCGTGCTCTTCTCGTGGATCTACTTCGCCTTCCAGGCGGTTCCGTCCGTCGAGGCCTTCTTTTACGGCATCAACCCGGTGGTCATCGGGCTCATCGTCGGCGCCGCGTGGTCGATGGGGCGGTCCGCGTTGGCGGAGGGACGGACCGACCTCGAGTTCGAGGTTCGCGGCGAGACGTGGCAGATCGACGTCCTGCTCGTCGTCCTGTTGGTCGCGACGATCCTCGTCACGGTCGTCGTCAACCCCAATCCGGTCGTCGCCTTCGTCGCCGCCGGACTGATCGCCGTCGCCCTCTACCGCTCCGCGTGGGTGCGCGCGAACCTCCGGAGCGTGAGCATCGGGGCGGTCGTCGGCGCCGTCCTGGCCACGGTCTACGCGTTCCGCGACCGGCTCCTCGACCTGCTCGGGCCGAGCGCGCGCGGCGCGTTGGAGGCGTCGCCGATCTGGGGCGCGTTGCTCCTGCTCTGGTCGAACACGTGGGTCCAACTGTTCGCGTTCATGCTCTATACGGGGTCGTTCATCTACGGCGGCGGACTCGTGCTCATCCCCTTCATCGAGAAGTACGTCGTCAACGAGTTCGCGTGGATGACCGCCCGCGAGTTCGTCGACGGCGTCGCGATCGGCCAGCTCTCGCCCGGTCCGGTCGTGATGACCACCGCGTTCGTCGGCTACAAGGTCCTCCTCGATGCCTCCAGCGGGCTGATCGCGGTCGCCGTCCTCGGCGCGCTCGTCGCGACGATCGGCGCGTTCGGTCCCTCGTTCGTCTTCATCACGGGCTTTTTCCCGTACTTCGCGAGGGTGCGCGAGAACGACGTGATGCAGACGGCGCTACAGGGCGTCAACGCCGCCGTCGTCGGGGCGATCCTCGGCGCGACGGTCACGCTCGCACGCGAGTCGTTCATCATCGACGGCGTCCTCGATCCCCTGACCGTCCTGCTGGCGGCGGTCACCCTCGTGTTGTTTTTAAAGGGAGTCGACGCCGTCTATCTCATCTTCGGCGGCGGCGGGGTCGGGATGGCGGCGTTCTTCCTGTTGTAGGTCTCGAACGGCCCTGTCTCCCTGAAACGCAACGTGAGCGATCGGGATCGTTCGGGGGTTTGCTTATAAAGGCCTGAACTATGAGGACGGTCG
>CAZIFX010000121.1:0-4549 GCA_964538415.1 uncultured Halobellus sp.
TGAAATCCTCTAGAACTGACACGAGGTCGGTGCTGAATAGAGGGCGCGGTCTCGCACGGGGACCCGTGTCGAATCGAGTCGTCGGATCAGCCAGTACGGATAATTCGGATAGTAACCTCTCCACCTAACGCGCGGAGTGAGGAAGGCTACACAGTTTATCAGTGTAGCGGTATGAGAGATAATTATCGTTGATCGAGACACTCCGAGTTGGTACGATCATCGTCTGCACGCTGTTTGGTCTGTTCTTTGCATTCGTGTCCGCAACCGGAATTGTTCGGTTGCCAGACGTGTACGCACGCGCACACGCCGCGGCTCAGCTCGACACACTCGGCGCTGGCTTCGCGCTCGTGGGCGTCGCGTTCGGACTCGGATGGCGACCAGCAACCCTCAAACTGATGATGCTGGTGCTGTTCATATTCATCGCCAATCCCACGACCGCACACGCCATCACTCGTGCGGCCAACGAAGCGGGGATCGAGCCGTGGACGGCGGCCGACGGCAAGTCCAACGGAGATCCGTGTGAGGAATCGTTACAACGAGAAACGACGGCAAGCGGGGGTCAAGAGATCCGGGACAAGGAGTACTGATCTTAGCCGTCGGAACCGCGCTGTTCGCGTCCATCCTCGTGGTGGTGGTGAGGACAACTCTCCGTTGAGTTCGACTGGACCAGCCAACACACATCGATATTAACCAACTGTTCTACTCGAAACGGCGTGAAATGCATTGGATCCGACTGCCACACCCAACCTCTGTATCTCGCACGACGCACGAAACCCATCACTATCTGAGAACTTCGACGGAGCCGGCTGATCCGAACGCGTCGCTTGCGGTCGCCACCCAGTAGGCGTCGAGCGCGATCGTCGCCCCGTTCGGGACGGTGCGTCCGGCGCGAACACGCGGGAACATGCCATAGAAAACCATGGTAACCCTTATAGGTCGTCCGAGGCATCCTCCGGCATGGACGACATCGACGACATCTTCGTCGCGCGATTGATGACGACGGACCTCCACACGGTGACGCCGGACACGCTCGTCGAGGACGCGGCCGGCCTCCTGCTCGACAACACCATCAGCTCCGCGCTCGTCGTCGACGCGGACGATCGCCTCGTCGGGATCCTGACGACGACCGACTTCGTCGAGATCGTCGCGAAGAGCCAACCGAAGGCGGAGACGACCGTCGAGCGCTACATGACCACGGACCTGATCACCGCCGACGCACAGGATCCGGTCTCCACGGTGGCCGCCCAGATGGTCGAACACGGCTTCCATCACATGCCCGTCGTCGACGACGAGGGCACCGCGATCGGGATCATCACGACCTCCGATCTGGCCGCGTACGTCTCGACGGCCGACGTCGAAGCGTCGGCGTGAACTCGTGGCAACGCCGGTTTAACGGCCCCGCCATCGAGGCGGGTGGGCCGTCGACCGACTCCGTGATCCCGCTCGGTGCTCGTCCGGGCCGCGAACCTTGCCGCCGTCGTGGACGGGATCGGCCGCTCCCGCGGCGGTAGCCACAACACCCGCCACTACCGGGTGGGTATTACGCCCGGGTCCCGTGGTCGGTCGCATGACCGATCGGCTACATCTGAACCTCTTCACGATGAACTCGGTCGAGCACGTCTCGCCGGGATCGTGGACCCATCCGGGCGATCAGTCACATCGGTACACGGACCGGGAGTACTGGATCGAGGTCGCTCGGACCGCCGAACGTGGCGGCTTCGACGCGGTCTTCTTCGCGGACGTTCGCGGGATCTACGACGTCTATGGCGACGATCGGGAGGCCGCCGTCGAGAAGGCGGTTCAGACCCCCGCGAACGATCCCCAGCTCGTCGTGCCGGCGATGGCGGCGGTCACCGACGAGCTCGGCTTCGCCGTGACGCGCTCGACGACGTACACCCACCCGTATCAGCTCGCCCGCGAGTTCTCCACGCTCGACCACCTCACCGACGGGCGGATCGCCATCAACGTCGTCACCTCCTACCTGGAGTCCGCGGCGCAGAACCTCGGGTTGGACGAGCGCATGGACAAGGAGACGCGCTACGACCGGGCCGACGAGTTCCTCGACGTCTGCTACGCGCTCTGGGAGGACTCCTGGGAGGACGACGCGGTCGAACGCGACCGCGAGGCCGGCCGCTACGCGGATCCCGGGAAGGTCCACGCGATCGACCACGAGGATGAGCACTTCTCCGTACCGGGTCCACACGGCTGTGAGCCGTCGCCCCAGCGCACGCCCGTGGTGTATCAGGCGGGATCCTCCGACCGCGGGCGGGAGTTCGCGGCCGCCAACGCGGAGGCCGTCTTCGCCAGCCAGCCCACCGAGGAGGGCGTCAGCGAGTACATGACGGACGTGAAGGGACGCGCCGAGAGCTACGGCCGTGACCCGGAGAGCCTCCGTTTCTTCATCGGCGTCGTGCCCGTCGTCGGCGAGACGGAGGCCATCGCCGAGGCGAAATACGAGAGTTATCAGAAACACGTCGACGTCGAAGCCACGCTCTCGCTGCTGTCCGGCTTCCTGGACATGGATCTCTCCGAACTCGACCCCGACCAGCGGGTCGAGCACATCGAGACGGACGCGATCCAGGGGACGATGAACGCCTTCACGAAGTCACAGCCCGACCGCGAGTGGACGGTGCGGGAGGTGGCGGAGTTCTGCGGGCTCGGGACGACCTCCCCGAAGCTCGTCGGCACGCCCGAGCAGGTGGCGGACGAGCTCCAGTACTGGCACGAGGAGGTCGGCGTCCACGGCTTCAACGTGAAGGAGGTCGTCCGCCCCGACTCGCTGCAGGACTTCGTCGACCTCGTCGTGCCCGAGCTACGCGAGCGGCGACTCGTTCCGTCCGCGGACGTCGACGCCGCGGGGGACACCCTTCGCGAGCGACTGCTCGGCGAGGGGCGTTCGCGGCTGCGCGACGATCATCCGGCGATCCACTGAAACCGACTCGATGAAAGCGATCCGATGACGGCGGCGAAGTAATCCGAATTCCAACATGATGGCGACGAAACGCCCGACACGGCAGTGGTTATTAATTATTCCTCACCGATTAGTATGAAGAGTCTGCCGCCCCCGGTACCGTTAAGTAGGTCCCGCCGCTTGTCTCCGATGACGCTTCGCTTGGAGGGCCGAAGCGTCAGCGGGGACCTATCGAACGGCACGCCTGCGCCATCTTTTCCCGGCGCAGGCGTGCCGTTCGTCTTTCGAAACCAAGAGTGGCCTCCTCGCCCGTCAAGCGCCGTGGTTCGAGCGACGGCTAGAGGCGTTCGCCCTGGTAGCTCCCGTCGTAGGTTCCGTCGTGGTCGGCACGCGCCAGCACCAGTTGGGCGATCCGCGCGCCGGGTTCGATCTCGATCGGGTGGCCGACCTGCAGTCGCCCCTCGCCGACGCCCTCGTAGCCCGCGTCCCAGACCGCGGTGTCGAGCATCGCCCCGTTCCGCAGCAGAGTCGAACGAGGGTAGACGAAGCCGACGTGATCGTCGGGGATCCGAACCGGCTCGCCGTACCTGACGACGTAGGCACCCGGATCGAGGCGATGGCGGCCCTCGGACGGGATCAGCTCCCGGCGCTCCGCGACGTGCTTTCCGGTTCGACCGACCAGCCCCCGCTCCGTCGGTTCGAACACCGTGTCGACGGTGAGGTCGACGCCGTTCGGCTGCCGCTGGTCGTCGTCGAGCTCCGCCCCCGCGGCCTCCAATGCGGCCGCGACGTAGGCGCCTGACTCGTACATGACTCGCGAGAGCGTCCCCCGGCGCAAAACCGTGTCGGCATCGCTTCCCGTGTGCCGCCTTCGACCCGTACCCGACGACGTGTCGTCCACGGTACGTAAGATCGCTCGGATCGCGGCCCATGATGCTTGTCGCGCTCGGTTCCGGGAGCGCCGCCAACCGTGTCGGGTGTGACGATGCAGTCGGTCGAGACGTCGGTCCCGTCACGCCGTCCACGTCGGGACCACGACACCGGCGGCTCCGCTCCGACCCTCCGGGTGTCGGTTCGCCCTCCGGAGCGTTCCCGACCCGAAGCGTTTCCGGTCCGAAACGTGCCCAACCCGGAGCGTTTTTGCGCCCCGGATCCTCTCGACGCCATGGCCGAGCCAACGAAAAACCCAGCCGGCATGGTGGGCGTTGACGTCCTCGAAACACTGACGCCCGTGACCGGGCCCGCGGGCGGTGGGTGACGACGGATGGAACACGATCGCATCCACGCACGGCGACCGAGCCATCACGTCGACCGGTGGTCGGTCGGACGGATCGAATCGATCGACCAGCGGGACGGCCACTGCGCCGTGACGGCCCGGACGCCGGACGGCGATACGGTCGAACTCGTCGTCACGTTTGCCGTACGCGACCTGTTTCTCGGACGGCTGGAGACGGACGGCGGATCGCCCGTCGGAGAGCGGATCTGGTTCCGGAAGCGTGGCGACGAAGCGTGATCGGTCGCTCGCCGGTGACCGGTCGCTCATCCGTGACATCAACGTCGGGCCGCCCGCGCTCTCCGGTCGCCAACCGTCCATACCCCCGTCGCCGACTGCACACGTACCCCGTCACCGACTGCACA
>CAZIFX010000122.1:0-4532 GCA_964538415.1 uncultured Halobellus sp.
TCGACTGACGCGTCGCCCCTCGGTCGCACCGTCGACGCCCCTCGGTCGCACCGTCAACACTCCTCGATCGACGCGTCGTCGTCCAGGTTTTCGGCATCGTTCGTCTCCTTTTAGGAAGATACTTCCCTGTCCCTCACGCATTCGGAGACATGAGTACTTACACGGTGAGTGGACGGTTCCAGAGCCGGGACGGCAATCAGGCGTTCACGAAGGAGATCGAGGCCGAAAACGAGGACCTCGCCCGGGAACGGCTCTACACGCTGATCGGCAGCCAGCACAACCGGAAGCGCACCCAGATCGAGATCGACGAGGTGGTCGCCGCATGATGGGTGGCGGACAACAGCAGCTCCAGCAGCTCTCCCAGGAGCTGCAGGCGCTGGATGAGGAGATCGAGGCGCTGGAGGCGGAGATCGAGAGCTACCGCGAGGAGCAGTCGGAGATCGACGAGGCGATCGAGGCGATCGAGACGCTGGAGTCGGGCGCGACGGTGCAGGTTCCGCTCGGCGGCGGCGCGTACGTCCGCGCCGAGGTCGACGACATCGACGAGATCATCGTTTCGCTGGGCGGCAACTACGCCGCCGAACAGGAGCAGGACGACGCCATCGACGTTCTGAACCGGAAACGCGACGCGCTCGACGACCGGATCGAGGAGACGCAGGCGGACGTCGCGGAGCTGGAGTCCGAAAGCAAACAGCTCGAACAGCAGGCCCAACAGATGCAACAGCAGATGCAGCAACAGCAGATGCAGCAGCTGCAGGAAGAGGCGGACGACGAGTGAGGTAGCCTGACGTGTTCGACGGACTGAAAGACAAGCTCAGCAGCTTCCGGGAGGACGTCGAGGAGTCGACCGAAACGGAGGAAGTCGACGAGACCGGTGCCGAGGAGTCGGCGGAGACGGAGGAAGTCGACGGTACAGCCGCCGAGGCGGCGGAAGCGTCGACTGCCGGGTCGGAAACGGTCGACGACGACGGCCACGTGGACGCCGAGAGCGACGCGGACGCGGAGAACGGTTCCGGCGCCACCGAGCCGAGCACCTTCCAGCGCGCGAAGGCGTTCGCGACGGGACGGATCATCATCGAGGAAGCGGACCTAGAACAGCCGCTTTGGGACCTCGAGATGGCGCTTTTGGAAAGCGACGTGGAAATGAGCGTCGCCGAGCGCATCCTCGACACCGTGAGGGAGAACATGCTCGGCGAATCCCGAAAGCAGGTCGAGACGACGGGCGAGCTCGTCGAGGAGGCGCTTCACGACGCGCTCCTCGAGGTCATCGCGGTCGGCCAGTTCGACTTCGAGCAACGGATCGCCGAGGCAGAAAAGCCCGTGACGTTGGTCTTCACCGGCGTCAACGGCGTCGGCAAGACGACCTCCATCGCGAAGCTCTCCGAGTGGCTCGCGGACCGCGGCTACTCGTCGGTGTTGGCGAACGGAGACACCTATCGGGCCGGCGCCAACGAGCAGATCCGCGAGCACGCCGAGCGGCTCGACCGCGAGCTCATCTCACACGACCAGGGCGGCGACCCGGCGGCCGTCATCTACGACGCCGTCGAGTACGCCGAGGCGAACGACGTCGACGTCGTGCTCGGCGACACCGCCGGTCGGCTCCACACCAGCGACGACCTGATGAGCCAGCTGGAGAAGATCGCCCGCGTCGTCGACCCGGACCTGACGATCTTCGTCGACGAGGCGGTCGCCGGACAGGACGCCGTCAACCGTGCGAAGGAGTTCAACGACGCCGCCGCCATCGACGGAGCGATCCTCACGAAGGCGGATGCCGACTCCTCCGGCGGCGCAGCCATCTCCATCGCGTACGTCACCGGCAAGCCGATCCTCTTTTTGGGCACCGGCCAGGGCTACGACGACCTCACCCGGTTCGACCCGGAGGCGCTCGTCGAGAGTCTCCTCGGCGAGTAGGCGCGTGGTCTCCGTCGTTCCCGTGGTCTCCGGCGAGGCGGGCGGGATCGAAGCGTCCCGCCAGTGCGGACGCGTGGGCAACGTGGTGGCCGAGAACGGAACGTGACAAACGGCGGCGGAAGCGGCAGTCGTCGAAGCCGAAACTGAAGGACGGACGCCGAGCCCCTACTCGTAGGCGGCGATTCCGGTCAGATCCTGCCCGAGGATCAGCGTGTGGATGTCGTGGGTTCCCTCGTAGGTGTAGACCGTCTCGAGGTTCGCCATGTGACGCATCGGCGAGTAGTCGGTGGTTATCCCGTTGCCGCCGAGCATCTCGCGGGCGATCCGCGACTGGTCGCGGGCCATCCGGACGTTGTTGCGTTTCGCCATCGAGACGTGCTGCGGGCGGAGGTCGCCGCGCTCCTTCAGCTCCGCGAGCCGGTAGGCGAGCAGCTGGCTCGTCGTGATCTGCGTCGCCATCTCCGCGAGCTTGTCCTGTTGGAGCTGGAATCGGGCGATCGGGCCCCCGAACTGGTCGCGGTCGAGCGCGTACTCGCGGGCCTCCTCGAAGCAGTCGCGGGCTGCGCCGACGGCGCCCCACGCGATTCCGTACCGCGCCTGGGTGAGACACGAGAGCGGACCCTTCATGCCGCTCACGCCGGGGAGCCGGTTCTCCTCGGGGATCCGCACGTTCTGCAGGCTGATCTCGCCGGTGATCGAGGCACGAAGCGAGAGCTTCTCTTTGATCTCGTTGGTCGTCACGCCGTCACGGTCCGTCTCGACGAGGAAGCCGCGGACGGGGCTGTCCTCGGCGGAGGTCTCGCGGGCCCAGACGACGGCGACGTCGGCGATGGGGGAGTTGGTGATCCACGTCTTCGAGCCGTCGAGGACGTACTCGTCGCCGTCCTTCTCGGCGCGCGTCTCCATCGCGGAGGGGTTCGAGCCGTGCTCGGGCTCGGTCAGGCCGAAACAGCCGACCTTCTCGCCGGCCCCGAGGGCGGGAAGCCAACGCTCCTTCTGTTGCTCGCTACCGAACGCGTGGATCGGGTACATGACGAGCGCGCCCTGCACGCTCGCCATCGAGCGCAGTCCGGAGTCACACGCCTCCAGCTCCTGCATGAGGATGCCGTAGGCGGTCTCGGAGACGCCCGGCAGTCCGTAGCCGTCGAGGTTCGGGGCGTAAAAGCCGAGCTCGCCCATCTCGGGGATCAGGTCGGTCGGGAAGGTTCCTGCCTCGAAGTGATCGCCGATGTCGGGCCGTACCTGCTCGTCGACGAACCGACGGGCGGTGTCGCGTATCAGTCGCTCCTCCTGTTCGAGGTCGTCTTCGAGTCCGACGTAGTCGAGCATTACCGATCCTCCGTGGTCCCTCAACAAAAACCGTTCGGGATGCGGCCGGAAGCGGCGTCGATCAGCCGTCGCTCCCGGTCCCGGCTGGGTCGTCGTGCGAGCGGTAGGCGTCGTACGCCGCACGGGCCTTCGGGACGATACCCTGCCGGAAGTACAAGAAGAGAAGCATGAGCAGGATCCCGAGGGCGGCGGTGCGCCACTGGCCGATCTCGCCGAGGAACTCGTCGAGAAGCACGATCGCGCCGGCGCCGACGACCGGACCGAGCAGCGTCCGCGAGCCGCCGAGCACCAACATGACGAGCACCAGCACGTCCACGGCCTGGAACGCGAACGTCGAGGGCAGCACGTAGCCCTCCGCCTGGGCGTACAACGGTCCGACGGCGCCGACCAGCGCGGCCGCAAGGAAGCCGGCGAGCACCTTCGTTCGAACCACGTCGATCCCGGCCGCCTCCGCGGCGATCGGGTCCTGTCTGACCGCCTCGAACGCCGCGCCCCATCGGGAGACACGCAACCGGCTGTAGGCGAAAAGCGAGACGAGCAGCGCGCCGAGCAGGACGTACGCGAAGGCGACGCGATCGCCGATCCCAACCAGCTCGGCGAGCGGGGCGACCGAGAGCCCGTCGAACGGGAAGCCCGTGCTGCCGCCGGTGAGGTCGCGCGCGCCGACGAAGACCTCCATGGCGGCGAGCTGGAGCGCGAGCGTGAGGATGGCCAAAACGATCACCGTCATGCCGCGGCGCGCGGCGACGTAGCTCACGACCGCGCCGAGCGTGCCCGCAACCAGCGCACCGGCGGGAAGCGTCGCCCACGCGGTCACGCCAACCACGTCCGCGGCCAGCGCGGTCGTGTACGTCCCCACGCCGGCCAGCGCACCGAGGAAGAGAAACAGCTGGTCGGTGTGGGCGAACGCGACGTTGAGCGCGACGGTGATCGTCGCGAAGACGAGAAACATCGCGAGGATGCGGAGCTGGTAGGTCGCCCCGCCCGCAGCCACGAGGATCGGGATCGGGGCGACGACCGCGGCAACCCCGCCGATCCGGAGGGCGTCGGAGCGGGGGATCGCGAGGGCGTCGGGGATCATGAGATCTCCTCCGGTCGGGCGATCAACACCGCGACGGCGACGCCGAAAAGCAGGACGTTCGCGAGGTAGGCGCCGACGACGAAGTTGGCGGCGGTGATCACGACGCCGAGGCCGATCCCGGCGACGACGGTGCCCCGCAGGTCACGGACGCCACCCACGATGGCGACGATGATCGCGAAGACGGTGAGCTCGAAGCCGGCGGCGACGGTGA
>CAZIFX010000123.1:0-4529 GCA_964538415.1 uncultured Halobellus sp.
CCTGTACGCCTGTGCGAGCAATCGAAACCCCGGGATCCGGGGACTCGCTGACGGCTTCGAGGTCGTTGACGAGACGGACGCGGACGGCATCGTCACGTACGCGGAGACGGTTAACGCGGATCTCGCCGTGATCGGCCCCGAATCCGCCCTCGCGGCGGGCGTCGCGGACGCGCTCGACGAGGCTGGCGTCTACACGTTCGGGCCGCGCGAGGCGGAGGCACGGCTGGAGACGGACAAGGCCTATCAGCGGCGGTTCATGCGCGACGCCGACATCCCCGGCTGTCCGGACTTCGAGACGTTCGACGACATGGAGGCGGCCTGTGCGTACATCGACGAGTACGACGGCGACCTCGCGGTGAAGCCGGCCGGGTTGACCGGCGGCAAGGGCGTGAAGGTGATCGGCGACCAGGTCACCGCCGAGGAGGCGAAGACGTACCTCCGCGAATCCGACTACGACCGCGTCGTCTTGGAGGAGCGGCTCGTCGGCGAGGAGTTCACGATACAGGCGTTCGTCGCGAACGGAGAGGTCCGGCTGACGCCCGCCGTACAGGACCACAAGCGAGCCTACGAGGGCGACGAGGGGCCGAACACGGGCGGGATGGGCTCGTACACGGACACGACTCACTACCTTCCCTTCATGAGCCGGGAGGACTACGACGCGGCGTCGGACGTGATCGAGGCGGTCGTCGAGGCGCTCCCCGACTACAAAGGGATCCTCTACGGCCAGTTCATGCTCACCGCTGAGGGACCGAAGGTGGTCGAGTTCAACGCCCGCTTCGGGGACCCGGAGGCGATGAACACGCTGCCGACGTTGGAGACGCCGTTTCTCGACGTGATGACCGCGGCTCGCGACGACGAGCCACTCCCTGAGCTCGCCTTTTCGGGCGAGGCCACGGTCTGTAAGTACGCGGTACCGGACGGCTATCCCACGGATCCGGACGCCGGCGCACTGATCGCCGTCAACGAGGACAGCGTGGCCGACGCGCTGCTCTTTTATGCGAGCGTGGACGAGCGCGAGGACGGCCTTTACACGACGACCTCGCGTGCGTTCGCGGTGGTCGGCATGGGCGACTCCATCGCCGCAGCCGAGGAGGAGGCGGAGGCGGCGCTTTCGGCCGCCGGCGACCGCGTCCGCATCCGTCACGACATCGGGAAGCCCGAGCTCGTGGAGAGCCGGATCGAGCACATGGACGAGATCCGGAGCTGAACCGCCCGGAACCGGTCGGTCCAAAACCGAGCATGTCGAAGCGGGTCAGGCCGAGCCAAACCGGCCGACCAGCAAAACGGACTGAAAGATGGCGCACAGGCGATGGGATCTCCGTTCCGCGGCGGATCATCGCACGACCGCCCCGTCCGACCGCGGACGACCTCTCAGGTCATGGGGTGCTTGGCCGCGGTCTCATTGATAAACCCTCACGCCGACGTTTATACGCCATCGGGGCGAATCGATCGTCGTGACGGGTGAGCGCGTCGGTGAGGGGGGCGGCGAGGGAAGCGGCGACACGGACGAGGGGACCGAGTCGCCACCTCGCCGTCAGCGGCTGGATAGGCATCGCACTCCCGGGCGGCGCAACTCGCTGTGGTCGTGGCCGTCTGCGAAGTCGCCGCTCGCGATCGTCCGCAACTATCTGGTGATCGTGATCGCGCGGGTCAGCCCGAGCCTGCGGCTGAAAAACTGGCTGCTGTCACGGATCGGCGTCACCGTCGGCGAGGGCGTCGCGTGGGGGCTCGAGTCGACGCCGGACGTCTTCTGGCCCGAGCGGATCACCGTCGGCGACGACGCGATAATCGGATACGATGCAACCCTGCTGTGTCACGAATTCCTCCAGGACGAGTACCGTCTCGGCGACGTCAAGGTCGGTGATCGAGCGATGGTCGGCGCGGGCGCGGTCGTGCTTCCAGGGGTGACGATCGGCGAGGGAGCGCAGGTCGCCGCGAACTCGTTGGTCGTCGAGGACGTCCCGCCGAACGCGACGGTGGCGGGCGTGCCGGCGGAGGTCGTCTCGTCGAAACGGGAACGCTGAGGTGGGTTCGTCGCCCCCGGGATCATCCGAAGGCGACGTAGAGCTGCCCGAGGCCGGCGAGCGCGATCAGCACGCCCGAGAGGCGCACGAACCGCTCGATGCCCCCGGCGACGCGACCGGCCGCGAGGCGATGGCCCGCGGCGGCGGCGACGGTCGCGCCGAGCATCAACGAGCCAAAGGCGCCGGCGTAGCCGCCGAGCACGAGGGCGGCCTCCGCCGGAGCCATCGAGAGCGACCGGATCACGATGGCCAGAAACAGCGGAAACACGCAGGCGGTCGCAGCGACCGCGTACGCGGCCCCGAAGGCGACGAAGCCGAATACGCTCGACCGTCGCTTCGGGAGGGCGACGTGAAGCGGGAGGGAGCCCCGGGCGAACACGGCGACACCCAGCAACACGAGGGCGATACCGACCGTCGCTTCAAGCGCGGGCAACACGTTCCCGAGGGACTGACCGACGGCGACGGTGATGCCGATGCCCGCGGCGAAGACGATGAAGACCCCGAGCGTCGCGGCGAGCCCTCGGGCGATGATGCCGGCGTTCGGCGGGTCGCCGTCGCCGGTCGAGGCGACGTAGTAGCCGACGTAACCGGGGAGAAGCGCGTACGCACACGGAGAAAAGAACGTGGCGACTCCGGCGCCGACGGCAAAGGCGGCGGTCGAGGTGACGCCCGTCACGGATTCACCGCCCCGGTCATGCACCCACCATTCCAGTCACGCGACCTCCACTCCCGCTTCGGTGAGTGCGCCGGAGAGCTCGTCAACGTCGTGCAGGCCGGAGTCCGACCAGACGATCCGGTTCGATTCGTCCAGAACGAACGAGTGTGGCACGAACGTCGCCCCCATCGGCTCCGCTAATCGAAGGTCGGGATCGACTGCCACCGTCCAGTTCCCGCGGTTCACCGTGAACCACCCCGCGACGTCACGACGACTCACACCCTCGCCGACCGCCTCCGTCGACACCGAGGCGAACTGGACGTCGTCCGGAGTCCGGTCGTGGAGCCGACGGAGCACGTCCATATACTGCTCACAGTCGGTACACCACGTGGCGAAGAAGTCGACGAACGTCACCGAGCCGCTCACCGGCACGACCGTCTCGCCGGGTTCGCTGCCGGCCGCCCCGAGCGTCTCCAGGGTCGTCTCGTCGATCACGTCCTCGCGGACCCATCCATCCAGCCGGTCCGACGAGAGCACGAAGCCGGTGCCGAGCACGCCGAGAGCGCCCGCCACCCCGACGGCCTCCCTACGACGCATTCGTCCTCGGCATGCCGGTCACACGAGCGTTCGGCGCGATCACCGGTGCTAGTTCATACATCGTATTGCACTAATGTTGAATTACAAATGGCATAAAACTGTCCGATGTACCGGTATATAGGTGTATGATATTTTGAAATTGTAAATGACTTGCATGGGTGTCCTGGCTCTTGATCCATCAACGCGGACGGTGCCGGCCATGTGACCGTGCCACGCCCTCCCGTCATCAAACAACACTTATGCCGCTCGTCCGGCTTTCCGAACGTATGAGCGAGACCGACGCGCAGACCGAGGTGACGGTCGTCCTCCCGGACGGATCAGATCTCTCCGTACCGGCGGGGTCGACAGTCGAGGACGTCGCCTACGAGATCGGTCCCGGCCTCGGGCGCGACACGGTCGCGGGGAAGATCGACGGCGAGCTCGTCGAGAAACACGCGACGGTCCACGACGGCGCGCGGATCGAGATCGTCACCGAGCAGTCCGACGAGTATTTGCAGGTGCTTCGTCACTCGGCGGCACACGTCTTCGCACAGGCGCTCCAACGGCTCCATCCGGAGGCGACGCTGACGATCGGCCCGTACACCGACGAGGGATTTTATTACGACGTGACCGACGTCGATCTGGGCGAGGATGACCTCCGTGCGATCGAATCGGAGATGGAGGCGATCATCGAGGCGGACTACGACATCGAACGCGTCGTTCGCGGCCGGGAGGACGCCCTCGAGATCTACGCGGACAACGAGTTCAAACGCCAGATCCTCGACGAGGAGGCCGCCGGCGAGGAGGTGACGTTTTATAAACAGGACGGCTGGCAGGACCTCTGTCAGGGCCCACACGTCGAGTCGACCGGCGAGATCGGGGCGGCGAAGCTGCTCGAGGTCTCGGCGGCCTACTGGCGGGGCGACGAGGAAAACGAGACGCTCACGCGGGTGTACGGAACGGCGTTCGCCTCCGAGTCCGATCTCGAGGAGTATCTCGACCTGCGCGAGCAGGCCAAGGAGCGTGATCACCGGAAGATCGGCCAGGAGATGAACCTGTTTTCGATCCCGACGGTAACCGGTCCCGGGCTGCCGCTGTACCACCCGCCGGGGAAGACGGTGCTCCGGGAGCTTTCCGACTTCGCGAACGCGCTCAACCGGGATCACGGCTACGAGGAGGTCGAGACGCCACACCTCTTCCGGACGGAGCTGTGGAAACAGTCGGGCCATTACGACAACTACCACGACGACATGTTCATCCTCGATGTCAACGAC
>CAZIFX010000124.1:0-4480 GCA_964538415.1 uncultured Halobellus sp.
ACGGTCGACGTGAAGTCCTCACGTGACGTCTCTGCCTTTCTCCCCGAGTCACTCGTCGAGCGAGACCCCGACGATGATATCGTCGTGATGGTCTGGCACCGGGACAACGAGGACAGTCTGATGCTGCTCGGGTGCGAACGCCTCGAGACCCTGAAGTCGAAGGTCGAAACGGAGAAAGCCTTCTCGGGCGATTCCCCGGAGAAACTCGACCACCTCGCGGTGCGACCGATGAACGAGTTGCTCGATCTTGGTCCCAACACCGCACATATGAACCAGAAGCCAGAGAATCCGTTTTCACCGGGGGATCGAGTGGTGAAGGCCAGTAACTCGGAGCCATCAGTAGGGATCGTCGTTGAGGTGCTGCCACCGGAGCAGAACACCGGAGCGTTCGGGCACGAAATGGACGGGGAAGCGGTGCGGGTCGCGTTCCCGAGTTCGCTCGATGAAGGACCGGGTGCGTGGCGCGACTACCACCCCGCGATCCTCGCGTCGTACTGTGACGACAAAGACATCAAGCTCTGGACGTACAAACACGAGAACCTCACGTTCGCGGAGAAGCCATATGTGGCGGGAGACAAGGTGATTAAAACCAGCCACAACGATCCGAACACGGCCGTCGTGGTCGAAGGCCCCGAAGAGCGCGGGGATGACAACGTGACGGTCGCATTCTTAGGTGACTTCGAAGAGGAAGATGTCTCGCCGGGGGAGCTTACTTGCCTGACTCACCGAGAATTGAGGAGAAAGACTCGCGCTTTTGCGCGGGGGTGAATTCGACACTTCTTTTCACGTAATGAGGATCGACACGGTGTTGGTTTTTGAGGCAGCGTGTCGCAGAATACGCCTCACACCTTCCACACAGTGATCTTGGCTGCTTTATCTCGCGGTTGAGTCGGGGAGACACCGTATCTCCGTCCCTTTTCAGGAACTAAGAGGAGAACTATCCTGGTTGAGGACTACTCATCCACACCCATTATGATTCGATGGGCAACCGTCGCGTGATGTGCGATCGACGTCTGCTCGACCGCCTTCGAGTGCCATACGTCGACCGACCGAGATCGTGCACGCAGAGGGCGAGCGTTTATGCTCACAGGCTCGATGTTTCGTAGGTATGACTATCCAGGGCGGCGATGCGTTGGCGGCGGTCTACGAGGACGCGCTCGACTCGGGGTTCGGCCTGATCGCGAGCAACGTCGCGGAGCAGAACGTGATGATCGGACTGATCCAGGGGGCGGCACAGGCCGACTCCGACCTCCTTTTACAGATGAGCAACGGCGCGTGTACGTTCGTCGGCAACGGCGACCCCATCGCCGGCCTCCGCGTGATGGGAACCCACATCGAGCGGATCGCCGCACAGTACGACGTCGGCGTCTTTCTCAACATGGACCATCAGACCGACCTCGACGTCATCCAGCGACAGATCGAGTTGGACATTCCCTCCTCGATCATGATCGACGCCTCCCACGAGGAGTTCGAGCAGAACGTCGCCCGAAGCAGGGAGGTCGTGGAGATGGTCGAGAACGCCGGCGCCGACGTCCTGGTTGAGGCGGAACTCGGGAAGATCAAGGGCGTCGAGGACGAGATCGTGTCGGAACACGCCTTCTACACCGACCCCGAACAGGCGGTCGAGTTCGTCGATCGTACCGGCTGTGACCTGCTCGCGGTCTCCGTGGGAACCCAACACGGCGTCGCCAAGGGCAAGGATCTCGAACTCAAACCCGACCTGACGGAGGAGATCCGAACCGCGCTCCGCGATCATGGCCTCGATACGCCGCTCGTGTTACACGGATCCTCGGGCGTTCAGGCCGACCAGCTACGGGAGATGCTGACACACGGGATCTGTAAGGTTAACAAGGACACCCGCTACCAGTACGAGTACACCCGCACCGCCTTCGACCTTTACCGTGAGAAACCCGAGGACGTCGTCCCGCCGGCGGACATCGACGACCATCGCGACACGTTCTTTAATGACGTCGACTGGGCGCCCAACAAGGATCGATTCGATCCCCGCGTGAGCGGTCGACTGATCCGCGACCGCATCGCGGAGGTGTACGTCGACCTCGCCGAGACGTCGGGAAGCGCCGGCCGCAGCCGGTTCAGCTGAGACCGGCCCGGTGGCGCAGTCACCTCGACCGCCCGCGACGGCCTGGGCACGATACTCCCGTTTCCGCGGTCGTCACTCGGAGGGATCCGCTTCGGACGGTACGGCGTGGCGTGGTGCCGCCTGCACGTCGGCGTCGCGGTCCGCGACGACGTGGACGTACAGGGTGACGGCGACGACCGCGGCCCAGTAGGTCGCCTTCGGCCGGTAGGTGGCGGCGAAACACGGCACCCATGACGATGCCGCCGATGAGCGTGTGGCTTAGGAGTCGCTGTTCGCGGATGATCTCGAGGAGATCGAGGATCGCGTCCCGATCGACGAACGCGAGTCGTGGATTCGCGAGCACCGTCCGGAGCGTTCGGGTCGATCCGGTGTTCGGATACGCGATGACGAAGTGATCGGGGTCGATGTCGACGCCGACCGTGACGACGGCTACGCAAACTGGATGTACCGGCGGTCCGTGGGCGGTCAGGATCGGGACGACGGGCAGCGCGGAGATGATGGTGTGGTCCCGCGAGCACACTCGTGACCCGAGAGAGGCGACTAGCGTGAACCAACCAGCGAGCGTGGCGAACGCGGTCCATCGATCGCGCTCGGCGTCGTCGCTCGGGTTTTTCGTCCGCGATCGGGTTCGGCGTCATTCATCGCGTCGGGCTTCTTTCGCGCCCGCAGTCACCGACTCCGCGTCAGAATCGCGTCCGTGAGCCGGCGCCACCCTCGTTGCGGCCGAGCGCCTGCTTCAGGAACCGCATCCATCGCTTTCGATCGGCGGCCTCCTGGCGCGCCGCCTCGGCTTCGGGGCTCGGCGCGTGCAGGTTCTCCAGTGCATCCAGCGCCCGGTCGATCCCGATGATCGATGCCGCGAGCCGCTCGCCTTCGGCATAGCTGATCTCGCCCTCCTCGATCCGTTCGAGCCGTTCGAGCCGCTCGCGACGGAGGTTTCGTTTCGCCCGCTCGACGCGTTCGCGCTCGCCCGGGGGGATCGAGTCACGACGTTTGATCTCGAAGACGAACGACTGGAGCTCGACCGGTTCGCCTTGGATCTCGATCTCGTCGGGGATCTCGGCGCCGACGGTCGCCGCCTCGCGGTTTACCCGCTCGAGCAATCCCTTTCGCTCGTACTCCTTCACGCGCGTTCGGTACGGTCGCAGGCTACTTCGCTCCTTCGACGCGTCGGGATCGTCGCATCGGGATCGTCGCATCGGGATCGCTGCGTCGGGATCGCTGATTTGGCAGGCCTCGGGTGGGGATCCTACGGGTCGGCCCCCTCGGCGAGCCCCGGGATGAGCCGGGCGGGGTTCTTCGCGAAGACGCGCCGCATGAGGTCCTCCGAGACGTCGAGCGTGAGTACCTCCATCACGCCGACGTTCGGGTGAACGTCGGGGGCGCCGGAGCCGAAGAGGACGCGGTCGGGATGCTCGAGGACGCCGCGTTCGAGCACCTCGCGGTACCTGACGGCGCTCGTCTCCACGTGGAGCCGGTCGTGATCGTCGAGGAGGTCGAGCGCCGCGTTCATCAGGTCAGCGTCAAGCGGGTAGCCGCCGAAGCTGGCGAGTACGACCGGGAAGTCGTACTCGAGCAGCGTCCGTTCGACCGCCTCGGGAGGAAACTCCCGACCCGCGTGGACGATGACGGGAAGATCGGCGGCCGCCAGCCGATCGAGCACGTCAGCGTTCGGAAGGCCGTCGTAGGCCGGCACGGCGACGAATCCGTGAAACCGGTCGTCGTATGCGTACTGTTCGACGTCATCGGGTCGCGTGTGGTGGTCCGCACGCTCGGCACGGAGGTTCCGCAGGGCCGCGACGGGCCCTCCCGCCGGATCGCGGGGACCGTTGAGCCGGGCGAACGCGACGAAGGGCCGATCGACTGAGAGCCGGGCGACGGCGTTGTTCGCCCGGAGGTAACTTCGTCCCGCCGGGCGGGGACCGGGACTCGCGACCGCGCGGACGACGCCCGCTTGGTGCATCTCACGCTCCAGCCGCTCCGGAGTGATGTCGCGGCCGTGTGCGGCGACGGACGCCTCATCCGGATCCAGCGTTGCCCGCGTGTCGACGATCCGGAAGTCGTGTTCGAGCCCCAGCATTCGTCCGATCCTCCCGTGGGGTCGACATGTGCCTGTCGGTCGTCCGCCCATCCACCGGCCGCCCACCTGCCGGCCGCTCGTACGGATCCGTTCGGGCCGCTCCGTCGTGAGTCCATCCCGCTGCCTTCGTCCGGTTTTTCGCGAAGCGGAACGAAACGTATATATAGAACCGCAAACCTTCATTCCGATGAACATGGCGTCCCGCATGCAACAACCCCTGTACGTTCTCTCGGAGGACAGCTCACGAACGCGCGGTCGGGCCGCGCAGGACTCGAACGTGGCGGCCGGCAAGGCCGTCG
>CAZIFX010000125.1:0-4401 GCA_964538415.1 uncultured Halobellus sp.
CCGGCCCTTGGCTTTCAGTTGCTTCGTTCTAACCCATCCCACTGAGCAGCATTGACGTTCGAGCCCGCACGGTTCAGCAATTCGATAGCAGGTGTGAGCGCTTCGTTCGTCGTCGTCGACGGCCCGAACCTGCGTCGGTCGTCGTTAGTAACCGTTATACGGCGGGTCACCCATGCTCGAATCATGCAACGACGCGCTGTGGCCGTGTACGTCGCGCTCTTCTTGCTCGTCGCGGGTGTGGCGGGCGTGCTCGTCGCGACGGCCGAGAGCCCGGAGCTCACCTTCGAGGATCCGGATTTCGAGCTATCGGAGGGTGACATGTTTGAGGTGGACGGACAGGAGTACACCGTCGCCGACATCACGGAGACCGAAGAGGAAGACGACGTCGGTGACGTCGAGATCGAGCGGAGCGGCGTCATCGAGTGGGAGGAAATAACCGACCAGACGGAGACTTGGGCGAACGAATCCGTCGTCGAACTGGACGAGCGTGAGTGGACCGTCCACACCGAAGGCGAGAACGCGACGGCGTTCACGCTCGTCGAGGTCGTCGACCGGCAGGCGATCCTCGAGGACGACCCGAACGCCGCGAACGAGACCGTCGAGTCCGACGGCGAGGAGTTCGTGGTCGTCACCGACGAGGACGGCGAACAGCAGCTCGTCCCCGTCGACGACTACTTCCCGGTCCCCGAGGAGCGGAGCTTCGCGGAGGGTGACGAGCTCGACCGCGACGGACAGACCGTGACCGTCGAGTCGATCACGGCCGAGGAGATCACGCTCGCTTGGACGGGTCCGGAGACGCTGACGATGGACGTCGCACAGGAATCGGAGATAACGATCGGCGACACCGAGTTCATCGCGTACTTCCCCGACGGGGAGACGCTGATCCTCTCGACGGACTTCGAGGCCTACGAGGCACAGCTCTCGGAGGTCGAGCGCCTCGACCAACTGGGTGAGGGCCTCTGGCGCGTGTTGATCATCAGCGTACTGTCATCCGTAATGCTCGTCGCGGCCGCGTTCATCCCTTCGCGGTACTGACCTACCGGGGACGCTCCGTCCGCTTTTTCAGACACGCTCCGTCCGCTCTTATCCGCGTGTTCCGAAGGATCGTCGCATCCCGGTCGGATCGACATCCACTAACCCGCGTAGCCGTAATCGCGTGCATGACTTCCACCGCGGAGAAGGTGCGACAACTCGCTCCTCATTGGGGGGTGATGTTCGTCGCCATGTTCGTCTCGCTTGCGCTGATCGAGTCGCTCGTCGGGCAGCTCGCCCTCTGGCAGTCGTTGCTGCTCGTTCTCGTCATCGCCTTCGGGTATCCGATCGTCGTCCGGAAGCTCGGGATCGCTCCGGAGGTCTGGCAGCGCCAGTGAGGGTCCGCTCGCGTCAGTCCTCGGTGCCGAACCGGTCCCGAAACGAGCGCCCGACGTTTCCGTAGGCGCCGACGCCGACGCCGGCGGCGAACGAGAGCACGGCGGTCGCGGCAAGCCAGAGGGCGTTCGGGTGTTCGTGTCCAGCGTGTAGGAGCGTCTCGGCGGCGAGTTGTGTGACCGTGACCATGTCCGTGCTGGACGGGGCGGCCACATGGCGATTTCGATGTTCCGCTCGGAGCACTCAAGTATTGAGGCCGCGTCCCGACAGGTGAATGCGGTTCGTCCTCGTCGCCGGCGGCACCGAAACGGCACGGATCGACGGGATCACCGCTGCGGGTGCGTCGCCGTCGCTGCTCGCACACACGCCGGCAGCGGACGCGGAGATCCTGCTTTCGGGCGATGCGTCCGCCACGGGGATCGTTCCGGTGAGCCCGTCCGGCTGTCCGACGCCCGCCGTCGTCACCCGCGCGGCTCGTGAACTGCTCGACTTTCCGGTCGACGTCCTCGATGCGGGTTCGACCGAGCCCGTCCCGAACGCGCGGCGGCGGCCGGTGGGGGTTCCCGGACGGGACGTCCGCGACCCCGTCGCGCTGCCGGACGCGGCCGCGATCGTCGAGGCGGGTCGGGCGTACGGGGCGTCGCTCGCGGACGATCACGTCGTCCTCGCGGAGACAATCCCCGGCGGCACGACGACGGCGATGGCGACGCTCGCGGCGCTCGGCGAGCGGGCGACGGTCTCCTCGTCGCTGTCGGAGAACCCGCTCGACCGGAAGCGGCGGGTCGTCGAGGCGGGGCTCGCCGCCAGCGACCTTCGACCCGGCGACGCGTCGGACGACCCGATCCGGGCGCTGCGTGCGGTCGGAGACCCGGTTCTCGCCGCACTCCTCGGGGTGACGCGTGGCGTCCTCGACCGCGGCGGTCGCGTGACGCTCGCGGGCGGCACGCAGCTCTGTACGGTCGCGGCGCTCGCCCGAGCAGCCGGCGTTACCGACCCGATGACGGCGACCACCACCTCTTTCGTCGCCGCCGATCCGAGCGCGAACGTCCGCGTGCTCGCGGCCGCGGTCGACGTCGACTTGGTGGTCACCGACCCCGCCTTCGACGGGGTCCCACATCCGATGACCGACGCGTATCGACGCGGGGAGGCGAAGGAGGGCGTCGGCATGGGCGGCGCCCTCGCGATGGCCGCGGGGACGATCGAGGGCGTCCACGCCGCCGACGTCTCCGTTCACGACGTCCGGGACCGAGCGATCGAGGTCACCGATCGGCTGCTCGCGTCCGTTCCCGGCGACCACCCTGCGGTCGACGATGAGGCGGACGAGGCGGTCTCCGGCGGGAGGCCCTGATCGCGGGAGATTCCCGCGTCATAGCCCCCAGACGGCCCAGATCGCGACGGTCGTCACGATCGCGAGGAGGAACTGGAGGGGCGCCCCGACCCGAAGGAAGTCGGTGAACTCGTATCCGCCCGGCCCGTAGACCATCAGGTTGGTCTGGTAGCCGACGGGCGTCATGAAGGAGGTCGCTCCGGAGAACATCACGGCGAGCAGGAAGGTGAACTCGTTCGCGCCGAGCCGGGCGGCGGCGTCGACGGCGACGGGGATCATGAGCACGACCGTCGCCACCGGCGTGATGACGTTGGCGAGGAGCCCGGTGACGAGGTAAAAAAGCAGGAGGACGGCGAGGATGGGCAACACCGCGCCGGTCGCGACGAGTGCCTCCGCGAGCGCGGCCGCCCCACCCGTCTCCTCCATGGCGAGCCCGAGCGGGATGACGCCCGCGAGCAGAAAGATGACGTTCCAGGAGACGGCGTCGTAGGCGTCCACCGAGCGCAGACAGCCGGTGACGATCATCGCGAAGACGCCCGCGAGTGCCGCGATGACGATCGGAAGCAGATCGAGGGCGGCGACGCCGATCACGCCGGCCATGATCGCGACCATGATCGGCGTCTTCGGGGAAAGCGGGGCGACGTCGGCGACGTCGGCCTCGGCTAGCCGGTCGTATGCGGTCTCGTCGGCGACGATCAACACGCCGGTGTCGGTGAAATAGCGGATCGATTCGGGCGTCGTCCGGAGCAAAAGCAGGTCGCCCGGACGGAGGGTTCGGTCGGCCAGCCCGGTTCTGACCAGCTCGTCGCCGCGCCGGATCGCCAGCACGGTCGTTCGGTGGAAGTCGACGAGCCCCGTCTCCTCGACGGTCTCCCCGACGTAGCGTGAGCCGTCGGGGACGACGGCCTTCGCGAGCAGGTCGTCGGTCGGCGCCTCCTCGAAGGTCTCCTCGGTGACGTCGTCACGGAGCACCTGTCCGAGCCCGGTCGCCTCGCGAAACCGATTGACAGCCTGCAGGGTGCCGTGGACGACGAGCTCGTCCCCGACCTCGATGACGCGGTCGGTGTGGGGCGCGCTGTGCGCCTTCTCGCCACGGCGGAGCTGGAGGATCCGGATCTCGGGGTGGGCCTCGTCGAACGCCTCGACGGGCTCGCCGACCGCCGTCGACGCCGAGCGCACGCGCATCACGCTGAGGTGATCCTCGAGATCGAACTCCTCGACCGCGTCGACGTCGACCGGGATCCGGGCCGGGACGAGTCGCCGGCCGACCGTGAGCAGATAGACGAGCCCCACGATCAGGACCAGCAGGCCGACGCCGGTGAACTCGAACATGCCGATCCCGTCACGACCCGGGATCAGCAGGCGGACGAAGTCGCTCGCGAGGATGTTAGTGGAGGTGCCGATCAGCGTAAGGGTGCCGCCGAGGATGGCCGCGTACGACAGCGGCAACAGGAGCTTCGAGGGGCTTATGCCGGACGACTCCGCGAGGTCCGTGATCATCGGAATGAAGACGGCGACGACCGGCGTGTTGTTGATGAAGCCGGCGATGGGACCGGTGGTACAGACGGTGGCGACGAGCGCGCGGAACTCCCGGCCGGCCGTGAAGTCGGCGAGGTAGATCCCCAGTCGCTGAACGAGCCCGGTAGCCTGAATGCCGGCGCTCAGCATGTACATCGCGACGATGGTGACCGTCGCGGGGTTCGCAA
>CAZIFX010000126.1:0-4264 GCA_964538415.1 uncultured Halobellus sp.
ACGTCGAGTGGCGCTACACCGACGAGGACGCCGATCAGCTCCGCCGCGAAGGCCACATCGAGTAGAGTTCCTCACGTTCTCGAACGCGAACGTCGCCAGCGACCGCGCCGGACGCGTGATCACGCGAACAGCAGAACGAGCACCACGACGAGCAGCAGCTCGAAGCCGACGAGCAGGATCACGATCAGCCACTTGCGGTAGGCGTGAAGCCAGCCCACGGATCCGTGCCACGCGCCGCCGACCCGCGAGCGGACGCTCGGGTCCGTCTCGGTCCCCGACGACACGTACGTCGAGTCCACCCGCCAGCCCGTCTCCGGGTCGAACGTGGCGGGCACGCGCGTCCCCACGAGCTCGTCGAGGTCGAGCGGCGAGACGCCCGCGGCGTCGAGAAACCGAAGGAGGTCCGCACACTCCTCCAGCGAGCCCCGCTTGGGCGCCGAGAACCGCTCCGTGTGGGTGGCGTCGCCGTGTGGCGGACGGAACTCGACGACCACCTCGTCGCCGCCCGCGGTCGACCGCACCGCGGTCACGACGAGCGCGTCCTCCTCGTCGTTTAAGTACGCCTCCTCCAGCCGGCGCTTGAGCTCGGGATCGACGCGGGTCGTCGATCCCGCCGACCCCGATGTCGACCCCGACTCCGACTCCGACGTCGACTCCGACTCCGACGTCGACCCCGACTCCGAGGTTCGTTGCTCCCGGGAGGGCTGGTCGTCCATTCATCCGAACGAAGGGCTCGACGCCGCTTAAGAACACGGCCGATCGGGGCCGCCGATCCGTCCGGCCGCCGTGAGCTTTATCGCTCCCCCCGCGACACGATGAGTCGATGACCGAACGCTGCTCCACACGAACGGTCGACATGGACGCCACGGACGGGGGGATGCCGTGACCGGAAGCGACGGCGGGAACGGGAGTGGAGGCATCGATCTCGCTGCCGACCGGACGGCCGAACTCCGCGACCTCGCGGCCGACCTCGTCCGCATTCCGAGCGAGAATCCGCCGGGCGGGGAGTCGCCCGTCGCGGAGTTCGTCCACGAATGGTTCACGGAGGCGGGGATCGACGCCGAACTGCTCGCGGAGCCCGACCCCGACCGCCTTCAGGTCGGGGCCCGCGTCGGACCGACGGATCCCGCGGGCGACACGGTGGTGTTGAACGGCCACCTCGACGTCGTCCCCGCGGGTGAGCCGGACGCGTGGTCGGTCGACCCCTACGGCGGCGTCGTCGAGGACGGCAGGCTCTACGGCCGCGGCAGCGCCGACATGAAGACCGGCGTCGCGCTTTCGATGCTCGTCGCGCGCGACCTCGCGCCGGCGATCCGCGAGGGCGACCTCTCGGGGTCGGTGGTCGTCCACGCCGCGATGGGCGAGGAGACCGCTGATCCGGGCACGCGAACCCTGCTCGAACGGGGCTACGACGGCGACTACGGGATCGTCCTGGAGCCGACGAACTTCCGCGTCGCGACGAGCACCAAGGGGCTCGTGGTCTATCGGCTCACCGTTCACGGCGAGGCGACCCACGCGAGCCAGCCCGACGCGGGCGTCAACGCCATCGACGCCGCCCGGACGGTTCTCGACGCGATCGACGGGTACGACGCCGACCTCCGGGATCGGGACGGGTCGCTGTGTGGCGGCGCGTTCGCGACGGCCACGGAGATCGAGGCCGGCACCGGCTCGAACCTCGCGGTCGTCCCCGACCGTGCGTCGCTGATCCTCGACCGGCGGGTGTTGCCCGGCGAGAGTCTCGAGGCGGTCGACGCGGAGGTCGAGGCGCTCATCGACCGCGTCGCCGACGCGGGCGTCGAGGCGGAGGCGACCCGGATCCAAACGTACGCCTCCTCGGAGATCCCGGTCGATCATCCGCTCGCGGACGCGCTTCGCGATCGCTCCGTCGAGGCGGTCGGCGCTGACGGGGAACGAGCGCCCGACGGCGACGCGTTCGGCGGCGTCGCCGAGCCGTGGGGGATCGAGGCGGCCACCGACGCGCGGAACTTCGTCAACGACGTCGAGATTCCCGCCGTCACGTGGGGACCCGGCGACCTCGATCAGGCCCACACGGTCGACGAGTCGATCCATCTCGGCGACGCGGCGCTCGCCCGCGACGTCCTCACGGACGTCGTCCGCGATCTGATCGTGTGAGGGGGGTGCCTCAGCGACCTGATCGTGTGGACGGGAGGCGGTCACCGATCGAGATCGTATCGCATGTACGTCGCGGCGTCCGGACAGAGATCGGTGAACTCCGCGGTTTCCCGGATCGCAGCGGGTGCGGTCTCGCGCGGAGCCGTCTCGAACCCCCGTTTCCCGAAGAACGTCGCCGCGGTCGTCGTGAGCAGATGGACCTCCCTGAACCCTTCGCGTTCGGCCTCCTCGATCAGGGCTTCACAGAGCGCGCGGCCGTGTCCCTCGCCGCGGGCCGACGGCTCGACGACGACGGAGCGCAGGAGTGCGTGGTCGCCGTACGGTTCGAGCCCGCCGACGGCGACCCGCTCGCCGTCCGCCTCGAGACACCGAAGCCACCCGGGGTCGTCCGGGAGGTCCGCAGTCGGGAGGTCGTTCGACGCGAGCAGCGCCTCGACGGCCTCTCGCTCCTCGGGCCGTGCCGGCCGAAGCGTCGCTCGTGTGCTCATGGGGCATGGATCGTCACGGCCGGATAAAAACGCACCGCGCGTTCGGGGATACGCTCACCGTCCGTTCGATGGATCGCCGGGGGGTGTCCCCGGCGGCGTCGCGTCGGCTACTCGGCCGCGTCACACCCCGTCCGTTCAAATCCCGCGACGTAAATGATGCCCACATGGACCGATCCGACCTTCCCGACGACGCCTTCATCGACCCGTCCGGGGAGAACGCCGAAGCCGTCACGACCCTCGCCGAAAGCGTCCTCGAGACGCTGCTCTCGCGGATGACCGCCGCCGAGGCGCGCGCACCGCTGCCGGAGGAGCCGACCGTCCCGTCGGCGGCGATCGCGGACGCGCCGCGTCCGGCGAGCGAACTCGTCGAGGAGCTGGAAACGGTCGTCGAGGACTCGATGAACCCGGCCCATCCGGGATACGTCGGTCACATGGACACGATGCCGACGACGGTCTCCGTGCTGGGCGACCTCGTCGCGTCGGCGGTCAACAACAACATGTTGAGCGTGGAGATGTCGCCCGTGTTCTCCGAACTCGAGGTCCGGCTAACCGAGTCGGTCGCCGCGGAGTTCGGTCTCGGTCCCGACGCCGGCGGCGTCCTCACGAGCGGTGGGTCGCTCGCGAACCTCCACGCGCTCTCTGTCGCCCGCAATCACGCGTTCGACGTTCTCGAGAGCGGTCTCGCCGGGCTGGACCGCGAACCGGTGCTGTTCGCCTCCGAGGCGGCCCACACCTCGCTGCGGAAGGCCGCGATGCTGCTCGGGCTGGGGACCGAGGCCGTCGTGCCCGTCGAGACGGACGAACGCTCACGGATGCGTCCCGAGGCGCTGCAGCGCGCCGTCGCGCGGGCGGAACGGGACGGTGTGGCGCCGTTCTGCGTCGTCGCGACGGCCGGCACGACGACCACGGGAAACGTCGACCCGCTCCCGGCGATCGGCGAGATCGCTGCCGACGAGGATCTGTGGTTTCACGTCGACGCGGCCTACGGCGGGGCGCTCGTCCTCTCGGAGACCGAGCGTGGACGACTCGACGGGATCGAGGACGCGGATTCGGTGACGTTCAACCCTCAAAAGTGGTGTTACGTCGCCAAGACCTGTGCGATGGCGCTGTTCGCCGACGTCGACGCGCTCCACGAGGAGTTCCGGATCGGCGCGCCGTACATGCGTGGCGACGACGGAATCTCGAACCTCGGCGAACTGAGCGTCCAGGGGACCCGGCGGGCGGACGTTCTCAAGCTGTGGCTCACGTTCCAGCATCTCGGCCGCGAGGGACTCGCGCAGCTGATCGACGAGAGCTACCGCCTGACGGCGATGGTTCGCGACCGCGTCGTCACACACGACGCGCTGGAGCTGGCGAGCGAGCCCGAAACGAACGTCGTCTGCTTTCGCGCCGTCCCGGAGGGGCGCCCGACGGACGGGCTCGACGAGCTGAACGACGAGCTCCAGCGCACGCTGCGTGCGGAACACGACGTGTTCGTCTCGCTGCCGACCCATCGAGGCAACCGATGGCTTCGAGCCGTCCTCCTGAATCCGTTCACGACTGAGGAAACGATCGACCGGCTGTTCGAGGGCATCGATGCGGTCCTCGAACGGTCGACCGACGGGTGACCGTCCACGTCACACACGACCGTCACGGTCCACGTC
>CAZIFX010000127.1:0-4064 GCA_964538415.1 uncultured Halobellus sp.
TCGACGATGGCCGTCCTCGTCATGGGCGTCTTCGTCATCGTCCAGTACCCGCTGTACGAACTGATCGGCGTCAAGGACTTGGGGATCAAGGACAACCTCTACGTGATGTTCATGACGTTCACGTTGTGGTTCATCAGCTACACCATTCTCCTCACCTCGGCGGTGACCCTGTAGATGGCCGACGATAGCATCGCCGTGGTCGATCTGGACCGCTGCCAGCCCGACCGCTGTAACTACGAGTGTGCGAACTACTGTCCGCCCAACCGGACGGGCAAGGAGTGTATCACCGAACGCGGACCCGACACCGTCGAGGGCGACCCGGACCAGATCCGGATCTCCGAGGAGATCTGTCTCGGAGAGACCTGCGGCATCTGCGTCGAGAAGTGCCCGTTCGACGCGATCGAGATCATCAACCTTCCCTCCGAACTCGAGGAGGAGCCGGTTCACCGCTACGGCGAGAACGCCTTCTCGCTGTACGGGCTCCCCACGCCGGAGCCCGGCAACGTGACCGGGATCTTAGGCCCGAACGGGATCGGGAAGTCGACGGCGGTTCACGCGCTTGCGGGCGAACGCGTGCCGAACCTCGGCAACCACGCGACGGACGACCCGTCATGGGAGGCCGTCCTCGACCGGTTCCGCGGCACGGGCCTGCAGAACTACCTGAAGGCACTTTCCGCCGGTGACGTGACCGTCGCCCGCAAGCCGCAGTACGTCGACCAGATCCCCAAGCAGTTCGACGGCAACACCCGCGACCTGCTCGAACGGACCGACGAGCGCGGCGCGCTCGACGACCTGATCGACCGGTTGAACATCCGGCCGGTTATGGACCAGAACATCGACTCCATCTCGGGCGGGGAGCTTCAGCGGGTCGCCATCGCGGCGTGTCTCGCACGCGACGCGGACTTCTACTTCCTCGACGAGATCACGCCGTATCTCGACATCGGCCAGCGGATGATCGCCGCGCGGCTCATCCAGGAGCTGGCGAACGACGAGGAAACGGACCGGTCGATGCTCGTCGTCGAACACGACCTCGCGATCCTCGATCTGCTCGCGGACACGCTTCACGTCGCGTACGGTGAACCCGGTGCGTACGGCGTGATAACGGATCCGAAGTCCGTCCGCAACGGGATCAACGAGTATCTCAAGGGCTACCTCGACAACGAGAACATGCGGATCCGCCCGAGCGCCATCACCTTCGAGGAGCACGCCCCGCGGGTCACCTCGAAGGGCACCCCGCTCGTGGAGTATCCGGACCTCTCGAAGTCGTACGGCGACGCCGAGTTCGAGCTTCACGTCGAGGGTGGCGCGATCCACGAGTCGGAGGTGCTCGGGATCGTCGGTCCGAACGGGATCGGGAAGTCGACGCTCGCGAAGCTCTTCGCGGGGTCGCTCGAGCCCGACACGGGGAACCTCGACTTCCGGCTCGACATCGCCTACAAGCCGCAGTACATCGAGATCGACCAGCCGATCCGCGTCGACGCGTTCCTCTCGTCTATCACCGACCGGTTCGGCTCCTCCTACTGGAACACGGAGATCGCCCAGCCGCTCCAGCTCGAGCGGATCATGGAGCAGAACCTCACGGACCTGTCGGGCGGCGAGCGCCAGCGGGTCGCGATCGCGGCGTGTCTCTCCGAGGACGCCGACCTCTACCTGCTCGACGAGCCCTCCGCGCACCTCGACGTCGAACAGCGCGTCCGCGCGACGACGGCTATCCGTCGATACGCCGAGAACCACGACGCGACGGTCATGGTCATCGACCACGACATCTACATGATCGACCTGCTCGCGGACCGTCTGATGGTCTTCGACGGCGAGCCGACCCAACGCGGGCATGCCTCGCCGCCACAGGAGATGCGCGAGGGGATGAACGACTTCCTCGCCGACCTCGACATCACCTTCCGGCGCGACGAGCGGACCGGTCGCCCTCGGATCAACAAGCCCGGATCACAGAAGGACAGCTCACAGAAGCGCGACGGCGAGTACTACTACTCGGCGTGATCGCGGGACCCGTTTCGTCTCGAACCGGTCGATCCCGAGGCCGTTGATCGGGGAGAACACAAAAGAGCGAGCGCTCCGAACGGAAGGCATGGCGACGCCACGGCTCGTGTACGACGACGACTGCGGGTTCTGCATGTACATGATCCGATGGCTGTTGCGCTTCGGCGAGTTCGACCCCGTCGGGTTCGGCGAGCTCACGCCGGACCAACGGGCTCGCCTCCCCGACGAGTACGAGAACTGCATGCACCTGTTGACCGACGATGCCGTCTACTCCTGTGGGCACGCGCTCGAACGGTGCGTCTACCGCTGTGGGCCGGTCGGCCGCGGTCTCGTTCGCGCCGCGCGGCTGCTTCCGTTCCGGGAACGGATCCGCGAGCGCGGCTACCGGTTCGTCGCCGATCGCCGGGCGATCTGGGGACGGTTTCGATCGTGTGACCGCGTCGACGGGAAGACCCGTGATTCGGAGTCGGACTGACGGCGTCATCATCCGTTCGACGGATGCTCAAAACGGGGACCGACACGACCGTTTCGTCCGATCCGTTCGTCGCCCGCCGACAGGGCCCGTTTGATCTCCTCAACTTGACGTACGACGCGAGACCGAGTATCGTGACGGGACGGAAGCCGACGAACTGGCCGCGCTGTTTGTCGCCGCGCACGGAGTAGACATACGGCGTGAAGGCGACCGAGCCGACCGATGCCAACACGGTCGGACCGAGACCGTCGGCACCGATTCCGTCCACGGTTTCGCTTACGACTTCTTAATCTGGTTCGCTCATAACAGCTCCCGCGAGGAGTTCGTCACGACGAGCAGGCTGGAGATCCCCATCGCCACGGCGGCAAAGAGGGGGTTCAAAAGCCCCGTCACGGCGAGCGGAATGGCGATGGCGTTGTAACAGAACGCCCAGCCGATGTTCCCCTTCACGCGCCGACCCGCGGCCCGCGACAGCTCGAAGACCGTCCCGATCGACGAGAGGTCATCGTCGACGACCGCGACGTCCGCGGCGTCGGCCGCCATCGCGGTGCCGCCGCCGAGCGCGATGCCCAGATCCGCGGCCGCGAGCGCGGGCGCGTCGTTGGTGCCGTCGCCGACCATCACGGTTCGCCCCCTCGCTTTTAAGCGCTCCACCGTCTCGGCTTTCCCCTCGGGCGGGACGCCGGCGAAGACCTCGGCGACCGCCGCGTGCTCGCGGAAGACCGTCGCGGCGCGGGCGTCGTCGCCGGTCAACACGACGACCTCGACGCCGGAGTCCGCCAGATCGGTGATCGTCTCCTCCCATCCCTCGCGCAGTTCGTCGCCGACGACCACCACGCCCTCGGCCGCGCCGTCTCGCCCGACCGCGACCGGCACGCGCCCGACGTCGCGGGCGTCGTCGACGGCGGTACGGATCGCGTCGGGGACGGCCCATCCCTTCTCTTCGAACAGGTCCGGATGCCCGACCACGACCTCGACGCCGTCGACGAGGCCGGAGACGCCGAGCCGGTGGTCGGTGAACGCCTCGACGTCGTCCGTCCCGTCCTCGGCGACCGCGACGCCGCCGTCCCCGCGTACCCGGGCGCTCCCGTCCGCGGTCGCCCGCTCGCCCCCGTCCGCGGTCGCCCGCTCCCCGTCCGCCGCGACCCTTCGCCCGCCGCCGGCCGCCGCGATGGCCTGCCCGACGGGATGCGTCGACCGCTTCTCGAGGGCGGCCGCGAGCGCGAGCAGGTCGTCGTCCACGTCGCTCCCGACGAGCGTCATCTCGCCGGTCGTGAGCGTCCCGGTCTTGTCGAAGACGACCGTGTCGGCGTCGCGGATCCGCTCGAAGACCGTGTCGTCGAAAACGACGATGGACCGGCGCAGGGCGTCACGGATGCCGGCGGCCACCGCCAGCGGCGTCGCCAAGCCGAGCGCGCAGGGACACGAGACGATGAGGACGGTGAGCGCGACGAGCATCGCGGTCCCGACGCCGTTGCCGAGCGCGAGGTTGACGCCGGCGACGACGACCGCGAGCGCTAACACCACCGGCACGAAGATCGTCGCCAGCCGGTCGGCGAGCTTCTGGACGCCGTGGTTGCCGCTCTGGAGGTCC
>CAZIFX010000128.1:0-4041 GCA_964538415.1 uncultured Halobellus sp.
TCCGCGGCCGATCTCCCCGCGGACGATCCGTCCGCAGTCGACCCATCGATGGCCGTGTCTCCCGGCGCCGAGCCGTTTTCCACCTCCTCGCGAACCGCCTCGACGTAGCGGGCGAGCTGGCCGACCGCGTCCGGCCCGACCCGCCGTCGTTTCAACTCGACGACGACCGGGTTACCCTCCTCGTCGACGCCGAAGACGTCGACGGGGCCGGCGGCGGTCTCCCGCTCCGTCTCCAACGGCTCGAACCCGGGCATGACCAGCTCCGGCCGTTCGAGCACCCGCGTTCGGAGGTCCTCCTCGCTGCCGTGAAGCTCGAGGTCTCGGCCGCCCGTGACCGCCATCGCGGAGAGCTGGTGGACCCGCTCGAATCGAACGAGAAGCGTCTCCGAGGGGCTCGATCGCTCCGACCGGACGCGAAGTCGGCCGCCCCGCACCGCGGCGTGGTGCGTCGATCCGGGCGGCTGCCAGTTGACCGGCGTTCGCCCCTCGTCGGTGTGGACGAGCGCGGCACCGTCCGGCTTCAACACGAGCAGCCGGTCGCCGGGACCGAGTTCGGAGGCGGCACGCCCCTCGTAGGAGACCGTACAGCGCCCGAAGACGCTTATCAGGTCGCCCCGCTCGAAGGCCGACTCCAGCTCCCAGAGGGCCTCGCGGTGGCTCGGGTCGTGGACGCTCGTGACGCTCACGCCCGCGGTAGGCGGCGGTCACGCAAAAAGGCGCGGGCACGGAACGCGGAGGGGATCCCCGAGGGGAACGTGTCCCGGGGCGTCGTTTAAATACGCCCCGGACGGACCTTCATCCGATGATCCTCGACCTCCGTGGACCCGGCTGGCGTCGTCGCCGCGGCGTCGCGATCCGCGGCTGCGCGTTCGACCGGTCGAGCGACCGGCTTCTCGATCCGACGGCGCTCGCCGATCGGCTTGCGAACGCGATCGAACGCGACCGCGACCGCGACCGTGGGAACGGGAGGGAAGCCGCGACGGCGCTCGACGCGATCGCGACGGTCGCCGCCGAACTCGACGGGTTCTACGCGGCCGTCCTCGATCCCAACGAAGCGGGCGGGACGGGAACGCCGGACACGACCGTGCTCGTCGCCGACGGCGCTCGAACCGTTCCCCTCTATTACGGCGTCGACGACGCGACAGGCGACGACTCCCATCCCGTGGTCTCCGACCGCGGTCGGGTCGTTCGGGACCTCCTCGACGCCGACGTCGACTCGGTAACCGAAGGTGAGTTCCTCCTGACGAGATACGTGACGGGCGCGGAGACGATCTGGCGGGGCGTCCGATCGACGCGGGCGGGCGAGGTGGTCGCCGTCCGCGGCGACGGTGACGTGCGCTCGATCACCTATCGTGACCACCGACCCGGCCGCATCGGAGCGAGTCCGCCCGAGGGAATCGACCGGTCGGCCCGCACGACCATCGGCGAAACGCGACCGGCCGAAGTCGACGCGGCACAAACACGGCTACGGCACGGCTTGCGAACGGCCTTCGATCGGCTGGAGCGCGTCGCCGGCGATCGACCGATCGTCATCCCGCTCTCCGGCGGCTACGACTCCCGGCTGGTCGCGAGCGAACTCGTCGCCCGGGATCGGGAGGCGATCGCGTACACCTTCGGTCGATCGGGCCATCCCGACGTGGAGGTCAGCCGTGAGGTCGCGGCACGGCTCGGGATCGACTGGGAGTTCGTCCCGTACGACGCGGACGTCTGGAACGGGTGGTACGGCGGACCCGCGGGCGAGGCCTACGAGGCGGCCGCCTTCGGCGGCGACGCGTTGCCGTTTCTCGCCGAATGGCCCGCGTTGCGGACGCTCGTCGCCGAGGAGCGCATCCCGCGCGACGCGCTCTGGTGTCCCGGCCACACGGTGGCGACGCCCGGGGAACGACTGCCCGCGTTCATCGACGGCGACGACCGCGGGCGGATCGAGCCGACCCTCGACGCCCTCGTCGACTACGTCCGGGAGACCCACTACGACCTCTGGAGCTGGGAGGACGACGGGTTTCGCGAGGCAGTGGATGAGCGGATCCGACGCGGACTGGCGGGTGAGGCGGCCGGTACGGGATCCGATACCGAAACCGGGACGTGGATCGACGGTCCGGAGGCGGCCGCCGCGGCCTACGAGCGCTGGGAGTGGCGCGGCCGCATGACGACGTTCACGAACGGCGACCTGCGAGCCTACGAGGACGCCGGCCTCGACTGGTGGCTTCCGCTGTGGGATCCCGCCTACGTCCGGGCGTACGCGTCGCTGCCGAGACGATTGCGCGAGGACAAACGGCTCCACGCGTCGCTCGCGAGCGAACGCTACCGGGAGGCCGCCGATCTCGACGCGGAAGGCGACGTCGAGGACCGGGAGACGCCGGATCGGGCCGCGCTCACCGACCGCACGCTTTCCCCCGTCGATCGACACCTCTCGCTGATTCGACACACGCCGATCCGGCAGTTCACCGAGCGCGACGGACGCTGGGATCCGCCGTATCTCGCGCCACGATCGTCGTGGGGCGAGCGAGGCTCCCATCCGCTCGCGTGGAACGCCATCGTCGACCCGACGCTTCTCGAGCGGCTGCCGTCCGCCACCCTCTACGCGCTCCGAACCCTCGCCATGACCGGCCGGATCGACCTCGACGATCCCGGGAGCCTCCCGGACGACCTGTGCGTCCCGGCCGACGACGATCCGGACGAGAGCGACGAATCAGCCGACGACGTGCGGCTTCGACTACCGACCGAAAAGGACGGTGCGAAACGCACGGGAGGATGAGCCACGGGTCTCCATCGGCCGCCGCCGAGGGCGTCGATCGCGATCGCTTATGTCGGAAGCCGCGGCCAGACCCCCCGTGACGTGAGGACCGGTCCACGGCGGTCGAGGCGGGAGTGCGGCGCGCCGTCGTGGAGAGCGAAATCGGAGCGAAACCGGATGCGCCGCCTGTTCGCCACCGCGCTCGCCAGCGAACCCGTCTAGGTGCCGTGTTCCCAGCTGTTCATGTACTGGCGCTGTTCCTCGTTGAGCGTGTCGTGAGCGACGCCTTCGGCGACGAGTTTGATCTCCGCGACCTCCCGATCGAGATCGTCGGGGACGTCGTGGACGCCGGGCTCGTAGGCGGCGCCGTTCGTCGCGAGCTCGCGGACGCAGACCGCCTGCACGCCGAAGCTTTGGTCCATCACCTCGACCGGATGGCCCAGCGCGATGGGCGCCGCGAGGTTGACGAGTCGCCCCTCCGCGATGACGTTCAGGACGCGTCCGTCCGGGAGCTCGAACCCTTCGACGCCGTCGCGGGCCTCGAAGCGGTCGACGGCGAGGTCGTCGAGGTCCTCCAAGTTCACCTCGACGTCGAAGTGGCCGGCGTTCGCCAGCAGGACGCCGTCGTTCATCGCCTCGAAGTGCTCGCGGGTGATCACGTCGCGGTTGCCCGTCGTCGTGATGAAGACGTCGCCCTTCTCGGCCGCCTCCGCCATCGGCAGCACCTCGTAGCCCTCCATGTGCGCCTCCAACGCGCGGCGGGGGTCGACCTCACAGACGATGACGTTCGCGTTCTGGCCGGCGGCCTTCTTCGCGACGCCCTTCCCGCACTTGCCGAAGCCGCCGACGACGACGTTCTTGCCGGCCCACGAGAGGTTCGTCGTCATCGCGATGGTCGCGAGCGAGGACTCGCCCGTGCCGTGGACGTTGTCGAACAGCTGTTTCATCGGCGTATCGTTGACGGCGAAGACGGGATACTTCAGCTCGCCGTCGGCGTCCATCGCGCGCAGCCGGTGAACGCCGGTCGTGGTCTCCTCGGCGCCGCCGACGATGGAGTCGATCAGCTCCGGATACTCCTCGTGGACGAGCTTCACCATGTCCATGCCGTCGTCGACGGTGATCGTCGGGTCGTGGGCGACGACCGCGTGCATCGCGTCGTAGTACGCCTCATCGTCGACGCCGCGGACCGCGTAGGAGGTGATCGAGTCGTGGGCGTCGAGGGCGGCGGAGACGTCGTCGTGCGTCGAGAGGGGGTTACAGCCCGTGATGGCGACTTCGGCGCCGCCGTCAGCGAGCAACTCGACGAG
>CAZIFX010000129.1:0-4013 GCA_964538415.1 uncultured Halobellus sp.
CACCTCGAAGTGATCACCCAGCGCATTCGGGACAACCAGGGCATTCCGGTCATCACCGGCGAGCCGATCGTCGTCTACCGCGAACAGCCCCAAGAGGCGTCCCGCGAGGTCGAGGGCGTCTCGCCGAACCGCCACAACAAGTTCTACCTCACGGTAGAGCCGATGTCCCAGGAGGTAGTCGATGCGATCCAGCTCGGCGAGGTATCGATGGACATGCCCGAACTCGAGCGCCGTGAGGCGCTCCAGGAGGCCGGCATGGACAAGGACACCTCCCAGAACGTCGAGGACATCCACCGCACCAACGTCCTCATCGACGACACGAAGGGTATCCAGCACCTCAACGAGACGATGGAGCTCGTTCTGGAGGGGCTTCAGGAGGCGCTCGACGACGGCCCGCTGGCCGCCGAACCGGTTCAGGGGTCGCTGTTCCGTCTCCACGACGCGAAGCTCCACGAGGACACGATCCACCGCGGTCCGGCACAGGTCATTCCCGCCGTACGCGACGCGGTCCACCGCGCGCTGATCGACGGCGAGGTCCGGCTGCTGGAGCCGATTCAGGACGTCCGGATCGACGTGCCCAGCGAACACATGGGTGCCGCATCCGGCGAGATCCAGGGTCGTCGCGGCCGCGTCGACGACATGTACCAGGAGGGTGACCTCATGGTCGTCGAAGGCATCGCGCCCGTCGAGGAGATGATCGGTTTCTCCTCCGACATCCGCTCGGCCACCGAGGGTCGTGCGTCGTGGAACACCGAGAACGCCGGCTTCCGCGTGCTCGTCGACAACCTGCAGCGCGAGAAGATCATGGAGATCCGCGAGCGCAAGGGCATGAAGTTGGAACTGCCCGCCTCGATCGACTACATCTAGTCGGCCCGGGACGCGGACGTTCCGATCTCCCGTTTCTCCCGTCCCCGTTTCTGCCGCGCGCAGTTTCTCTCACCCCTCCGTTTCTGCCGCGCGCAGTTTCTCCCGTCCCCGTTTCTGTCGTCTGCCGTTTCGGTTTTCCGCGGATTCGTTACCGTCCGTCAGCGACGCGTTTCGTCGGAGGCGCGAGCGGGATCGGTAACGGGGCAACGAATGCCAACGCCGAAGGCTTATACCGGTTCCACCGACTTCGTTTACGCATGCAGACGGGCAGGAACCCCGATCGGCGTATCGACCCGGAGCGAGCGAGCGGCGGCTCCGCGCCGAAAACAGGGGGTGCGCGGGCGCGAGCACGTCGGGGTCATGCGCATGCGGCCTTCCAACGACGGGTGATGGGCGAATGACGGGGGCGGACCCGGACCGGGGGATCGACGGCGTCGATCCGGACCTGGCTGCGGACGCGACCGAGGGGGGCGGACGCAGCGAGGATGCCTCGCCGGACGGCGGCCACTCCCCGACGCCGTCGACGCACACGGTTCGCCTGGAGCTCGTCGACGAGCCGGGCCAGCTGCTGGCCGCACTGGAGCCCATCGCGGACAACGGGGGTAACCTCCTGTCCATCTACCACGAGCGGGGAAACAAGACGCCACGCGGGCGGATCCCGGTCGAGGTCGACTTCGAGGCGACCGAGGAGCGTTTCGACGCGATCGTGGAGGCGCTGCGGGCGGAGGGCGTGAACGTGATGCAGGCGGGCACGGAGGAGTACGCCGAGGAGCTCACCATCGTGGTCTTCGGCCACCTGATCGACACGGATCTCTCCGACACGCTCACCCGGATCGAGAGCTGTGCGTCCGCCTCGGTCGCGGACGTCTCGCTCGCCGCACCGCAGGGAACAGAGGACGTCTCGAGCGCCCGGCTCCGCTTGGAGGCGCGGGCGGGCGAAACCGCGGAGGCGCTGTCGGCCGTTCGGTCGATCGCCGACGAGAAGGACCTTCGCGTCGTCGAGCCGCTGGCGGGGGTGGAGGCATGAAACTCGCCGTGTTGGGCGCCGGCGCGGTCGGCCGATCGGTCGTCGAGTTGGCGGCCGAGTACGGCCACGAGGTCGTCGCCGTCGCGGACTCCGCCAGCGCGATCGTCGACCACGACGGCGTCGATGCCGAGTCGGTGATCACCCGAAAGGCGGAGATCGGCGTCGTCGGCGACGACGACCCCGAGGACGCGCTCGCGGCCGACTACGACGTGCTCGTGGAGGCGACGCCGACGACGCTCGACGACGCGGAACCCGGATTTTCACACGTCAAAACGGCCCTGGAGCGGGATCGGAACGCGGTGCTCGCGAACAAAGGGCCGGTTGCGGAGCGGTTCGGCGACGTCCGCGCGCTCGCCGACGACAGCGAGGGCGACGTCCGATTCGAGGCGACGGTCGGCGGCGCGATACCCGCCATCTCGACGGTCGAGGACGTCGAGCCCGGCCACGTCACCGCGGTTCGAGGCGTGCTCAACGGGACGGCGAACTTCATTCTCACGCGGATGGCGGCCGAAGGGCTCGACTACGACCACGTCCTCGCGGAGGCACAGGACCTCGGCGTCGCCGAGGCGGATCCGTCCTTCGACGTGGAGGGAACCGACGCGGCGCTGAAATGCGTCATCCTCTCGAACGTGCTCTCGTTTGGCGCGGCCGGGGACCCGGCCGACGCCCGCGAGTTCACCCTCGACGACGCCGAGGTGTCGGGGATCCGTGACGTTCCCGGGTCGGCACTCCGGCTCGCCGCGGAGGACGGCCGGACGGTGCGGCTTATCGGCGAGGCAACGGGCGAGACCGTTCGCGTCGCGCCGCGGCTGATCCCCGAGAACGGGACGCTCGCCGTGACCGGCACGCAGAACATCGTTCAGATCGAGACGTCACACGCGGGACGGCTCAACATCTCCGGGCGTGGCGCGGGCGGACCCGAGACCGCGAGCGCGGTACTCGGCGACGTCGGCAGACTCGAGTAGGCCGGATCCGGCCTCAGTCGTTCCTCGTTGACCGCGACGTTCGGCTCGGGACGAACGCGAGTCACGTCCGAAACGAACGTGGCGAAGCCGGCAGGTCCCTCCTCCATGTCGCAGTCGTGCGTCGCGTTCACGTGTGCCCGCATCTCAAGAATCGCCGGAAGGCGGAGAGATACTCTGTGGTCCGTATCGAAACCGTTTTAGTGGAATCAACCGAAAACGTACTCACAGAGCGCCTTAGCGCGTGATTACCCCATGAGTGACAAACCGCACCAGAATCTGGCCATCATCGGCCACGTCGACCACGGCAAGAGCACGCTCGTGGGCCGACTCCTCTTCGAAACGGGGAGCGTCCCCGAGCACGTAATCGAGCAGCACCGCGAGGAAGCCGAAGAAAAGGGCAAAGGCGGCTTCGAGTTCGCCTACGTGATGGACAACCTCGCCGAGGAGCGCGAGCGTGGCGTCACGATCGACATCGCCCACCAGGAGTTCGACACGGACAAGTACTACTTCACCATCGTCGACTGCCCGGGCCACCGTGACTTCGTGAAAAACATGATCACGGGTGCCTCGCAGGCGGACAACGCGGTCCTCGTCGTCGCGGCCGACGACGGCGTCGCGCCACAGACGCGTGAGCACGTGTTCCTGGCCCGAACGCTCGGGATCAACGAGCTCATCATCGCCATCAACAAGATGGACGTCGTCGACTACGCCGAGGACACGTACGACGAGGTCGTCGAGGAGGTCAAGAACCTGCTCAACCAGGTTCGCTTCGCGACCGACGACACGACGTTCGTGCCGATCTCGGCGTTCGAGGGCGACAACATCGCCGAGGAGTCCGAGAACACGCCCTGGTACGACGGCCCCACCCTGCTGGAGTCGCTCAACGACCTGCCGGAGTCCGAGCCGCCGACGGACGCGCCGCTCCGACTCCCCATCCAGGACGTCTACACCATCTCCGGTATCGGGACCGTCCCCGTCGGACGGATCGAGACCGGTGTCCTGCAGACGGGCGACAACGTCTCCTTCCAGCCGTCGGACGTCGGCGGCGAGGTGAAGACGGTCGAGATGCACCACGAGGAGGTGCCCAAGGCCGAGCCCGGCGACAACGTCGGATTCAACGTCCGCGGCATCGGCAAGGACGACATCCGCCGCGG
>CAZIFX010000130.1:0-1572 GCA_964538415.1 uncultured Halobellus sp.
GACCCGCTCGACATCGGCGACATCTACTCGTATCAGATCGCCTACCGCGTCTTCGACCAGCTCTACGAGCTCGACCGGGAGACGAACATGGTCCCGAAGGTGGCCGCGTCCGACCCGATAATCGAGCGCGACGGGGAGCGGTTCATCATCGAGATCGTCGAGGACGCGATGTTCCACGACGGCGAGCCGCTGACCGCCGAGGACGTCGAATACACGCTCATGGCGCCGGTAGAACAGGACGAGATCGCCGACGACACGATGGAGTTCATCGAGGACACGGACATCATCGACGATTACACGCTGCAGATCGACCTCGAGTTCCCCTACGCCCCCTTCCAGATCGAGGCGCTGACCAACAGCGTCGTCTCGAAGGAGGCTCGCGAGGCCGACCGGGAGGCGTACAACACGGAGATGCCGATCGGCTCCGGCCCGTACCGGTTCGTCGACTGGACGCAGGGCGAATCCGTCGAGCTCGAACGCTGGGACGACTACTGGGACGACCCGCTGCCGCACGTCGAGGCGATCGAGTTCATCCCCGTCGAGGAGCCGACGACGCGCGTTACCCGGCTTCAGACCGGCGAGAGCGACGCGATCGACGGGATCCCGCCGCAGATCTGGGACACGGTTCAGGAGATGGAGGACGTCGAGGTCCACGAACGGCCCGGCATCAACTACTTCTTCGTGGCCTTGAACTGCAACCAGGGCCCGACCGCCGACCCTCGCGTTCGCGAGGCGATCGACTACTGCTTCTCGATGGATCAGGCCGTCGCGAACTTCGTCGAGCCCGCGGGCATCCGCAATCCGGCCATGGTGCCGCTGCCGGTCGCGGAGTCGTGGGACATGCCGGTCGACCAGTGGGCGGAGATCCCGCACGACGTGGACATCGACGAGGCCCGTCGGCTCTTCGAGGAGGCCGGCGTCCCCGAGGACTACGAGTTCCGACTGCTCTCGCCCCCCGACGACATCCGTGAGAACATCCTGGTCTCCGTCGCGAACGGCATCCAGGAGGCCGGCTGGGACACGCAGGTCGAGCGGCTCGATTGGGGCGCGTTCCTCGACCAGATCGAGACCGGCGACGACGACGACTACAACATGTACGCGCTCGGCTACCTCCCCGGCCCCGACCCCGACCTGTTCCTCTACGACACGATCCACGAGGACACGGCCGGGAACTCGCCGAACGGCGTCTTCTACGAGAACGACGACGTGATGGAGAAGCTGACGACCGCCCGTCGCTCGCCCGACTTCGACGAGCGCCGCGAGCTCTACATCGACGTCATCGGCACGCTGTTGGAGGACCGCGTCCACTTCGCCGGCTACAGCCCGACGACGACCGTCGCCTCGAAGAACCACGTCCGTGACATGGCGGTCCACTCGCGACCCCGAATCAACCCACGAATGGTCAGCCCGTTCAACAACGTCTGGCTCGACGAGTGACGCGTCCGATGCAGCATCGTCCGTTCGTTCGTCCCGCCGACGAACCGCCGGGTGGTCATCCGACTGGCGAACCGCCGCGTGGTCATCCGACCGGCGAACCGCCGCGTGGTCATCCGACCGGCGAACCGCCGCGTG
>CAZIFX010000130.1:1672-4013 GCA_964538415.1 uncultured Halobellus sp.
GGTCATCCGACCGGCGAACCGCCGCGTGGTCATCCGACCGGCGAACCGCCGCGTGGTCATCCGACCGGCGAACCGCCGCGTGATCGATCGGACAACGCGAACGAACCGCACCGGGATCGCCGGCTGCATGGCGGTTCCGTCCCGGCCTCGCTCGCCTGACTCCCTCATGACCGTTCTGCGCTACACGATCCGTCGGATCGCCCAGACGATCCCGGTGTTGATCGGCATCGCCACGATCACCTTCTTTCTGACCAACGCGATGCCGGGTGACCCGGTCGACATCATGATCGGGCCGAACGTCGAGCCCGCCTTGGAGGAGGCGTTACGCGAGCGCTACGGACTCGACCGTCCCACACACGAGCGGTATCTGATCTACCTGAGCAACCTCGCGGTCGGCGACATGGGGATCAGCATTCACTTCGACCGACCGGTGAGCGACGTGATGCTCGATCGGCTGCCGGTGACGATGCTGCTCGTGCTCTCGGCGTACACCTTCGGGCTCGGGTTGGCGATCCCGCTCGGCGTGATCTCGGCGGCCCGCCGGAACAGCTGGATCGACCACGTCTCGCGCGTCATCGCCCTCTTCGGCGTGTCGACCCCGTCGTTCTGGATCGGGCTCGTGCTCATCATCATCTTCGCGTTCCATCTCGGCTGGCTCCCCTCCTCGGATCTCGTCTACCCGTGGCACCATCCCTCGACGGTGACGGGCGCCGAGAGCTGGCCGGGCGTCTGGTATCTCACGGCCCGGCACCTGCTGTTACCGACCATCGCGCTGGGGACGCTCCAGATGGCGGCGGCGACGCGGATCGAACGCTCCTCGATGGTGGAGACGCTACAACACGACTACGTCAAGCTCGCGCGGGCCTACGGCGTCTCCGAGCGCACGATCCTCCGCAAGCACGCGTTCCGCCCGGCACAGCTGCCGGTCGTGACCATCGTCGGCTTGAACCTCTCGACGGCGCTCGGCGGCGCGGTGCTCATCGAGACCGTCTTCAACATCAACGGCATGGGCCGGCTCGTGATCACCGCCATCCAGACGCTCGATTATCCGCTGATCATGGGGACGACGCTGTTTTTCGGCGTCATCTTCCTCGTCGGCGTCATCATCACGGACATCTCGTACGCGTACATCGATCCCCGGGTGAGCTACGGGGAGGGGGGCGATTGAGATGGCGATCGGCGAGAGCGATCCCGACGCGGGTTCGACGGCCGAGGTCGGCGCCGGGACGACCCGCCTTCGCAGCACGATCCGACAGATCAAACGCGACACGACGGCCCGCTTCGGGCTCTACCTCATCGTGGCGGTCACGTTCGTCGCGTCGGTCACGTGGATCGACTACCTCGTCTTCGATTACGCCATCGCGGAGACGATCTGGTACCATCCGGAGCGTGACCCGCAGGTGGTCGACCCCGTCCTGCCGCCGGCGTTCGTCGAGGGCGGCACCTGGGCGCATCCGCTCGGCACCGACCACCGCGGTCGTGACCTGCTCGTCCGGCTGATCTACGGCACCCGTATCTCCATCTCCGTCGGGTTCCTCTCGACGGCGATCGGGCTAACCGGCGGCGTCGTGGTCGGCGCGATCGCGGGCTATTACGGCGGGATCGTCGACGACGTGCTCATGCGGATCGTCGAGACGATCTACTCGATCCCCTTCCTCGTGCTCGTCATCGCGTTCATGGCGGCGTTCGGGCGGGACCTGACGTACGCGCTCATCGGCGTCGGTATCGCCTTCATCCCGGTGTTCGCTCGGCTCATCCGGTCGCGAGTGTTGAGCGTCCGGGAGGCTAACTACGTCGAGGCCGCGCGCGCGGCCGGCGTGAAGGACCGGGACATCATCAGACGCCACGTCGTCCCGAACAGCTTCACGCCCGTGTTGGTGCAGGCGACGCTGCAGATAGGAATCAGCATCCTCATCGTCGCCGGACTCTCCTTTTTGGGCTACGGCGCGCAGCCGCCGACGCCCGACTGGGGACAGATGCTCTCGCAGGCTCGTGGCTACATGCTGCCGCAGCCGTGGTTCAGCATCTGGCCCGGGATCGCCATCCTGGTCACCGTGATGGGGTTCAACCTCTTCGGCGACGGATTACAGGACGCGCTCGACCCGAACATCAACGATTGACTGCGGGTCACTCGGGGCCGCACGGAGCCGGGCGGTATCGATCAGGACCGCTCGATCCGCCGAAGGAAGTTTCCGAAGATCGCGTGGACCTCCTTCGATCGACGCTCGTTTTCCGCCGTGAGCGTCGTCCTGATCGCCTCGAAGTCGCGAGCGTCGGCATCGTCGCCGGCGTCCTCGTCACCCACGTCGCCCTCGGCGCCTTCGTCGCCCCCGTCGCCCTC
>CAZIFX010000131.1:0-3928 GCA_964538415.1 uncultured Halobellus sp.
CGATGATCCCGCTCGTCCCGACGATCACGAACGAGGCGTTCCTGCTCATCGGCGGTTCCGTGATCGTCGAGGTCGTCTTCGGGATCAACGGGATCGGCTGGCTCTTCTTCCAGGCCGCGGTCAACGGCGACCTGCCGCTGGTGACCGCGCTCGTGTTCGTCTTCATCGTGGTGGTGGTGCTCATCAATCTGCTGCAGGACCTCCTGTACGTCCTCATCGACCCGCGCGTCGGGTACGGAGCCAAATGACATGACCGACGAGACCATCGTGGATCACGAACCACTCGCCGATCGGATCCGGGAGCACCCGCGTCCGGCGGCGGTCTGGGCGCTCGGCGCGGCGGTGCTCGTCGCCGTCGAGGCAGGGCGTCTCACGGACGGAACGCTCACCGCCGTCGGGACGGTCGTCTCGGGCGTCGAGACGGCTACCGAATGGGTCTCGGAGGTGCTGGCAGCCGGCGGGTCGTCGGCCACGCTGGCCGTCGTCGCGGGGGCGGCCGTCCTCTGTTTCGTCGGACTCGCGATCGCGACGTGGACGGACGCGAGCGTCGTGTTGCGGATCACGGACCGCGTTCCGCTGCGCGTGCAAGGGGTGCTCGACGCGCTCGTCTTCGCCACAGCGCTCGCCGCGGTCGGCTGGCTCGCCGTCGCCGTCGGTGCGGCCGACCTGCTTCGGGCCGTCGGGGGGATCGCACGCGCCGCATTGGTTCCCCTCGCGGATCTCCCGACGCTCACGGCCCGTGAGACGATCCCGAATCAGGGGTATCAGACCCCGGACGGGACGTGGCACGGAACGTTCATGGGACTCTCGCCGGCCGTCGCGTGGGGGCTCCGCGTGCTCGTCGTCCACCTCTACGTGGTCGTCTGGCTCTGGTGGCTCTGGCGCGGGTATCTCACCTTCCGCGAGGAGTACCGACTGGCCGACTGGACGCCCCGTGACGACGTCGTCCGCCGGCTTCGATACCACCGTTGGGGCCAGTTCGGCATGCTCGTCGTCGGGCTCTTCTTGACGATGGCGGTCTTCGCGCCGACGCTTGGCACGACGACCGCCGAACAGAACCTCTACTCGCCGTTTTCACACACCATCGAGTACTACGACGCCGACGCCGGCAGCGTCGTCGAGATCCTCGTCGGCAACGCGAACTCCCAGACTCGGTCGGTCGGCTACGACGCCGGTAACGTCGGGCCGATGACCTACGACGAGTTCGACCGGTTCCACCCGTTCGGCACCCTCACCGACGGGAAGGACCTGCTCACCTTCCTCGTACACGGGGCGCGGGTGTCGCTTCTGATCGGATTGTTAAGCGTCGGCGTCAGCGCCGTCATCGCGACCGTCTTCGCGCTGATCTCCGCGTACTACCGCGGGATCGCCGACCTCGTGCTCGTCGTCACCGGCGACACGATCATGGGCGTGCCGCGGCTGCTCCTGCTCATCCTCCTCACGGTGATCCTCGCGGACACCCGTCTCGCGGGGATCTACGACGGCGGCGTCCTCCTGGGACTCATCCTGGCGGCGACCGGGTGGCCGTTCCTCTGGCGGGCCTTCCGGGGACCAACCCTCCAGATCGCCGAGGAGGACTGGGTCGACGCCGCACGGAGCTACGGGCAGTCCCCCGCGGGTATCATGCAGCTTCACATGCTGCCGTACCTCGTCGGCTATCTGCTCATCTATAGCTCGCTCGTCCTCGGCGGCGTGATTCTCGCGGTCGCGGGGCTCTCGTTTCTCGGGCTGGGCATCACCGCGCCGACCCCCGAATGGGGCCGCGCGGTCGACATGGGCCGGGAGTACGTCGCGACGGCGTCGTGGCACATCTCCCTGATCCCCGGCGTGATGGTCACGCTCGTCGTCATCGGATTTAATGCGGTCGGCGACGCGCTTCGTGACGCCGTGGACCCGAAGAGCGACGCCGGTGCGACGGACGCGAGCGAGACGGAATCGCGAGGTGGCGGGGTATGACCGACGGACGCGGCGGGGTGACGGATCCCCTCCTCTCGGTCGAAAACCTACGAACGACGTTCGAGACGGACCAGGAGACCGTCAGGGCGGTCGACGGCGTCTCCGTTGCCGTCGCGCCGCGGCAAACCCTCGGCATCGTCGGCGAGAGCGGCTCCGGCAAGAGCGTCAGCGCCCGCTCGATACTCGGACTGATCGACGGGGCCGGCCGAGTCCACGGGGAAAGCACGATCCGATACCACGACCCGTCGTTCGTCGAACGGATGGCGCGCGACCACCCGAAGTCGGTCAAGTGGGCCGACGAGGCGGGCGAAACGGGCGAGGTGGTCGAGGAGGGATCCTCGGGTGCGACGACGCCCGGATCCGACGCGTTCGTGACGATCGAGTCGGGCACGCACGACGGCGGGACGGTCTCGGTCGACGCCGGCTGGGTCGATCTCGTCGCGGCGCCGGAAGCGGTCGTCGAGGCGGTACGGGGAAGCGAGATCGCGATGGTGTTTCAGGACGCCCTCGGCAGCCTCAACCCGGTGTACACCGTCGGCAACCAGATCCGGGAGCTGCTCCGCATTCACCGCGGGCTCACGGGACGGGAGGCCGTCGAGACGGCGGCGGATCTGCTCGAGAGCGTCGGGATCCCCGATCCCAAACGTCGGCTCGGGGAGTATCCCCACCAGTTCAGCGGCGGCATGCAACAGCGGGCGGTCATCGCGCTCGCGCTGGCGTGTGACCCGAACGTGCTGCTCTGTGACGAGCCGACGACCGCGCTCGACGTCACCATTCAGGCGCAGATCCTCGACCTGCTGGAGCGGCTCCAGCGTGAGCGGGACCTCTCCATCGTCTTCATCACCCACGACATGGGCGTGATCGCCCGGGTCGCCGACTCGGTCGCCGTGATGTACGCCGGGGAGGTCGTCGAACGGGCGCCCGTCGAGCGGCTCTTCGCGGCGCCGAAACACCCCTACACGCGCGGGCTCCTTCGAAGCATTCCGGGACTCGCCGACGAGGTCGATCGGCTGCCGACCATCGAGGGAAGCGTTCCGACGCCGACCGGCGACGCGACCGACTGCCGGTTCGCGCCCCGCTGTCCGGACGCCTTCGACGCGTGCGAGCGGGTGCATCCGAAGCACGTTGATGTCGACGACGGGGAGGAGGTGACCCACACCGCCGCCTGCCTGTTGTATCCCGCGGACGAGCCCGTCGAAAAGCGGGTGGCGACACACGAGGCCGAAGCCGCCGAGCGAGGACGTGGCGAGGGGCGTGAGAACGCCGAGAGGACCCATCATGAGTGACCGACCCGAGAACGCGACGCCGGTCGAGGAGCAAGCAGGACCGCCCGAGGAACGCGGGACGCCCACGGAGCGCGGGGTCGACGACCCACTCGTCGTCGTCGACGACGTCCGAACCTACTACGAGGACGATGGCCTGCTCGGCGGGAGTCCGGTGAAGGCCGTCGACGGCGTCTCCTTCGAGATCGGACGGGGGGAAACCCTCGGGATCGTGGGCGAAAGCGGCTGCGGAAAGACGACGCTCGGACGGAGCGTGCTCAGGCTCGAAACGGTGGACGGCGGCCGGGTCTCGTTCGACGGCACGGACGTGACCTCGCTCGGTCGACGGGAGCTCAAGGAGTGGCGTCGGAACGCACAGCTAGTGTATCAGAACCCGAACACCGCGATCAACGAGCGGATGACGGTCGGTCGGATCATCCGCGAGCCGCTCGACGTCCACGGGTGGGGGAGCTCGCGGGAGCGACGCGAGCGGGTGGCCACCCTGCTCGACCGCGTCGGGCTCCAGCCGGAACACTACCATCGGTATCCACACCAGTTCAGCGGGGGCCAGCGGCAACGGATCGGGATCGCCCGCGCGCTGGCGCTGGAGCCGGAGTTCATCGTGCTCGACGAGCCGGTGAGCGCGCTCGACGTGTCGGTGCAGGCGAAGATCCTCAACCTGCTCGACGACCTCCAGGAGGAGTTCGGGC
>CAZIFX010000132.1:0-3857 GCA_964538415.1 uncultured Halobellus sp.
AGACCGTGGCGGCGTTTCTCGAAGCATAAATCATATATCGCAATAGCAAATTCACACACGGCCGTGATCCGTCGGCTGCGACGCGGCTCCAGGAAGGGCGTGGCGGTTACTAAGCGATGAAACGGTGATCCGTGGCCGCCCGAGCGCTCGCGATCATAGAGGAGAGTTCGGACCAACTCGAGCAGCGGTCGGACTCCGTCGCCCGTCACTCCAACACGTGCTGGGTGTCGTAGGAGCCGAGCACGCGGACCCACCCCTTCTCTGCGATAGCTTCGATGTCCTCCACCGCGGCGGCGGTCCGATCCTCGTAGAGGCCGGCATCGACGTCGAAGTGAAAGAGGTAGTCGCCGAGCCGCTCGCCGCTGGGCCGCGACTCGATCCGCGAGAGGTTGAGGTTGCGGTCCGCGAACGCCTCAAGCAGTTCGAGCAGGAGGCCGGGGTAGTTGTCGTTCGGGTAGACGATGACCGTCGTCTTTCCGCCTGCGTCCGACCGCGCCTCCGCGGGCGCGACGACGAGGAACCGAGTGGCGTTCGAGGTTCGGTCCTGGATGTCCTCGGCGAGGATGGTCAGGTCGTCGCCGGCGTTGTCGGGGTGGCCGATCCCGGCGATCCGAGCGTCCTCGCGGGCTCGTTCGACCCCGCGGGCGGTCGAGGCGACCGCCTCCAGTCCGACGCCGGGGTAGTGCTCCTCCAGCCAGCTTCGACACTGCGCGAGCGCCTGTGAGTGGCTGGCGACGACCTCGAACTCCGGCGTCTGTGCGAGCAGCGCGTGGCGGATCGGCGTGACGACCTCCTTCGTCACGGCGACGTCGTGGTCCGCAAGCGCGTCGAGGCTCTCCGTGACCGAGCCCTCGATGCTGTTCTCGATGGGCACGACCCCGCGCTCGAACTCGCCGGCGGCGACGGCGTCGACGATGGCGGTGACGGATTCACGGAACGACACCTCGGCGGCGACGGCCCGCGCCGCACGATGTGAGTACGTGCCGGCGGGACCGAGCGTGACGGCGTTCATCGACGGAACACAGACGACCGGGATAAAAAAGCATGTGGGCCGCGAGCGGCACGGTCGGGCTGAATCGACCCCCGTCGGATGGCTCAGCTACCGTTCGGGATGGACCGGCGCGTCGAAGCCGCCCCGGACGAGCGGCTTCGCGACGTGTCGGCGAGCCGCAGGCGGCACCTCGTACCAGCCAGGGTCAAGCGATCGATCGATGGGGCGATCGACCCTTCCGGGGGCCGCGGTCCCGCAGTCGCGACAGCGATAGCCCTGATCACGGCCCGCAGAGGACATCCGCCGTCCGCAGTCGGAACACGTCGGCGTCGCCCGCTCGGTCCGGACGAGGTCCCGAACCGCGAACTTCTCCAGTTTGAGCGTCTCACGCGTCGCGCCGCCGCCCTCGATCGGGCGGCGTTCACACTCCCCACAGGCGGTCACGCGATCGCCGACTCGCAGCGCCCGAACCCGATCGCGGAATCGGCCCGTCGGTTTGAACGCGAGACAGACGAGGCGGCCGCGGTCGGGCGGGCGAGACCGGTCGGTTCGGGAATCAGTCGGCCCGTTCGCGTCGGTCGGATCGACGAGTTCGACGTGTACGTGCCCCCCACGTTTCGTCTCGGGAGCGTTCGCCACGACGCCGTCGACCCGATATCCCGCTCCGTCCCGGAGGTCGCCGATGCGGCCGTCCGCGAGGTGGACGTCCGTTCCCTGATTCGTCAGGAACGTCGCCGTCCGGTCCACCGGTTCGCTCTCGACGGCGTCGGCGACCGCACGACATGCGGCCGCCTCGTCGCCGCGGATCCCGTGGAGAATGGGACCGGGCGCGTTCGGGACGCAGACGACCTCGCCGGTGCCCCGGTCGACCGTGTCCCAGACGGTCGGGTAGCCCTCGTCCGCGGCCGCAAAGACCGAGTCCGCGTCGACGTCACGGGACGTCCCACAGCGCGGGAGCGCCCGATATGAGATGTGTTCGACCGTTCGGTCGTCGAAGGCGGCCGACGCGCCGATCGCGGCGAGCGCGCCGATCCGCCCGCGACCCGGGTGGGACGGTCCCTCCCCGAAGGTGGCCGCGGTCGGATCCTCGACTGCACCGACGGCTGCGTGTCGGAATCCGTGGGCGTCTGCGATCCCGACCGCCTCGTCGATCGTCAGCCGTTCGCGAAGCGCCCGTCGGGCGAACGACGCGACGTCGCCGGGGATCACCGACGTCGCTTCCGGGCTCGAGGCCACGTCGAGGTCGGCGACCACGACGCCCGGCGAGGTTCGGTCGTCGTCGACGACGGCGAACTCCCGAACCGTCTCGCACGCGATGGAGAACGCGTCCGTGGGCGGCGTGTCGGACACGTGGAGCGCGACGGCCGCGTTCCCCCGCGTCTTGTGTTTCACCGCGGGGTTGAGCCGGACGAGAAGGCGTCGCTCGACGCGGCCACCGGCGTCGGCGAGCCGCTCGGCGAGCCGCGTTGCGACGTAGGTCGTACACATCCCGTCCGTGCGGGAGTCGGTGTCGTCGACGGCGACGATCGGCACGCCCGGTCTTTGCGGGTCTCGCTCAAGGCGGTTTCGACCGAGCGAACGAGAACGCTGGTCACGGATTCGAACGCGCCGCATGACGGCCCCGAACTGGTATATATACACACCGGTCGTCGAATCCGAGAAAACCGCACGCAGGCGAACGGAACGACCTCGAGAGAGTCGGCACAACGTATTTATATGGCGAGTGGCTTACCATCGGGTATGTCCCGGACTGCGCTGATAGGCAATCTCATCGCGATGCTGGAGGACGCGGGCTTTGCCGTCAGCGACCGGTGTGCGGTCCGGCCGAAGAGCTTCGACGTGGCGGCGAGACGCGAGGAGGACCTCATCCTGCTCAAGATCCTCGGCAACGTGGACGCGCTCGACGCTGAAACCGGCGCGGAGATGCGCCGGCTGGGCGAGTACCTGGAGGCGACGCCGATGGTCGTCGGGCTCCGAACGCGTGACGAGGACCTGAAGCCGGGAGTGGTCTACTTCAGACACGGCGTGCCCGTGTTCAACCCGGACACCGCCTACGAGCTGTTCGTGGAGGGAATGCCCCCGCTCATCTACGCGGCCCCGGGCGGACTGTACGTCAGCCTCGACGGCGACCTGCTCGCCGACGAGCGCGAGGAGCGCGGCTGGTCGCTCGGCCGTCTCGCGACCGAGCTCGGGGTCTCCCGACGGACCGTCTCGAAGTACGAGGACGGCATGAACGCCTCCATCGAGGTGGCGATCCAGCTGGAGGAGCTGTTCGACAAGCCGTTCTCCAGCCCGGTGGAGGTCATGGACGGCGCAGAGGACGTCCGCGACGCGGACCCGACGCCGCCGTCACCGGAGGCTGACCCGGACGACGAACACGTCGTTACCGTGCTCACGAGCGCCGGCTTCACCGTCCACCCGACCGCCCGTGCCCCGTTTAACGCCGTCTCGGAGGACGACGACGGCCGGTCGATGCGGATGCTCACCGGCCACTCGGAGTTCACTCCCGCCGCGGAGAAGCGGGCCCGGATCATGTCCTCCATCGGCGAGGTCGCGAACACCCGTTCGGTCTACTTCACCAAGGAGGACTCGAAGCGTGAATCCGTCGACGGCACCGGCCTCGTCTCCTGTGAGGAGCTGGCGGCGATCGACGACCCAGACGTCATCCGTGACCTGCTTCGCGAGCGTGCGGAGTCGCCGTCGGAGGCATGAGGACGACCGCGGCCGGCCGGCCGATCAGCGGCCGAACAGCCGGCTGAAGAACCCGCCACGAGCCGTCTCCGTTTCGTCCGTCTGCTCCGCTCCGGCCGTCCGCTCCTTCGTCTCCGTTCGTCCCTCCGTCTCCTCAACTTCGTCCGTCTCCTCC
>CAZIFX010000133.1:0-3746 GCA_964538415.1 uncultured Halobellus sp.
CCTTCCTCGAGTCGACGCTGTCGTACGTCTCCGATCGGGAGCGGTTCCAGCAGTTTCGATTCGTCAGCTCCCGCGACTGGCGGGTCGTGTTCGCCCTCGGGATCGTCGGCGGCGCCGCGCTGTACGCGCTCACCTTCCAGTCGGGGCTCGTCACGAGCGAGCTTTACGCGTCGGGGAACGGCGGCGAGCTTCGAGATATCGGCGGCGTTACGATCTGGCTGACGGACGTACAGCCATGGCGGCTGTTCCTCGGCGGGGTGTTCGTCGGCATCGGGACCCGGATCGGGAAGGGGTGTACCTCCGGCCACGGGATCTGTGGGGTCGGCTCCGTCTCGCGAACGTCGCTCGTCGGCGTCGTGACCTTCCTGATCGTCGCCATCGTGACCGCGAACCTCGTCGCGGCGGCGGGGGTGGTCCCGTAATGGTCGACCGTCATCCGCTGTTCATGCCGCTGATCCTGCTCGGCGGACTCGTCTTCGGGTTCGGCCTCGGCTTCAGCCACATGGCTCGCCCCGAGGTCGTGTTGAACTTCCTGACGTTCGACGATCTCGGACTGCTGTTCGTGATGTTCGGCGGAGCCATCGTCGCGGGGCTCGCGTTCTGGATCGTTCCCCGAATCCGATCGACCGCGCCGCTGACGGGAGAGCCGTACGGACGGCGGCTGAAATCCTTCGACCGCAACGTGTTGATCGGCGGCTCGATCTTCGGCGTCGGCTGGGGTCTCTCCGGGATCTGTCCGGGGGCAGCCTACGCCAGCCTCGGCGTCGGCAACGTGACGATCCTGTGGGCCATCGCCGGCATGTTCGTCGGCGCGTACGTGCAGGGCGCCTTCCGCGGCGCATCGACCGCGTCGCAGTCGGCCACGCCGGCCGACGACTGACCTCTCACCGCTCACCGTCTCCGGGAGCGCGACGCCGTTCAGACCGGGGGGACGATCATCACGTTTCCGGCGGCCCGTGCGACGACGTCCTCCGAGACGCTTCCGAGCAGGAGTCGCCGAAGGCGGCTCCGTCCGCGGGAGCCGACCAGCGTGGTCGTCGGATCGACCGCCTTCTCCACCGCGAGGATCTCCTCGGCGGGGTCGCCCTGCCGGACCTCGATCCGGGTTTCGATCCCCCAGTCGTTCAGCCGAGCGGCGAACTCCTCGAGCCGGGACTCGGGATCCGATCCGTCCCGTTCGTCGGGGTCCTTCGGCGTCCGGACGTGGACGAGCGTCGCCTCCCGTGTCGCGTGACGGAGGTACGAGAACGCCTCGAACGCGCGGGCCGCGTTCTCCGAGAAGTCGGTCGTGTACAGCATCCGTCGAAACAGCCGTGCCTTCACGACGGACGGGTCCGCCGTTCCGCGCTCTATCCGGTTGACGACCAGCGGCGTCTCCGTGGTTCGAGCGAGGTTACGGGCCGTCGAGCCGATGATGCGGTTCTCGAGGGGGCTCTTCCCGCGTGACCCGACGACCGTGAGTCCGGCCCCGATCGTTTCGGCGATCCCCCGTATCCGTCGGTGCGGGGTTCCGCGGACGACGTGGACCTCGACGTCGAATCCGGCCTCGCCGATGATCCCCTCGTAGCTTCGGATCGCCTTCCGACGGCGCTTCTCGAAGTCGATCCCGGGCATTCCCCGATGGACGTTCGACGGAATGACCGTCACCAGGTGTATCTCGTCGACGCCGATGCGGCCGAGGCATTCGAGACAGGTCTCGTTCCGGATGGTCGCCTCGCTGGCCGCCGAAAGGTCAGTTGCGAGTACCGCTCTCATACGGGGCGTACGTGTCCCCGACATAATATTGTTTCTATAATCCAATACTGATGCGACACTACGTCGGCGTCGTCGGTCGCCGCGTCGCGGATCCGCCCCGAAAATCCCGAACGATACCCCGATATCGACGGAGGATGCGTCCGCGGATCGAGCCGACGATATATCTGCATACGTTATAAAAATACATCCGTCGGTTTCCCATCGGATAGCCCTCTGTAGTATTGTGCTGTTGACCCATAAGCGTTATACACTCACCCGGAGTAGACTGGAACGAGTAGCATTCCATGATTCACACACGATTACACCGGACGGAGGGACTGGCGGAATGATCGAGTCGGCGGTCCAGCCCGGGGCCTTTCAGGGAGTGACGTTCGTCGGTGCGATCCTCCTCATCGCGATCGCGCTGTACGTCGGATACGCGCTCCTCGAACGGGCGATCGCGCCGCTCATCGAAGCCGTCACGGACGCGTGATCGATGGAGCCGTTGGGACTGAGCGTCGGGCTGCTCGTCTTGTTCGTCAGCTTCGGCTTCATGGTGGGGGTGCTGTTCGGCTTCTTCGGCATGGGCGGCTCGTTTCTCGTCACCCCGACGCTGCTGTTGTTGGGCTATCCCGCGTCGGTGTCGATCGGGAGCGGGCTGGCGTTCTACTTCGGGACGTCCGTGATCGCGGTGTTGAAACACTACGACGTAGGGGAGGTTGACTACAAGCTCGGCGCCATCCTGTTCGTGGTGCTTTCGATCGGCATCGAGCTCGGCAGCCGACTCGTGTTCGGGCTGGAGGCGCTCGGCGTCGCCGGACTCGTGACCGGCGTCGCCTACGTGCTCCTGCTCGGTGGAATCGGCGCGCTGTTCTTGCGGCGAGCATACAATCTCGACGACGAGGAGGCTGACGACGGGGACGCCGACGTCAGCGACGAGGAGATCCCTCCGGTCGCCCGGCGGATACAGTCGCACACCATCCCGCCGATGATCTCGTTGTCGTCGGGCGGCCGCGCCTCGCTCTGGACGATCGGCGGGGCGGGCGGCATCGTCGGCGTCATCTCCGGACTCATCGGCGTCGGCGGCGGATTCATTCGAATGCCCACGATCTACTACGTCATCGGGACGCCGCTCACGGCCGCCGTCGGGACCAGCCTCTTTGCCGGCCTGTTCGCCGGTGCCTTCGGCACGTTCACCTACGGAACCTCCGGCAGCGTCGATCTCACCGTCGTCGGACTTCTCCTCGTGGGGAGCGCGTTCGGCGCGCGGCTCGGATCCGCGGCCACCACGATCGTCGAGGAGAACGACGTGATCGTCTACTTCGGGTTGATGATGGTCTTTGCGAGCGTCGGCATCGCGCTCAGCGAACTCGCGAACTGGCTGGGGACGGGAGCGCTCGACCTCGTCAGCGTGCTCCTGCTGGTCGGATCGTCGTTCGTCGTCGCGCTTTTGATCCTGTACAAGGCGCTCGAGGCGGCTCGAGCGACCGACGGACGGCGATCGATTCCGGGTGGGAGCCACTGACGACACGTGTCCTCTCCGGCGTTCCGATCCGCATCGCCGACTTGCGCCCCGGACCGCACCGGCTGCCTCGACCCGTCCCCGCTGGTATTGTATGATCCGTGCAAAATCTTTTATCACAGGACGACCTATTGGAGGACATAATGAGCAAATCAATGAGCGAGATGCTCCGTGAGGACATGGAGTGTGAGGGGCTCCTCGAGTGTTTTCACGGGCTCAAGGAGCTCGACAAGGAGTGCTTCCGCGTTCTCGTCGACAGCGAGGAGCCGTTGACGGTCGACGAGATCGCCGAAGCCGTCGACCGCGAGCGTTCGACGGCGTACCGCTCGATCCAGCGGCTGCTCCAGACCGGCTTCATCGGGAAAGAGCAGATCAATTACGAACAGGGCGGCTACTACCACGTATACGCGCCGACCGACCCCGACGAGATCGCCAACGACATGCAGCGGCTGCTCAACGACTGGTACGCACAGATGGGCCAGCTCATCGG
>CAZIFX010000134.1:0-3717 GCA_964538415.1 uncultured Halobellus sp.
CCGATCCGCGTCGACGCCGGTCACTCGTCCGCGAACAGTCCGCCGATCACGGGCGTCACCTCCAGCGCCAGTCGGCGAACGGTCCGTCGGGCGTCGTCCGCCTCCTCCCGGCTCACCTGCCCCGCGTAGACGGCCCGCTCGTAGACGGTGCCCACCTCGTGAGCGCGGTCATCGACGCCACGCACGCGCAGGGCGTCGAGGTACTCCCGCGGCGTCTCGCCGGATCGCCGCCGGCGATACCGCCTCTCGAGCAGGCGTTCGAGGTCGGCGAACGCCCGCTCGACGTCGGCGGTCGGCGTCCGCCGACGCGCCGGCAGTCGGACGCGAAGGGCGCGTCCGGCTCGCGTCGTCGCGCCTGCATGGTGTGCGCCGGCAACCACGACGACGACGAGGAACAGCCCGTACCCGAGCGTCTCCCGCGACGGCAGCGTGATCCGGTCGGTCAGCGACGGCCCCTCGCCGCCCTCCTCGACCGCGGCGTCCGCCCCGAGCTCGTCGGGTGCGGGGCCCTCGCCGGCGATGCCTTCAAGCGCCTCGTCGGAGACGTTCGAGACGTTCGCCTCGCCGTTCTCCGGCTCGTCCGCCTCGTCGATGTCGTCGAACTGACTGGCCGCGACTGCACCCCGCTCGTCCTCGCGAAGGTCCGTCCCGCCCTCGGGGGCAGTGAGCTCGATGTCGACGTCCTCGGCGCCGGTCGCGCGCGCCTCCACGAGCCGGGTCTCACGGACCTGATCGCGTTCCGCGCTCGGGGTCGGATCGAACTCCACCCAGCCGTGCTCCGGGAAGTACACCTGCACCCACGCATGTGCGTCCTGTCCGCGGACGACCCACTCGTCTTCGCTCACCTGCTCGCCGCTGCCGTATCCCGTCACGAACTGGGCGGGGATCCCCTGTGAGCGGAGCATCGCGACCATCGTCGTCGCGAAGTACGTACAGTAGCCCGCGTCCATCTCGAAGAGGAACGCGTCGGCGACGTCCCCGTCGGGACGCTCGACGGTCAGCGAATAGTCGTACTCGGCGAGCAGATACGACTCGATCGCGACCGCCGCGTCGTACGGGTTCTCCGCGTCGGCATCGTCGACGATCTCCTCGGTCCGCTCGCCGACCCGTTCGGGCGTGCTCTCGGGCAGCTGGGTGTAGCGGTCCTCGATCGCGTCGTCGTACGCCGTGTCCGCCTCGCGCAGATCGTCCGGATCCGCGTCGGGGACGCGGCTTTCGACAGGCACGGCGTCACCCGGGAGCAGGGCCGTTCCGGGGCGGAGGGTGCCGCGCTCGTCGACCTGCATACTGTCCGCGACCGGCCCGCCCGCCTCGACTGCCTGCCACGGCGCGGGCAGCGCCCGCATCTCGGTCTCGGGAACGACCGTCGACTCGACCTCGACGGCGTCTCCCGGCGGCCCGGAGAGCGGTCCGTCAACCGGCGATTCCTCGCCGGAACGCACCCAGCCGTCGCCGGTGTAGGTGTCGTACGCTCCGGCGTGCCAGTTCGACTCCACGTCGCTTTCGATGGTGAACCGCACCTCCGGCGAGAGCTGCGTGGACCCGACGATCGTGAGCTCGTCGTCGTCGACGAGCGTCGATTCCAGCCCCGGCGTCCCGCGATCGGCACCCCACGGCTGGGCGGAGCCGGCCGGAATCAGGGTGACGGTCGCGCTCGCGACGAGCATCACCGCAAGCAGGAGCGCGAGCGTGTCACCCCGCCCGGAGAGCCCACCGGGTGCACGCAGGGTCACCGCACCCGCGGCAAAGGCGGCGCCGAGCACCCCGAGGAGCGTGACGAACTCGCCCGCATCGCCCGTGAGGACGAAGAATCCGAGGGTGCCGCCCGCGACCGCGGCCGCGAGAACGTGCCGGGCCCGTCCGGTCAGGTACGCGATCAGGAACGTCGGAACGGGCGCGACCGCGAGCACCCACACGTCGGCGAGCGCGAGCCGAAGCACGGAGAGGCCGGTGAGCAGCGCGACCGTGTCGAAGAACACGCCCCGGATCGAAAACAGCGCCCGTTGGCTCTCCGGAACGGCGAAGTAGTACCCCGTGAGCCCGACGGCGAACAGCACGACCGTCACCCGCACGGCGGTCCGCTCGTCGAACAGCCGGGAGCAGCCAAGCCCGACGAGTGCGGCCACCGTCACGGCGAGGATGACGCGATCGCTGCCGCCGACGACGTCGGTGATGGAGAGGAAGACGTGGAGGTACGCCGCTACGATGGCCGCCACGCCGACGGTCGCCGGATCGAGCAGCCCCGACGGAAGTCGTCCGCCGGTCGCTCCGTCGGGCCCTTCGGCCGCGTCGCGTGCGTGAGCGGCGACGCCGTCGACGCGTCCGGTTGCGTCGTCCGCGGGGCCGTCCACGAGGCTCATTCCGGGACACCTCCGCCCTCAGCCCTCGCCATCGAGGGCGTCCCGTCCGGGGTCGAATCCACGGTGCCGTCATCACGGGCGTCACGACCGTCACCGGCGGAGTCCGCGTCGACCGATGGCTCGACGTTCGGGTCCGTTTCGCCGGTCGACTCCGCGGCCTCCCGGATCTCGGAGAATCGCACGGTCCGCCCACCGGCGTGGATCCGCGCGTCCGTCGCGTCGGCGACGATGCGGACGTCCGCCTCGAACTCGCCCGAGGGGGACCCGGGCCCGGTTCGTGCGGTCAACTCGAGCAGGTCACGTCTCCCCGTCGGGCCGGGTGACGCGGCCGTCTCGCCGTCGGGAAGCCTGACGTCGACCGGGACGCCGTCCGCGAGCATCGCGAGTCCGAGGCTGACGGTCGCGCTCGCGAGGACGTCCGCTGCCCCGTCGTCGGCCGCGTCGACCGTTCGACCGACGATGGAGGCCCGGCGACGGGCGCTTTCCGCCGCGAACTCCTTGACCACGAGCTCGTCGTGCTTGGCGGTCGCGGGCCAGTGAACGTCACGGAGCGCGTCGCCGCGCGCGTACTCCCGAAGCCGATCGAACTCCTCCCGGCGGCGGCTCCGGCCGAGCGCCTCCTCCGCGTAGAGCCCGCTTCGGAACCGCGTCGGGACGGGGTGTCGTTCCGGGTATGCCAGGGCCGTCTCGCGGTCGTCGATCACGAACTCCCGGGTGAACAGCCCGAACACGTCCGTCGGCTCGACCCGCACCGGGCCGAACCGCCGTTCCCCCCTGTCCGCGTACTCGACGGCGTAGGTCGCCGGCTCGGCGCCGACCGTCGTCCGGATCCCGTCGGCGTCGGCGATCAGGCCGTCATCCGTTTCGTCGGTCACGCGGGCGACGAACGCGGACGGGACGGACGGCGTCGCCGCCGAGTCGTCTCCGAACGAGAGCGAGACCTCCCGGCGCTCGCCGACGAAGCCGTCCGCGGGGCGTGATCGCCGGACGCTCGGACGGGTGGTGCGTGAAACCTGTAGGTAACCGGCGACGAGGGCGATGGTCCCCGACAGCACCACCGCGTTGAGCGCGCGGCCGCCGCTGGCGACGGCCATGAGCACGCCGAGGGTGCAGACGGCCGCCACGACGCGTCCGCGTCGGGTGAGCTTCGTCGACGTCATTGAACGGGTTGGGTGAGTCTCATGACGTTCATCGCTCGGTCACTCCACCGAGACGGTATCGAGCGCCTCGTCGACGACGTCCGCGCCGCTCGTGCCGCCCGAGTCGGTTCGGATGCGATGTGCGAGCACCGTCCGCGCCTCGCGCTTCACGTCGTCGGGGACGACGTAGTCGCGGCCGTTCAACACCGCCCGTGCCT
>CAZIFX010000135.1:0-3705 GCA_964538415.1 uncultured Halobellus sp.
CGAAGACGGGGTCGTCCGGCGGCGCCGCGTCGACGAGCGGCTCGCCGTCCTCGTGAAGCGTCACGAGCGTCCGGTCCTCGGCCACGCGGTCGAGGGTCGCCGCAAACCCCATCCGGCGCAGCTCGACGCCCGGCGAGACGTCCGCGGGCATGTGGCCGATGGCGTCCGCTCGCGCGGCGAGCGCGTCCCGGAGCCGGGCGGCCACGTTGCGCTCGTCGGGATGGAGGTGTCGCAGTCGGTCGGAATCGAACGTCACCGTGAGCGCGTCGCCGTGGACCAGATGGACGTGAACGTCCTCGCGGATCCCGTGTGAGAGGAACACGCCGGTCGCGACGCAACGACAGAGCAGGTCGATCCGACCCGCGCCGGGGAGGTCATCGAGCGAGATCGGGTCCGGCGTCGTCGGGACGTCGTGGCCGACGACGATGAAGTGTCGCATACGGGGTGATCGACATAAAGCTCCATAAGCCGTCCGACCCAACGACGGAACATGAGCGTCGCGGGCCTCTGTCACGTGTGTGAATCGGCGTCCGCACGCCACGCCTGTGAGCTGTGCGGGCAGGCCGTCTGTACGGACCACTGGGACGCGTCGACGAGCGTCTGTACCGCCTGTACGCGCGGAACCGGGGTCGGCATCGACGGCGACTGATCGCGACGCGTCACCGGGCACCTCACCGGTCGTCCCAACGGCCGCTATCGGTGCCGATTCAGCCGCTTTTTTAGCCGCTTCGCGGCGTCGCCGGCCGCGCCGAAGTAGGTGCCCTCCTCGTCGGGGCGCGTCGACGACTCGCCCGCGAAGATGATCCCGCGCGAGGAGTTGACGAGTCCGACGTCGACCGTGGCCCCAGGAACGTTCGCGAGCCCGTGTTCGACGGCGGTCTCGGCGTCGCCACCCTGTGCGCCGACGCCCGGGACGAGGAAGGGGATCCCGGGGACGATCTCCCGGACGGTCCCCAGCTCCTCGGGTGCGGTCGCGCCGACGACCAGCCCGACGTTTCCGTTCGCGTTCCAGACGTCCGCGAGCGCCGCGACGCGCTCGTAAAGCGGCTCGCCGGAGGCGAGTTCGAGATCCTGCAGATCGGCCCCGCCGGGATTGGAAGTCCGACAGAGAACGAAGACGCCGGCGTCCTCCCGGTCGAGAAACGGCTGCAGCGAGTCACGCCCGAGGTACGGGTTGACGGTGATCGCGTCGACGGTCTCCAGTATCTCCGCGTATCGTCGGCTGGTGTTTCCGATGTCGGCCCGTTTGGCATCGAGCAGGACGGGGACCCCCTTGCCCTCCGCGTACGCGACCGTCTCGCGGAGGGCACGCCAGCCGTCGGGATCCTCATAGAAAGCCGCGTTCGGCTTGTAGCAGGCGGCGTGTTCGTGGGTCGCGTCGATGATCCGACGGTTGAACGCCCACCGGGGCAGATCCGCGTCGTCGAGGAACGCCGGGATCCGGTTCGGGTCGGGGTCGAGGCCGACCGACACGACGCTGTCCGTCGTCGCGATCCGGTCGGCGAGCGTCTCGAAGAAGCTCATACGAGAGTGATTCGTCGGCTCCCGCTAAACGTTGTCCGTCCGTGGTCCGGCCGTCCTCGTTGGTCCCCGCCCGTCCTGACGGTTGCCGACGACCTCACCCTCCCCAGCGGTCGACTGACGCCCTCCGCATTGCTTCGGGCACCAGCCGGACCCTCGCGCGCGCTTCTCGCGCGCCGGAGGGCAACTCGCACGGAATCACGATGCGGGTGACGCCTTATAAGCGATGACGAGCCAGTCCCCCCGTGGTCTGACGAGTCGTCCACGGCGGTCGAGGCGGGAGCGCGGTGCGCCGTCGTGGGGATTCATGCCGGCACCGCCCGTCCGCCACGTCCGGATTCGGCCACGGGACGGTCGTTACAAGTCGATCCGTGACGAGTGGGCCGTCGGGCTACTCGCCCCAGTTCGCGGCGCGCTGTGGCCGGTCGGAGATCGCCATCACGTCGAGGTCGTCGTCCTTGTGCTCGAGCGCCTCAAGGGCCGCCTTCGCCGATGCGGGCGTCGAGAAGTAGGTGATCTCCTCCTCGACGGCTACCTCCAGCAGCTCGCGCTGTCGCGAGACGATGACATCGATCTCGCCGCGACGCGTTGCCTCCACGAGGTCCGTCGCCGTCGACAGTTCGAAGTGCTCCGCGAAGCCATCGACGATCGCCTCCCCCGCCTCCGTGCCCGGATCGGGGAACTCCTCCGCCGAGAGGTCGACGACCGCCGTCCCCGACTCCGGGATCGGCTTGCCCGTCGAGTCCTGTGCCTTGTCGTACGCCTTGCCGAACGAGCGAGCCGTCCCCATCACCTCGCCCGTCGACTTCATCTCCGGGCCGAGCCGCGGGTCCGAGCCCGGCAGCCGGTCGAACGGCAGGACGACCTCCTTCACGCTCAGGTGTTCGGGAATCCGCTCCTCGACGTCCAGATCCGTGAGCGTGAGGTCGTCGGTCATCACCTTCGCCGCGAGCTTGGCGATGGGGACGCCCGTCGCCTTCGAGACGAACGGAACCGTCCGTGAGGAGCGCGGATTCGCCTCCAGGACGTACACCTCGCTTTCGACGTCGTCATCGCCGACGCCGGTCACCGCGAGCTGCACGTTCAGGAGGCCGACCGTATCGAGCGCGCGGGCGATGTCCTCGGTCACCTCACGGACCCGCGCGAGGGTCGCCTCCGACAGCGACCGCGGCGGGATCATGCACGCCGAGTCGCCGGAGTGGACGCCGGCGCTCTCGACGTGCTCCATCACGCCGCCGATGAGCACGTCCTCCCCGTCGGCGACGGCGTCGACGTCGAGTTCGACCGCGTCCGCGAGGAACTGGTCGACGAGGATGGGCTTGTCCGGGGAGACGCGGACCGCCTCCTCGATGTACCGTTCGAGTTCCTCGTCGTCCTCGACGACCCGCATCGCGCGTCCGCCGAGCACGTAGGAGGGACGTACGAGCACCGGATACCCGATCTCGTGGGCCAGGTGAAGCGCCTCCTCGAGGCTCGTCGCTGTTCCGCCCTCGGGCTGGTCCACGCCGATCTCGTCCATCAGGACGTTGAACCGGTCACGATCCTCCGCCAGATCCATCGCTTCGACGCTCGTGCCGAGGATCTCACAGTCGAGCCCGCGCCGCTCGATCTCGTCTTGAAGCGGCTGGCCCACGTTCACGGACGTCTGGCCGCCGAACTGGACCATCACCCCGTCGGCACCCGTCGTCTCGATGACGTCGGCGATCTCCTCGGCGGAGATGGGCTCGAAGAAGAGCCCGTCGGAGGTGTCGTAGTCCGTCGACACCGTCTCGGGATTGTTGTTCACGACGTGTGCGTCGATGCCGAGGTCACGGAGCGCGCGGACCGCGTGGACCGCACAGTAGTCGAACTCGACGCCCTGCCCGATCCGGATCGGACCGCCGCCGACGACCACGACGCTCTCGACGTCGGTGTCGACGCGGACCTCGTTCGCCGCGCCGGCGGTGTCGGCGCCGCGCAGGAACTCCGGCAGCCGTGCGGAGTAGTAGTACGGCGTCGAGGCCTCGAACTCGCCGGCGCAGGTGTCGACCTGTTTGAACGTCCGGTCGGGAACCGCGCTCTCGACGTCGGTGACGTCCGCGTCGACGCCGCCTGCAGCGGCGACGGACGCGATCTCGGCGTTCGTCCGACCCGCGGAGGCCGCGGGCGTGAACTCGCCCTCGGCGGCCTTTGCCGTCGCGTCCG
>CAZIFX010000136.1:0-3690 GCA_964538415.1 uncultured Halobellus sp.
ACACGAACATGGCGAGGACGGTGATCGTCGCGGAGCTGGCGAACCCGCCGACTCCGGTCGCCGCATCGATCCCCGTCCACGGCTCGAGAACGACGAGCGTAAAGAGCACCCCGATGGCCACGATGTCGATCGGCACCGGCTCGGTCACGAAGAGCACGAGCGCGAGCGCAATGATCGCAAAGATGAGGAGTATTTCCGTCGTAAGCGGCGGTATCTGTCCCCCTGACTGTGCGACGAGGGAGACATCCATACCCGTAACGGACCACCCGGTTAACAAAAAGCCTCTCGAAGACGTCGGCGCGTCCGGAAGCGACCGCAACCCCCTTAGCCCGGCCGGCCGGCCACACGACCATGCAACCGACAGGGGAACTCCACGGCGACGCCGTCCACGTCGGCGGCGATGCCCGCCAACGGTTTTACGACTCCCGAGGGTACGGTCGGCCGCTCGCGGGCAACGAGATCGCCCTCTCGCGGGTCGAGGCCGCCCACCTCCTCTTTCGTGGCGACCTCTCCGCCGTCACGCTGCAGGGAGCCGATGACGCCCCCGGCGACGGGCGCAACGGGATCGGCGGGGACCGCGGAGGAACGGTCGGCTTCGAACGCTTCTTCGTCGAGAGCGCGGCCGCGGTCGATCGCTTCGCGGTGCGGTATCTCGTCTTCGCGGACCTTCGCGACCGGGGCTTTTATCTCTCGCCCGCCCGCGGTGGGTGGCCCGGCGGGAAGCATGCGACCGCGGACGCGATCGACCTCGTCGTCTACGAGCGCGGCTCGACGCCCGACACCGGCGAGGTTCGCCACCCGGTGCAGGTCGTCGGCGAGCGCGAGTCGATTTCGGCGAGCGGGCTTGCCGGTCGCACGCTCGCGGTCGTCGACGAGGAAAGCGACATCACGTATTTCACCGCCCGCGAGGCCGAGATCGCGGGGTCGACGACGTACGAGCCGCCGATGGACCTTTCCGGCGTCCTCCTCGACGATCGCGTCGTCGTCTGGGACGCGCCCGAGGACATCTACGAGCGTGGCTTCTACGGCCGACCGCTGACGGGCCGGGCCGCCGAGATCGAGGGCGCGCTGCAGCTCTCGCTCGTCGAGGCCGCCTCGCTCGCCGCGCGGGGGACGCTCTCGCTCTCGCGGGCGGTGGGAGACGAGGCGATCGGGGAAGGCGACGCGTCTCATGGCGACCCCGTCGACGCGATGGCCGCCATCGTCGCTCGTGGCCGAGAGGTCGAGGGGGAGCGATACGATCGCCGGCTCGCGGTGTACGAGCGGCTACGAGACCGGGAGACCGTCCCCAAGACGGGGTTCAAGTTCGGGGCCGATTTTCGGACGTACCTCGACGTCCGGACCGTCGAGGACCTCCCGCACTCCGAACATCTCGTCCGCGTCGTCGAGCCCGACCACGTCTTCTCGCCACGCGAGCTGTCGCTCGACGTCCGGCTCGCCGGCGGCGTCCGCAAGGAGATGGTCTTCGCGCTGGCGGACGAACACGATCGGACGCGTGAGAACGACGGGATCGAGTGGCTCTCGGTGGGACGGCTGACGCCGTAGCTCGGGTCCGGGCGTCGGCTCAGCCGACCCGAGACGAAAGCGATCGCCGACGGGGTTCGACGTCCGATGGTCGCCACTTTTCAGGCCGGTCGCCGTAGGGTTCGACGTCCGATGTCACTCGCCTTCTGGGCGCTCGTCGCGCTCGCGACCGTCACCTGTTTATTCATGGCCTGGTCGCTGGGCGCGAACAGCAACTCGCCGCCCTTCGCGCCCGCCATCGGCGCGAACGTCGTCTCGACGATGCGGGCGGCGTTTCTCATCGGGATCCTCGCGGCCGCCGGGGCCCTAACTCAGGGCGGAGCGATCTCGGAGACGGTCGGCGCGGCGCTGATCGACGGCGTGCAGATCACGCCACTGGCGGCGATCGCGGGACTGCTCGTGGCCGCCGGATTCATGACGTTCGGCGTCTACAGCGGGTACCCGGTTCCCGCAGCCTTCGCGACGACAGGCGCGATGGTCGGGGTCGGCCTCTCGCTCGGTGGCGACCCCGCATTCGACACCTACCGCCGGATCGGCACCTTCTGGGTGCTCGTCCCGCCCGTGTCCGGCGGACTCGCGTACGTCACGGCGACGCTGCTTCGCCGGGACGACGTTCCCGACACGGTCGCCGTCCCGCTGCTCGCGGCGGTCGTGGCCGGGATCATCGCGAACGTCCGGCTCGGCGTGATTCCCCACCCCGAGCGCGCACAGGGGTCGGTCGCCGAGGCGGTCGCGGCGCTGCTCGGCGGGCCGGCCGTCCTCGGCGCCGACCTCGTCGTGCTCGGCGTGACCGCGCTGTTCGCCGCCGGCGGGTTCGTCGTGATCCGGCGGCGCATGAGGGCGTCCGTCCGCGACGGGATCCGCACGTTCCTGCTCGTGCTCGGGAGCGTCGTCGCCTTCTCCAGCGGCGGCAGCCAGGTCGGACTCGCGACGGGGCCGCTGGAGAACCTTTACGGGACGGAGCTCGGCCTCCCCGCGATCGTACTTTTGGGCGTGGGCGCAGGCGGAATCCTCGCGGGGGCGTGGATGGGAGCCCCCCGGCTCCTGCAGGCGACCTCCCGAGAGTACGCACAGCTCGGTCTTCGTCGGTCGATCGCGGCGCTCGTCCCGGGATTCATCATCGCGCAGGCCGCCATCACGCTCGGGATCCCGATCTCCTTTAACAACGTCATCATCTCGGGGGTGATCGGCGGCGGCCTCGCCGCAGGATCCGCAGGCGTCTCGCGCCGGAAGATCGGCGTGACCATCGGCTTCTGGCTGATCACGCTCTCGACGTCGATCGCGATCGGCTTCGGTCTCTACCGGGCGCTCTCGACGCTTCTCGGGATCGCCTGAGCGGACGGACGGCTCCGTTCACGTCGACCGCGCTCAGCGCACGACCGTCACCGTCACGTCGACGTCGCCGAGGACGGCGGTGGCGACGGTGCCGAGGAGCCGCCGAGCGATCGGCCCACGCCGCCCGCCGTGCCCGCCCATCACGACGTGGTCGACGTCGTGGTCCTCCACGGAAGCGACGATGGCGTCGGCGGGATCGCCGGTCTCGATCGCGGTCTCGACGGTTCGCCCCTTCGTGGCGGCCTCGTCGCGTGCACGCTCGACCAGCCGCTCCGCCCGCTCCCGCGCCGCCGCCTTTCTCTCGGCATCCGGCTCAAGCAGGCCGCCTTCGGCCATGTCGGCGTCGAGCGGCGTGATGACGTTCAACACCGTCACCCGGCAGTCGAAGACCGCGAGGGCGTGTGCCAGCGCGTCGTCCGCCAACGGCGAGCCGTCGAACGGGACCAACACGTGGTCGGGTTCGGGATCCATGGAGGACGGTCCGAGCGGCGGCCTGATAAACCACGATCACGCGGACGACGGTTCGCGATCGGTCGCCCGACGACCGTTCGGATCGCTGCCACGCAAGCGAACGGTTTTTGCGTCGACCGATGGGAGGGGTAGGTATGACCGAGGACACCCCCCGAACCGACGGCGGGACCGAGCGTGCGGAGGAGCCGGCCGAGGACGTCGCGCTCGACCCGTGGGGGTCCGCGAGCGTCGGCGACTACGCCGACCTCTTCGCGGAGTTCGGGATCGAGGCGTTCGACGAGGTCGAAGACGACGTACCCGACCCGCACTACCTGATGCGCCGCGGCGTCATCTTCGGCCACCGCGAGTACGACGCGGTCG
>CAZIFX010000137.1:0-3606 GCA_964538415.1 uncultured Halobellus sp.
CCCGAAGCGGCGCGATGACCCGCGAGAGGCCGGTGGTGTTACAGGAGACGACGCGAACGTGGTCGGCGTCCCGGGCGTCCTCGAAGTTCGCGCGGGCGTTGAACGACGCCTCCGCGACGCTCGCGTCCTCCCCGCCCTGATAGATCGCCTTGAGGTCGTGTGCGCGATATATTTCGTGATTCTCGGCGCCGACGCCGGAGGGACAGCAGTCGACGACGACGTCAACCGCCTCCAACAGGTCCGCGAGGGTGCCGACGGTTGCGATCCCTGCCTCCTCGAAGGCCGTCTCGCGACCCGGTATGGCCGCGTACAAGTCGTATCCGCGGCGCCGAGCGGCGTCCGCCTCGAAGTTCGGCCGGGTCTTCGTCACGCCGACGAGCTCCATGTCCGGCTGTGCGGCAACCGCGTCGGCGACCCGCTTCCCGATCGTTCCGTATCCGTTCACGCCCACGCGTATCATGTCCGAAGACACCCCTTCATGGGGTATAATTCTTTCGAGAAATTATGTAATAAATTAACTACGGCGTGAGTAACGCCTCGGTTAATTCGACCGATGGCGGCCTGTAACTGGAATACGTAATAGTGTATATTAGGCGTTCGATGAACCCAAAACGTCCCTCCGATCGGCGCCTCCAAGCGTCGGACTGACGGTCGCATGCGCACCCGCACGAATGACAAACGCTACGGGGACGGTCCCCCAAGTGAAGGTATGACCGAGGAGCTTACGGCCGCGGCGCGGACGGCGATCGAACAGTGCCTGGCGGTCCGTTCGGACGAAACCGTCGTCGTCGTCACCGACGACGAGCGTCGACCGATCGGCGAGGCACTCTACGAGGCGGCGCGAACGACCACGGACGACGTGACGGTGCTTCGCTACCCGCCGGGCGACCAGCACGGTGCGGAGCCGCCCGCGCCGGTCGCGGCCGCGATGGCGGAAAGCGACGTCTTCCTCGCGCCGACCACGAAGAGCCTGAGCCACACCCGCGCCCGCGGCACGGCCTGTGAGGCCGGCTCGCGCGGCGCGACCCTGCCCGGGATCACCGAGGACGTGTTCGTCGCCGGGCTCGACGCCGACTACGAGGCCATCGCCGAGCACAGCGCGGCGGTACGCGAGCAGGTCGTCGACGCCGACGAGATCAGGGTCACCGCGCCCGCCGGCACCGACGTCACCTTCGGTATCGGCGACCGCGAGTGGCTCTCGGACACCGGCATCGTCCACGAGCCGGGCTCCTTCTCGAACCTCCCGGCGGGCGAGGTGTTCGTCGCTCCCGAGACCGCGACCGGCACGTACGTCGTCGACGGCACCATGCGCCCGCACGGGTTGTTGGCTGGGGGTCAGGAGCTCCGCTTCGAGGTGGAGGACGGCCTCGTCACGTCCGTCTCCGACGACGAGATCCGCGGCCAGATCGAGACCGCGGCGGAATCCGTCGGCGACGCCGCCTACAACCTCGCCGAACTCGGCATCGGCACCAACGTCGGCGTCGACGCCCTCGTCGGCTCCGTGCTCCTCGACGAGAAGGCGGCCGGCACCGTCCACGTCGCCATCGGCGACGACGCGGGGATCGGCGGCGACACCGAGGCACCCCTGCACCTCGACGGGATCATCACCGACCCCACGGTCTACGCCGACGGCGAGGAGGTCACGCTCCCGCGGGCGTGAGGCGGGGCGACGGGAACGTGTCGGGTCGATCGCCTCCACGGGATTGCGGCGTCGTGGATCAGTAAAGGAGTTCGTCGTCGTTTTCGATCATGTACAGCGATCGCGCCGCGATGTTGACCGCGTGGTCGCCGACGCGTTCGAGGTCACGGATCGTCAAGAGGAGCCGCGAGACGTTCTGCATCATCGCCTCCACGTTCTCGTCGGCGTCGAGTTCCTCCCGCGTGATGAGGTCCCGGACGACCACGTCGCTTGCGGCTTCACACAGTTCGTCCAGGTCGTCGTCCATGTCGGCGACGGCGTAACAGCCCTCGACGTCCGACTCCTCGTAGGCCGCCATCGCCGCATCGAGCATCTCCAGCGTCGCGTCGCCGATCCGCTGAACGTCGACGTCCGGGAACACCTCTCGTTCCGCGTTTCCGGCATACCGACCGAGGTTCGTCGCGAGGTCGGCGATCCGTTCGAGATCCGTGATGATCTTGAACGACGCCGCGATGAATCGCAGGTCGCCGGCGACCGGCTGCTGGAGCGCGATCAGGTCCGTACACTGTCCCTCCAGCTCGAGGTAGAGTTCGTTGACCTCGGCGTCGCCCGTGATGACCTTCTCGCCGAGCTCCGGGTCCCGTAGTTTCAAGGCGTCGAGCGCCATCCGAAGCCGCTCGGCGACGATCTCGCTCATATATAAGACGTCGTCGCGGAGGTTCTCGAGTTTCGTCTGGTACTGTTCGCGTGGCATCGTCTCTCGGGTCGTACCCCACGCCGTACGCACAAAAACACGTCGTTGGTCCGGGACGCCATCGAAGCGCGCGACGGTCGAAATTCCCCCCTTCCGGCCGCCCGGTCCGCCTCAGAATCCGTGGCTGATCGCCTCGCCCGATCCCGTCTCGAAGAGGTGGAGCTTCGACCGGTCGAAGACGAGGCCTATCTCCTGATCCTCCTCGATCGGGACGTCGGGGTCGATGCTCATTAGCACCTGGTCGTCGGCGTCCTGGTCCATGCGGACGCGTCCCTCCTCGTCGAGTTTGAGGTAGACGAAGATCTCGTTGCCCATCGGCTCGATGACGTCGGAGTGTGCCGGGAAACGGGCCGACGGATCCTCGATCGAGACGCCCGAGTCGGCGATGTAGACGTCCTCCGGGCGCACGCCGAGCGTCACGCGGTCGCCGACGCGGGCGGGGTTGGCGTCGACGTCGAACTCGATGTCGATGTGTTCCGAGGTGAATCCCGTCTCGGTCACCTCGCCGTCGATGAAGTTCATCGACGGCGACCCGATGAAGCCGGCGACGAAGAGGTTAGCGGGCTCGTTGTAACAGACGAGCGGCGGGTCGATCTGTTGGAGCTTCCCGGCGTTGATCACGGCGATCCGATCCGACATCGTCATCGCCTCCGCCTGGTCGTGGGTGACGTAGATGATCGTCGTGTCCAGCTCCTTGTGAAGCCGCTGGAGCTCCGTCCGCATGTGGACGCGGAGCTTCGCGTCGAGGTTCGCCAGCGGCTCGTCCATCAAGAACACCTCGGGATTGCGAACGATGGCGCGGGCGATGGCGACGCGCTGGCGCTGCCCCCCGGACATCTCGTCGGGCATTCGGTCCATCATCCCCTCCAACTGGACGACCTCGGCCGCGTTCTCCACGCGCCGGTCGATCTCCTCCTGCTCGTACTTCCGCAGCCGGAGCCCGAAGGAGATGTTGTCGTAGACGTCCATGTGCGGGAACAGCGCGATGTTCTGGAAGACCATCGAGATGCCACGGTCCTTCGGCGGGAGGTTCGTGACGTCGCGGTCGCCGATGAACACGTTCCCCTCGGTGGGGAGCGTGAGCCCCGCGATCGTCTCCATCGTGGTCGACTTCCCGCAGCCCGAGGGCCCGACGAAGGTGACGAACTCGCCGTCCCTGATCTCGAGATTCATGTCGTCGACCGCCGTTACGTCCTCGTACCGCTTCGTGATG
>CAZIFX010000138.1:0-3461 GCA_964538415.1 uncultured Halobellus sp.
GGCGAGTAGCCGGGGGTATGCCTCCAGCATCCGTGGATCGATCCGGCGACCCGGAATCGACCGAATACAGCCCTCAACGGGTGGGGGCCCGCGGAGGCGGTGGTGAGTGACCGTGGCGACGCACTCCCGTCACCGGCTTCGTGCATTCGGCTTAACCCTCGATTCGGCGTTTGAGATACCGGAACTCCCGGGGTCGAACGGCTCCGGCGCTCCTGACGTGGTCGTTTCCCGGCGGTCGATCGACCGGCCGGACGACGTCGAGGACGGCCGAATCGTCTACCGACGGTCCGCCGAAGAACTGCTGTTGTCCTATAACGCCGCGATGATCTCGATACGGAAGGGACGCGAAATCGCCGTCGATCCCGACCCGAGCGTTCCGAACGAGGTGCTTCGACATCTCCTCATCGGGCCGGTCTTCAACCACCTGCTCCACCAGCGCGGCTTCTTCGTGTTGCACGCGAGCACCGTCGAGGTCGACGGGTCGGCCGCCGCGTTCGTCGGAGAGTCCGGAGCGGGAAAGACCACCACCGCCATGGCGTTTCTCCGTGCCGGACATCGGGTGCTGAGCGACGATGTCGCGGCCATCGAGCCCGACGGGGACCGTCCACACGTACGGAGCGGATATCCGTCGATCAAGCTGGACCCGGCGATCGTCGAACGGCTCGACGTGCCGGTCGAACGACCTCAACGGACCAGCCCGACGCGCGAACGCCATTTTCACGGCCTCAGACACGAACAGCCCGACTCGCCCGTTCCGCTGGAACGGATCTATCTCCTCGAGGATGCACGGAGCCACGGCGTTGTACCGGTCGAGTCACCGGGGCGAGTGATCGAACTCGTCCGTAACACCTACACGATCGGTCTGCTCGAGGAGACCGACCAAGCCGAACGAAACTTCGACCGAGCAACCACCCTCGCGGAGTCGATTCCGATTCGACGGCTTCACCGGCAGCGGGACCTGGAGAAGCTCTCCGAACTCGTCGGGGTGGTGGAGGCGGATCTCGATGGGAACGGTGACTAACAGCGAGACGGCACGAATCCGGACGCTTGAGGGGTTCCGTCCGGAGATCGAGCTCCTCGTACGGTGTGCTCTCCCGCCGTCGATGAGACGGGACCACGATCGGGTCCGAACCCTTCTCGACGCGGAGCTCTCGTGGGACGATGTCCTCGAGATCGGCGGCAAACACGGCGTGCTTCCGCTCTTGTCCCGTTCCATCGAAGCCGTCCCGGAGCACCACGTTCCCGAAGAGCACATCGAACGCCTTGAGGACCACACCAGATCGGTCGCGGTCAGAAACCTCCGCTACACCGACGAACTGCACGACATCTTCGATGCGTTCGAGGGCGACGGGATCCGTGCGATGCCGTTTAAAGGACCGATGATTGCGTCGTTTTCCCACGGGGATCTCTCGATGCGGGAGTTTGGCGACCTCGACGTGTTGGTCCATAGAGACGACGTCCCGGCCGCCGTGGATCTCCTCGAAGACCGTGGCTACGAGTGGGTCCGTGACGCCCCACGGCTGGACGACTCGCCGCTCCTGGGCGGCCCGATCACGATGCCGCTCGTCTGCGAGTACGAACTGGAGCGCGGCGATCACATGGTCGAGATCCGATGGCGCGTGGAACAATCCGATCGACCGTTCGGGATCCGGTTCGAGACGATGTGGGAGCGGCGCGACGTCGTGCCGGTCGCCGGCGTTGACCCGCCGGCTCTCGATCCGGACGACCGGATACTGATGCTCGCGTATCACGGGACGAAACACCGGTGGCACCTCCTGAAGTGGATAAGTGATTTCGCGATATCGATCGAGAGAACGACCCTCGACTGGTCACGGGTGGTTCGTCGGGCGAGAGCTCACGGAATCGAACCGAGACTGCTCGTGGGCATCGCGCTTTCGACGACGCTGCTCGGCATCGAGGTGCCCGACCACGTCGAAAGACGGATCCGCGAGGACGGCCGGGCCGGAGAGCTCGCGGCGTCGGTCGCGGCGGAAATCGGGCTCGACATCCCGACGCGTCCGAGTTCGAGGAGTCGTCTGGTGTACAACGCGAAGGCCGCCGATTCGACGATCGAGGTGTCCCGAATGCTCCTCCAGCGGCCGCGGCTTCATCCGTCGATGTTCGAGTACAAACACGTCCCGCTTCCCGGGGAGCTCCATCCGCTGTACTATCCGGTCGTCCCGGTCCGGCTAACTGCAGAGAGGCTCCTGAATCTCTTCCGTTGACGTCCTCCACGGACGACCCGCGCTCGGTCCTTCAGATGCGATCGTTACTCAACTCTCCGAACCCATCCACCCGTTCCGCCCCACGCTCGGACAAGGATACCCGCCGACGGCCCCGCGCCGATCGGGTCGGTAGGAGAGCTACATCGAGAAATCGGAGAGGCTTCCGGACGGGTCGTTCGACCCCGTCGAACCGGTCTCGTCGGAGACGACCCCCTCGTCATCGGAGGAGTCCGTATCGGAGGCGTCGTCATCGGAGGAGTCTGCATCGGACGAGTGTGGGTCCGCCCACGGGTCGTCGGGATCCACCGGTTCGACGGCGCGGGCGAGTTCGTCCTCGGAGTAGTCATGCTCGTCGTCGAGGAGCATCGCCAGCCGTTGCCACCGGACGCTTCGGTCGTCCTCACCTTCCGGGCCGACTCTGGCGCCGTGCGTCTTGAAGAACCGCGTGCCGCGACCGCGTTTCGATCCCTCGCCGGTGTGGCCGTCGAAGATCGCGTCGAACCGGCCACCCGGTTCGAGGTCGCCGACGGGGAAGTCGTGGGCGGTATCCTCGCCGCGCTCGGCGGCCGCGGCGCGGTGGTCGGCGACCCGTCGGAAGTACTCGTCGGCGTTGGAGGCCTCGCGCGTGGACCTCGCGCGAGCGGCCGCGAGCGCGGCGTGGATCGCACAGAGCCGCCCACGCCACTCGTCGGGCTCCCAGCGGTCGGTCGCGAGCTCCTCGTAGCGCTCGATCGTGAGCGCCACCTCGTCGCCCGCGCGAAGATCCTCGACGACGTAGAGGTTCAGCCGGTCCCAGAGGTTCCAGGCGTAGCCTGATCGGGCCAGCTCCCAGGCGGCCCACGCGGCCACCTCCTCATCGGATCGACGGACCGCCTTTTGAAGCAGGCTGGAGACGGCGTATCGGCTGTAACCGCCGTCGGTCTCGTTGGATTCTTTGGGATCGCCGAAGTCGTTCTCGCCGGTCGCCTCCGGCGGCGTGTCGGTCTCGAGGCTGCCGTCGGCCCCGAACGTCGCCTGTCGCTCGTCGCTCATACCACCGCTCCCGCCGCGATCGACTTAAACGGTCCGCGGCGAGCGTCGCCGCCGGCGGCTACCACCTCCCGTGGTTCGGCGCACGTCATCCCTGCCGGGATCGTTTCCGAAAGAGAACCCTTAAGTTGGATCCGGCGACTACGATACGATGACCGCCCTTAGCTCAGCCTGGTAGAGCAGCCGACTGTAGATCGGCTTGTCCCC
>CAZIFX010000139.1:0-3450 GCA_964538415.1 uncultured Halobellus sp.
CTCATTATGCGAACCCTCCTTCGGACTCACGGAAGCGCCACAGATAGACGATCACGAACAGCCCGATCACGACCGCGGTCATGAACGCGACGGTCGCGGCCGTCGCGTAGATCCGCGTGCCGCCGAACAACCCGTCGACGACGAGACAGGTGAGCGACGGCACGGTCGTACAGCCGACCGTCGAGTCGATCACCCCGTAGACGCGCATCGCGTCCATCGTCCGGAACAGCATCGCGACGAGCAGTGCCGGCATCACGATGGGCAGCGTGATCAGCTTGAATCGCTGCCACGGCGAGGCGCCGGACACCTTCGCGACGTCGTAGAGGCTCCGGTCGACGCTCTGGAGCCCCGCGAGGATGAGCAGCGCCATGAACGCGGACGTCTTCCAGATGTCAGCCACGAGCACGATGAGGAAGCCGTCGCGGCTGCTCGCGAGCGGCGAGGAGCCGAAGATGCCGAGCGACTGCATCAGGTCGGACCCGAAGCCGACCGTGGGCTGGAAGATGAGGAAGAACAGCATTCCCTGAATGGCGACGGGAATCGCCCACGGAAGAATGATCGCGACGCGAACCCAACGGCGGCCGCGGAACTCCTTGTCCAACACGAGCGCCTGCCCGAACCCGATGAGCGTCTCGAAGAGGACGCTCAGGATCGCGAACGCGAGCGTGACGAACAACGCCTGTCGCAGGAACGGCGTGCCGAGTTCGAGGAACGGGAACGACCCCGAAAGACCGACGTCGACGAACTCACGCGTTAGCCGGGTGTTGCCCGTCAGCACGTCGACGTAGTTCTGGAGTCCGACGAACTCGCCGAAGGGTTCGCGCCCGGCGGTCTGGTCCTCCAGCAGCGACATGCGGAGCGTCGCGATGAGCGGATAGAACGCGACGACCGCGAGGAGGACGAACGCGGGTATCAACAGCAGATACGCGTATGCCGCCTCGCTCAGCGTCTCCATCCGGTTGATCGGTCTCGCGATCAGACTCCGGACCGGACCCGCGCCGCCTTTCGAGCTATCTGTGGCCATCTATCCGGTCAGTCCTGATCGCTTTCCTCGAGTTGTTCTTGCAGGTCCTCCATCGCCTCCTCGGGCGTCTTCTGCTGCGTGTAGGCGTCGTGGACCTCCTGATAGATCTGTGCGGACTGCTGCGGCCAGATGTCGGTGACCGGCCGTGCGATCGTGTTCTCCGCGGCGACGGAGAGCGTGTCGAGATACCGGCCGATCGGGCCGAGTTCGGCCGGGTCGGCGTCCGCAGTGACCTCCGGATCCGGCGGGATGTTCCCGTTCAGCTCGAAGATCGTAAGCATCACGTCGTCGTCGACGAACGCCTCGACCACCTCGATGGCAGCCTCGATGTTCGAGGAGTTCGGGTTAACGGTGAGGTGCCACCCGCCGAGCGCGTGTTGGGTGCCCCCGAGGCCGTCGTAGTCGGACTCCTCGGGCGGGACGCCGTACGGAAGCGGCATGGTGCCCAGGTCCTCGCCGAAGACCTCCTCGTCGCCGTTGATGACGACCGAGTACGGCCAGTTGCGGTGGAAGATCGCGTTGCCGTTCGTGAACGGTTCGCGAGCGTCCTCCTCGGTGTACTGCACGAGGTCGTCGGAGGTGATCTGCGGGAAGTCCGGATGGGCCTCCTCGTCGTCGTCGCCATACATGAACGCGCGCATCATCCGGATCGTGTCGATGACGGGCTCCTCGGTGACCGTCACCGGACGGTCGCCACGGACGAACAGGTTCTCGCGGCCGCCGAAGTAGGCGCCGCCGAAGGAGCTCATCGTCTCGTTGAACGTACAGCAGGCGAGCCCCTCGTAGGCATCAGCCTGGGTCGTGAACCCGTAGCGGATCTCGTCCTCGCCGCCGTGGTGATCCCAGACGTCCGCGACCATCTCGGACCACTCCTGCCAGGACATCGGCTCGGTCGCCCAGTTTTCGCCCTCGGGGTCGTAGCCGGCCTCCTCGACGAGGTCCTTCCGGTACTGCATCACCGGGTAGTCGGGGAACAGCGGGACGCCGAACAGATCGCCCGTCTCGGGATGAGACACCGTGTCGACGGACGCCTCGAGGTACGTGTTCCGAACGCGGTCGATCACGTCGTCGGAGAGCTCGTCCTCCATGTTGACGAGCTGTTCGCGGAGGATGAACGGGATCGTCCATCCGCTGTCCATCATGAAGATGTCCGGGTCGCCACGATTCGCGTCGAGCGCCGCCTGATAGTCCTCGCGACGCGAATCCGTCTCGAAGTCCCCCGGAAGGACGTCGACCTCGATGTCCTCGGACAGGCCGGCGGCCTGCAACGCCTCGTTGATCTCGTCGCTGATCTCCTCGAAGTCGGCGTCGGCCGACAGCCGGATAGTCGTCGTTCCGTCGTCGTCATCACCGGCACAGCCGGCGACTCCCATCGCCGCACCCGTCGCGCCGGCCGCGGCCATGAACCGACGGCGTGACACGCTACTTTCGTCTCGATTTCCGGTTGAGTCAGTATCGACCATTACAGTTCGTCTGTTATGTAGACCCCCATGATATAGCTTTGGACTGCGTTACTACTCCTGTGGTAGTCAATTCCGGCCGTCGATCGGCGATGCGCGTTCGCTCGCTCGAAGATTTACTAGGCATCCAGTAAGTAATCATCCGATCGATATGATCGGACGTCAGGGTCGTCGAGCCTTCGGGATCGACGCCGCACCAGCGGAACGTTCAGTCCCGGACCCTCTGAGGACGGCCCCCGTGCTCGGGATCACGGCCTGCCGCCGGGTTCCGAGCGACGCCCCACCGAGCGGTTCCGGCTACCGGAACTCGAGCGACTCCCGCAGCGCCCACGAATCGGTTTCGGGGTCGAGCCGGTGTGGCTCCGCGCCCCGCGTTTCGAGCATGCCGGCGTGAAACAACATCGCCTTCAGCTGGAAGACGGTCGGGGAGTGGAAGACGTCCCCGTCGGTGAGTTCGCCTCGACGCAGGTCACCATCCCCGTCGAGCACGCGACCGCGAACGTCCGCGTCGCCGCGGACGAACAGCTCGACGGTGAACGTCGGATGTTGCACGTGAAGCCACTCGACGAGATCGACGAGCGACGGATCGGCGATGTCGTCGTCGGCCATCGTCTGGATCTCCTCGACGAGCAGCTGCGTCGCCGGATACGCCCACAGGACCCGCCGGGTCAGGAGGCCCCACCGCGGCGCGACCTCACGGAATCGCCTGCGCGAGCGCCGCCAGTCGTCGAACCGTCGGAGCGCCGCATCGACGCCCCCGTATTCGTCCATCGCGAACCGCACGACCTCCCGCCCGAGCGGCGTGAGCGTCACGCGGTCCGGTCGCTCCTCGATCAGCCCGAGGAACGCCGCCCCCTGGCGGGCGCCGTCCGTCTCCCCGACGACGTACTCCGCGAGCACCTGCTCGGTGTCTCCCGGGTGATACAGCGCGAGCGGATAGCCGAGATAGTTCTTCGGATGGTTCAG
>CAZIFX010000140.1:0-3444 GCA_964538415.1 uncultured Halobellus sp.
CGGCCCGGTCCGGTGACGTTCGAGCCGCCGTCCGGCCCGGTCCAGTGACGTCCGTGCCGCCGTCCGAGGCTTTATCCCGTCCGGATCCGTCCGCCGATCCATGGGACTGCCACACGTCCGGACGCTGGAGTGTACGCTCTGCGGGGAGACCTACGATCCCGAGCAGGTGATCTACACCTGTCCGGAACACGAGGGCGTTCGCGGGGTTCTGGAGGTCGTCTACGACTACGACGAGATCCACGACCGGTTCGACGCCGAGCTCGACGGCGTGATCGAGGATCAGTGGAAGTACGCGGCGTTCCTGCCGGTCGACGACGCAGCGGAGCCGGTCACGCTCGGGGAGGGCGGCTCGGATCTCATCGACGCGCCGCGGCTCGGCGCGGAGCTCGGCGTCGACCTGTGGGTGAAAGACGACGGGCGCAACCCGACGGGCTGTTTCAAGGACCGCGCCAGCGCCGTCGCGGTCACGAAGGCGCGTCACGCCGGCCGAGACGTGGTAACCTGCGCGTCGACGGGAAACGCCGCGGCCTCGCTCGCCGGCTACGCCGCCCGTGCGGGACTCGACTGTCGGATCTTCGTCCCCGAGGACGCCCCGGAGGGGAAGCTCGCACAGCCGCTCGTCTACGGCGCCGACGTCCTCGCCGTGCGGGGTACCTACGACGAGGCCTACGACCTGAGCGTCGCGGTGACCGAGAAGTACGGCTGGTACAACCGTAACGCCGCGATCAACCCCTTCCAGGTCGAGGGAAAACGCACGGTCGGCCACGAGCTCGCAGAGACCGCCGCCGTCCGAGAGGAGGTTCCGGACTGGGTCGTCTTCTCGATGGGCGACGGCTGCACGATCGCCGGCGCGTGGAAGGGATTCCGGGAGTTCGCCGACCTCGACTACGTCGATGGGACGCCGCGGATGCTCGGCGTGCAGGCGGAGGGCGCCCCCGCGATCCACGACGCCTTCCACGACCACGACGACCCCGACGAGGTGGCGGAGACGCTCGCGGACAGCATCGCGGTCGGCCGGCCGCGAAACACGGTGAAGGCCTGCCGGGCGCTCGAGGAGAGCGGCGGCACGGCCCTGCTCGTCGACGACGAGGCGATCCTCGAGGCGGCGCGACTGCTCGGGGGCACGGAGGGGCTCTACGCGGAGCCGGCCGGGGCTGCATCCGTCGCGGGCGTCCGCCGCGCACGACGGAAGGGGATCATCGGGCCGGACGAGACGGTCGTCGCCTGCGTCACCGGCTTCGGGCTGAAGGACGCCGCGAGCGCGAAGCGAGCGACCGGCGGCGTCGACCGGATCGACCCCGCCATGGACGAGGTCCGATCGCGGTACGCGGCCGAATCGACGCCGGCCGACGACTGAGTCACGGACCCTCGGAGGCCTTCCGGCAAGCCGGAACCCGAACGCGAGGGTTATCCCCCGCGCGGGCACAGCTTCGCTCGAAATGGACGACGACGAGCGCCGGATCGTGACGTTCACCGCGGCGGCTCACGGGCTCGTCCACACCTACGAGCTCTCCATTCCGATCCTGCTCACCGTCTGGATCGCGGAGTTCTCCACGACCGCCGCGGTGCTCGGGCTCGTGGTGACGGTCGGCTACGGGCTCTTCGGCGTCGGGGCGCTACCGGGGGGCGTGCTCGTCGACCGATTCGGCTCGAAACCGCTCATTCTCGCGTGTCTGGTCGGGATGGCGGTCGCGTTCGTGGCCGCGGGGCTCGCCCCGACGCTGGGGATGCTCGCGGTCGCCATCGCGGCGTGGGGGCTCACCGCGAGCGTCTATCATCCCGCGGGGCTCGCGCTGCTCTCGAACGCGGTCGAGCGCCGCGGCATCGCGCTCGGCTACCACGGGATCGGCGGCAACCTCGGCATCGCGCTCGGCCCGCTCGCGACCGCACTCCTGTTGTTGGCGTTCGACTGGCGGGTCGTGGCCGGGCTGTTGGCGCTGCCGGCGCTCGCCGTCGCGGCCTACGGCGTCACCGTCGACGTCGAGGGAGCCCTTCCCGACGCGCCGGCCGACGGCCCCGGAGAGCCCGTCGAGGCCGACGGAGGTGGTGAAGTCGACGACGAGTCGTCCGGATCGAGCTCGGAAAGCGGCGAGATCTCGCCCGCGGCGTTTGTCGCGGACACGAGGGCATTGCTGACGGTCGGGTTCGTGCTCGTGTTGGGATTCGTCACGCTCAGCGGGCTCTACTACCGGACCTTTCTCACGTTTCTGCCGGACCTGCTGGGGGACGCGATCGGCGGCCTGGTCGACCTGCAGCTCGTCGATCCGGAGGGTCCCCTCGCCGAGGAGTTCGACCCCGCCCGCTACCTCTACGTCGCGATCCTGACCGTCGGCGTGGCGGGACAGTACCTCGGCGGGCGGATCGCCGACCGGATCCAGCCCGAGCGCGGGCTCGTGTACGTCATGTCCGTGCTGGCGGGGCTCGCGCTCCTGTTCGTGCCCGCGAGCGGGACCATCCCGACGTTTCTCGCCGTCTCCCTGTTGCTCGGCGTGGCGCTGTTCACCGTACAGCCGCTCTCGCAGGCGACCGTCGCCGCCTACTCCGACCCGGACGCCCGCGGCCTCTCGTTCGGCTACACCTACCTCGCGATCTTCGGCGTCGGCGCGCTCGGTGCCGGGATCGCCGGCACCGTGCTCACCCTTGCGGGCTCGCGGGAGCTGTTCATCGTCCTCGCCGTCCTCGCCGGGCTCGGGGCGCTCGTCGCGCTCGCGGTCGTCAGATACGGGCGGCGTCGGGGCTGACCCGCCGTGGTGAAACGGCGTCGAGGGAGCGTTCGAGGGGACGTGGTGGGCGCCGGGGGATGTCGATCCCGGATGGCACCGGATGCGCATCGGCCGGAGACTGACAGGGGACGAGTCGCACGCTCACCCGGGAAAACGGGTCGGGTGGCGCTCCCGGCAGGGATCCCGATCGGCGTTAGCCGAACGGCTGGAATCCCTTCACGTCGCTCAGGAGGTCCTTCGCGGTGCGTTCATCGAGCGCATCGATGACGTCCGCGGAGCGAACGATCCCCGGAAGGGTGCCGTCGTCGTCACGGACGGGAAGCGCCGGATAGCCGTGTTTCACGAAGGCCTCGGCGACGTCCTCGGAGGTCGCCGAGGCGGAAACCTCGTCGACCTCGTCGGTCATCACGTCCGTTACGGCGACGTCGCCGGCGGCGTTCAACAGCTCGCGGAGCGAGGCGATCCCCGTCAGCTTGCCGTCGGCGTCCGTCACGTACACGTAGTAGATCGTCACGGCGGCGCCGGGCGTGTACTTCCGGACGGCGTCGATCGCCTCGTCGACGGTCGCGTCGGCGGTCACCGAGATGTACTCCTCGCTGATCAGGTCACGAGCTCGGGCCATGGTCGGCGGTACGACGGCCAACGTAATAGGCGTTGTTCGCAAAGGGAGCCGTATCTTCGACGTGATGGCCGGCAGCCGTCGAGCGGTCCCGACACGAAA
>CAZIFX010000141.1:0-3429 GCA_964538415.1 uncultured Halobellus sp.
TGTCGCGGTCCTCGCGCGCACGCGCGCGAAGGGTTCATGCCCGACCAGCACGTACCGTTCGCCATGGAATTCGTCAGCGGGACCGGCAACGGTTCGACGCCCGACTACGAGCGCGTGGACGTCTCGGTGCTCGTCGTCGGGGCGGGAGCGGCCGGCGCTCGAGCGGCGATCGAACTCGCGGACCACGGCATCGACGACGTGTTGGTCCTCGGGAAGCGGGGGCACGGTGACGCCCACACGACGTGGGCTCGTGGCGGGATCAACGGCGCGCTCGGCACGCGCGATCCCGAGGACGACTGGTCGATCCACGCGGCGGACACGCTGAACGAGGGGCACCTCCTCAACGATCCGGAGCAGGTCGAAACGGTCACCCGGCGGATGCCGGCTCTCCTCCGTGAGCTGGACGAGTGGGGCATGGCGTTCTCGCGAACCGACGACGGCGAGATCGACCAACGCTACTTCGGCGCACAGTCGTTCAGACGCACCGCCTTTGCTGGAGACCACACCGGGGAGTCCCTGCTCGACACGCTCGTCGCCAAGGCGCGGGCCCTCGAAGTCCCCTACCGGGAGAACGTGATGATCACGAAGCTCATCGCCGACGGCGACCGGGCGTACGGAGCCGCCGGGTTCGACATGGACACCGGCGAGTTCGTGTTGTTCAACGCCGGCTGCATCGTGCTCGCGGCCGGCGGGTACGCCGCGGTGTACAACCGACACACGTCCCGGGACGACGAGAACAACGGCGACGGACCCGCACTGGCGCTGGATGCCGGAGCGACGCTCATGGACATGGAGTTCGTCCAGTTCCACCCGACCGGCATGGCGGTAGACGTCGAGGACCCGGAGTGGGAGCCGTGGAGCGGTCGTCTCGTCACCGAGGCGGTCCGTGGTGAGGGCGGGCGGCTGTACAACGCCGACGGCGAGCGATTCATGGAACGGTACTCGCCGGACCAGATGGAACTCGACGCACGGGACGTCGTCGCCCGCGCGATCGCCAAGGAGGTCGCCGAGGGGCGTGGCACCGAAAACGGCGGCGTCCATCTCGACATCTCGCATCGTGACGCCGCGTTCATCGCCGAACGACTGCCTCGGATGTACGAACGATTCTCGGAACTCGGCGTCGACATGGCCGAGGAACCGGTCGAGGTCGCACCGACCGCACACTACGGGATGGGTGGCGTCCGCGTCGACGCATACGGCGAGTCGGACGTGGAGGGGCTGTTCGCCATCGGCGAGACGATGGCCGGCGTCCACGGCGCCAATCGACTCGGCGGAAACTCGCTCGCCGAGACGATCGCGTACGGCGTCGTCGCCGGCGAGCGGATCGCCGACCGGGTCGACGGGCCGGGGACGGTGCCGGCGGATCTCGTGAACGCGACCTTCGAGCCACACGTCGCGGAACTCGCCGCCATCGCCGGGCGAAGCGGCACGCACGACGTCGAGGATCTGCTGGCCGAGCTTCGTGACCTCATGTGGGAACACGCGGGGATCCTCAGGGACGACGCGTCGCTTCGGGAGGGGCTCGATCGCCTCGACGCCCTCCGGGAGAAAGCGGGTGACGTCCGCGTCGGTGCCGTCACCGACCGATCGTTCGAGCTCGTGATCGATCTCGGCTTCATGCTGACGACGGCCGAGACCGTCCTCCGCGGCGCGCTCGAGCGGACCGAATCCCGCGGTGCTCACTACCGAACCGATCATCCTGACACGGACGCGGAGTGGCGACGCAACGTCTGTTTCGAGCCGGTCGACATCGGCGCTCCTCGGCTCCATACCGCCCCCGTCGGGGAGCCCAGCGACGCGGTGCAGGACGCCCTCGACGCGGGCTACGAGCTGGACTATCACCAGCTCGAATGAGCGCACCGCGGCCGTTCCGACACGGACGTGCGCGTCAGAGCGGAAAACGCCGACCCACATGGGCTCGGTCATGACCGATCGATATGGGTTATGCCAACGTTCCCGTGTTCGACTGAAAATTGCCGGGAGAACCGATCCCACACGGTCGATATAGCTGAAAACTCGCGGGATTTATATCGGAGGCGCGGCGACTTCGGGTCGTTATGGGACAAACGATTGCGGAACAGATCCTCGATGATCATCTCGTCGAGGGCGAGCTGACGCCCGGCGAGGAGATCGGCATCGAGATCGATCAGGTACTCACGCAGGACACGACCGGAACGATGGTCTGGCTGCAGTTCGAGGCGCTCGGGATCGACGAGGTCCAGACCGAGCTCGCCGCACAGTACTGTGACCACCAGACCTACCAGTTCGACTTCAAGAACACCGACGACCATCGCTTCCTCCGCTCGGCGGCGGGCACCTACGGCGCCTACTTCTCCCGGCCCGGCAACGGCATCTGCCACCAGGTCCACAAGGAGAACTTCGCGGCGCCCGGCAAGACGCTTTTGGGCTCCGACTCGCACACGCCGACCCCCGGCGGGCTCGGCCAGCTCGCGATCGGCGCCGGCGGGCTCGACATCTCCGTCGCGATGGGCGGCGGCGCCTACTACGTCGAGATGCCCGAGATCGTCAACGTCCACCTCGAGGGCGAGCTGTCCGAGTGGGCGACGGCGAAGGACGTCGCGCTTCACCTACTCGGCGAGCTGACCGTCAAGGGCGGGGTCGGCAAGATCTTCGAGTACACCGGACCCGGCGCCGAGTCGCTCTCGATCCCCGAGCGGACGACGATCACGAACCTCGGGACGGAGCTCGGCGCGACCTCCTCCATCTTCCCGACCGACGAGAAGACGAAGGAGTGGCTCGCGAAACAGGACCGCGAGGACGAGTACGTCGAGCTCTCGCCCGACGAGGACGCGGCGTACGCCGAGACGATCACGGTCGATCTCGACGAGATCGAGCCGCTCATCGCCGCGCCGTCGATGCCCGACAAGGTCGTGCCCGTCCGCGAGGTCGCCGGCACGGACGTCGAGCAGGTCATCATCGGCTCCTGTACGAACGGCGCCTACGAGGACATCCTCCCCGGCGCGAAGATGCTGGAGGGCCGCGGGGTCGCGAAACACACCGAGATGATCGTCGCGCCCGGCTCCAAGCAGGCCTCCGAGATGCTCGCCCGTGAGGGCTGGACCGCGGAGATGATGGCGGCCGGCGTCAACTTCTCCGAGGCGACGTGTGGCGCCTGCATCGGCATCGGCCACGTGCCCGCCTCCGACTCCGTCTCGCTGCGAACCTTCAACCGCAACTTCGAGGGGCGCTCCGGCATCGAGGACGACTCCGTCTACCTCTGTTCGCCCGAGGTCGCCACGGCGGCGGCCATCGCCGGCGAGATCGTCGACCCGCGTGATCTCGCGGACGAGCTCGGCGACCTGGAGGCGCCCGGCCTCGAGATGGGCACGAAGTACTCGCCCGGGATGGGCCGGAACGACGCCGACATCATCACGCCCGAGGAGGCGATCGACGACGAGCTCATCAAGG
>CAZIFX010000142.1:0-3317 GCA_964538415.1 uncultured Halobellus sp.
CGACCGTGCCATCGACGTCCCGGCCGTCGACCGTGCCATCGACGTCCCGACGGCCGATCCGCCATGCGAACCCTTAGGTATCGACGTCGAGAGCCTCCCGTATGCGAACCGGAGTTTGTTACTTCCCCGAGCACTGGCCGCGCGAGCGGTGGACAGAGGACGTCGAGGCGATGGCCGAGGCGGGCATGGAGTACGTGCGGATGGCGGAGTTCTCCTGGAGCGTCCTCGAACCCGAACGCGGCGAGTTTCGATTCGAGTGGCTCGACGAGGCGGTTGAGCTGGTCGGCGACCACGGCATGCAGGCGGTACTCTGTACGCCGACGGCGACGCCGCCGAAGTGGCTCGTCGACGAGCGCCCGGAGATCCGTCAGGAGGGCCCCGACGGCACCGTCCGCGAACACGGGAGCCGCCGTCACTACTGTTTCAACTCCCCGGCCTACCGGGAGGAGACCGAGCGGATCGTCCGGGCGGTGACCGAGCGGTACGCGGACTCGCCACACGTCGCCGGCTGGCAGACGGACAACGAGTTCGGCTGTCACCGGACGGTTCGGTGTTACTGTGACGACTGTGCCGCGGCCTTTCGAGAGTGGCTCCGCGACCGACACGGCGACGTCGAGACGCTCAACGAGGCGTGGGGGAACCGCTTCTGGAGCCAGGCGTACGACTCCTTCGAGGCGGTCGACCCGCCGGGACCGACGCCGGCCGAACACCATCCTTCCCGGCTCCTCGAGTACGCACGCTTCGCGAGCGACTCGGTCGTCGCGTACAATCGGTTTCAGGCGGACCTGCTCCGCGAGGCGAACCCCGACTGGTTCCTCACGCACAACTTCATGGGCCGGTTCCCGACGCTCGACGCCTTCGACGTGAGCACGGACCTCGACGTAGTCTCGTGGGACTCGTATCCCACCGGCTTCGTGCAGGACCGCTACGCCGGCGAGGCGAGCCCCGACCAGCTCCGCGCGGGCGACCCGGATCAGGTCGGCATGGACCACGACCTCTACCGAAGCGCGCTCGACCGGCCCTTCTGGGTGATGGAACAGCAGCCGGGCGACGTGAACTGGCCGCCCCACTGTCCACAGCCCGGCGAGGGCGCGATGCGGCTGTGGGCACACCACGCGACCGCCCACGGCGCCGACGCCGTCCTCTACTTCCGCTGGCGGCGGTGTCTCGAGGGACAGGAGCAGTACCACGCCGGCCTCAGGAGGGCCGACGGCTCGCCGGACCGGGGCTACCACGACGCCGTCAGCGCCGCCGCCGACTTCGCCGCGCTTGACGACGTCGGCCACGTCGACGCGCCCGTCGCCGTGCTGTTCGATTACGACGCGCTCTGGGCGCTCGACGTGCAGCCGCACGCGCCAGACTTCGATTACTGGGCCCTACAGGAGGCGTTCTACGGGGCGCTCCGCGGGCGCGGCGTACAGGTCGACGTGATCCCGCCGGACGCCGACCTCGACGGCTACGCGGCGGTCGTCGCGCCCGCGCTTCACCTCGTCACCGAGAACCTCGCCGACCGGCTAACCGACTACGTCGCGTCCGGCGGCAGCCTCCTTTTCGGCCCACGAACCGGCGTGAAGGACCGACACAACAAGCTCCGCCCCGCGCTTCAGCCCGGCCCCCTGACCGACCTCGTCGGCGCGGCCGTCGACCAGCACGAGTCGCTGCCGCGTCGACTGGAGACCCGCGTGCGGCGGGTCGACGGTACCGACGACGCCGGCGGCGACGGCTCCGCTCCCGACGCCGACGGGACGTCACCGTTCGTCGACCCCGACCGGTTCGGCTTCCGGACGTGGGCCGAGTGGCTCGTCCCCGACGACGCCGTCGCTCGATTCGTGTACGATACCGACGGCGTGGAGGCGGACCGCCCCGCGGTCGTCGAGAACGCGGTCGGTGACGGGCGCGTCGTCTACTGCGGCGTCTGGCCGGCGGCGGATCTCGCGGACGACCTCGTCGTCGACCTGCTCGCCTCGGCCGGCGTCCCCCACAGCGCGCGGCTCCCCGACGGCGTCGACGTCGCCGAGCGCGGCGGCTACACCTGGGTGACGAACTTCACGAGTGACGCCGTCCGCCTGCCGACCGTCGACCCTGACGCGGTCGTCGTGGCGGACGGGGATCAGGGCCCGGACGAGGCCACGTCGAACGGCGACCAACCGGTGACCGTCGGTCCGTTCGGCGCGGCCGTGTTCGGCGACCACCTCGTCGACGGACTCGTCGCCGAGAAGAACTGAGGCGTCTGCCTCAGCCTTCGCGTGCCCGATAGTCCGGGAGGACGTCGTCCTGCATGACGGCGCCGCGGCCGCCGTCGACGAGCAGCGCCGCGCCCGTGATAAAAGCGGCCGCCTCGCTCCCCAAAAAGGACGTCGCCGCGGCGACGTCCGCGGGCGTCCCGATCCGTCCCGTCGGATGTATCGATTCGACCTCGGCGAGCCGTCCCTCGGGCAGCTCCTCGCGGGTCCGCTCCACCTCGACCCAGCCGGGAACGACCGTGTTCACCCGGACCCGTGGCCCGAGATCGACCGCCAAAGCTCGGGTCATCCCGTTGATACCTGCCTTCACCGCGTTGTACGGGAAGTGGGCCGGCATCGTCGCGTACGCGTGGTTCGAGGAGACGTTGACGATGGCGCCGCGATCCATGTGCTCGAGCGCGGCGCGCGCGGCGAGCCAGTAGGCGCGGAAGTCGGTCTCGACGACGAACGCCCAGTCGTCCATGCTCGCCTCGTCGGCGGCCGTCTCCGTCTGCACCGCCGCGTTGTTCACGAGCAGGTCGACCGACCCGTACCGCTCGGCGGCCGCCTCCGCGAGCGCCGCCACGTCGTCGGGATCGCGCATGTCGGCACGCACGAAGGCGGCGTCGCCGGCCGCGTCGGCGCCCTCGACGGGCGCCGCCTCCGTGATCCGCTCCGCGACCGCCTCGCCGGCCTCGACGCTGCGGCCGCTGACGACGACGTTCGCGCCCTCGGCGGCGAGCCGCTCCGCGATCCCCGCGCCGATGCCCCGGGTCGACCCCGTGACGATCGCGGTTCGCCCGGCGTATCGGTCGGGGACGGCGTGTTCACGCGGCGATTCGTGTCGGCGAGTCATCGTCGCGTTCTCCCGGTCATGCGTTCACCACTCCGCCACGCTGCCGTCGTCGTGTCGCCAGATGGGGTTATGCCAGTCGACGCCGCCGGTCTGCTCGCGTACGTACGACTCGTCGATCTCGATGCCGAGGCCGGGCCCGTCCGGCAGGTCGACGTAGCCGTCGCGGTACTCGAACACCGACGGGTCGACGAGATAATCGAGCACGTCGCTCGTCTCGTTGTAGTGGATGTCGAGGCTCT
>CAZIFX010000143.1:0-3312 GCA_964538415.1 uncultured Halobellus sp.
GTTCGTCGGCGACGGGGAGGAGTGATCTACGAATCCACGCCGTCGCGGCGGCCGCTGCCCACGAATCCACGCCGTCGCGGCGGCCGCACAACGGCACGGTTTTGTGCCGCCGGCTCGCCGGTACGAACGTGAAGACGATCTCCCCGTCAGCCCTCGCCGAGCGGTTGGGAACGGACGACGAGCCGTTCGTCCTCGACATTCGCCCCGAACGGGAGCACCGACGAAACGCGATCGACGGAAGCGACAACCTTCCCGTGTACGGCGACATCCAGCGTGGCAACGACGAGTCGTTGCTCGATCACCTCGATGCGATCCCGACGAACGCGGAGGTGATCGTCGTCTGCAAGATGGGGATCGTCGCCAAACGAGCGGCGAAGCTGCTCGACGGGGAGGGATACGATGCCACCGTGCTGTTGGGCGGAATGAGCGGCTGGACGGGATACCGGAACGACTCGATCGGCTACAAGCTGCGGTCGCTGCTCTGGAAGTTTCGGTGAGCGGCATCGATGACGTCGGGGCGGATCAGACCGACCGCCGCTCCACCTCGGGGTCGACGCCCGCCGCGGACAGGTCGCCGCGGATCCGTTTTCGCAGCGGATTCGGGACGTCGTCGCGGGGGATCGGCGCCGCCGGCGACGGGGCGTCATCGTTTCGACCGTCCGCGTCGCGCTCGGCGGCCGGATCGCCGGCACCGCCGGCATCCTCGGCACCTCCGGCATTCCCGGCGGCCGTCGGCACCGACCAGTAGACCACCACGTCCGTCGGCGCGTAGTACTCCACCGCAAACCGGTCGCCGGCACCCTCGTAGTGGACGCGGGCGGCCGCGCCCTCCGCCCGCCACCCCTCACGTTTCACGAGTTCGGCGATCGCGTCGTGCATGGCCCACCTTCGGGGGCGCCGACGGGTTAATCGGTCGGTCCTCGATCGGTCTGCTTCCGGCCGTCGCACCGACACCGGTTTAAAAACGCCGACCGGAGGGATGCGTATGTCCCTTCGCGTCACCTTTCTCGGGACGGGCGGCGCCGTCCCCACGACCGAGCGCGCGCCGAGCGCCCTCTTCATCAACCGCGAGGGTGACCGCCTGCTTTTCGACTGTGCGGAAGGCACCCAACGACAGATGATGCGGTTCGGCACGGGCTTTTCGATCGACCACGTCTTCGTCTCGCATCTCCACGGCGACCACGTGCTCGGAATTCCCGGGCTGATCCAGACGCTCGATTTCAACGAGCGCGACGAGCCGCTGACGGTCCACTGTCCGCCGAATACCCGCGCGGATCTCGACGACCTCGTCCACGCCGTCGGCCACGAACCCGGATTTCGGGTCGTCTTCGACGTCGTCGCGCCCGGCGAGGTCGCCTTCGCGGGCGACGGCTACGAGGTCCGTGCGTTCGAGACGGAACACCACACCCGCTCGCAGGGCTACGTGCTGGCGGAGGACGACCGCCCCGGCCGGTTCGACCGACCGAAAGCCGAGCAATTGGGCGTTCCGGTCGGTCCGAAGTTCGGTCGCCTTCACGCCGGCGAGCCGGTCGAGGCCGAGGACGGCACGGTCGTCGAGCCCGAGCAGGTGGTCGGTCCGCCGCGCCCGGGCCGCACGGTGGTCTACACCGCGGACACCCGCCCGCGGGAGCGAACCGTCGAGGTCGCTCGCGACGCGGATCTGCTCGTGCACGACGCGACCTTCGCGGACGACATGGCCGACCGTGCCCGCGAAACGGCCCACTCGACCGGCCGGGAGGCCGGCTCGATCGCCGAGCGAGCCGGCGTGAAGCGGCTGGCGCTCGTGCACGTCTCCTCGCGGTACGCGGGTGACGCCTCGCCGATCCTGCGGGACGCTCGCGAGGCGTTCGACGGCGACTGTTTCGTTCCGGACGACGGGCACCGCGTCGAGGTGCCGTTTCCCGACGACGACTGACTGGCGTCCCCCATGCGTGGGAAGCCTCGCCGTTTACGGCGAGGAGGATGTCACTCGTCAGCACGCAGCAGTTCGATCTCGACCGCCTTCGCGGTGCTCAACACCAGGCCGGTGCTGTCCTCCTCCAGACGTTTGCCACGGAGCCGGTCGGCGGGGCCGGAGACGCTGATCGCCCCGACCGGCTCGTCGTCGACGACGATCGGGCTGGCGACGCACTGCCAGTCGGGCGCCTGTTCGCCCCGGTCGAACGCGACGCGCTGGTCGCGGATGGATCGGAGCTGGTCGCGCAGCGTGGCCGGGTCGGTGACGGTTCGCTCGGTCACCGGCGGGAGACCCGTCGTCGCGACGTACTCGTCGACGTCCTCACGGGAGCGGAACGCGAGGATCGCCTTTCCCGCCGCGGAGGCGTGCAGACTGACGTGGCCGCCCTCGGGGACCGGATGGTCGTCGACGCCGACGCGGTGGAGGTAGACGCCGTGGTCGCCCTCCGGGACGACGAGGTTGACCGTCTCGCCGGTCGTTTGCGCGAGCGATCGGATCTCCGGCTCTGCGGCGCGAAAGACCGGGTTGCGTTCGCGCATGCGCAACCCGAACTGGAGGAACCGGTGGGTGAGTCGATAGACCCCGTCGTCACGGCGCACGTATCCCAGCGTCACCAGCGTCGAGAGGTGGTTGTGGACGGCGCTCTTCGAGACGTCGAGTTCGGCCGCCAACTCGGTGACTCCGGCGTGGTTCCGGTCACGAAGCCCCTCGATGATCGCGAACGTCGTCGCCGTGGCCTGGACCGAGATCCCGTCGTCGTCACCCATCGTTCTCTCAGCCGGTACGATCTCGTAGCACAAAACTGTTGTTCTCCATCAGTGAACGCTGCCGTCCTGAACGAGTTATATTCCGAGTCAGATCGCGGATATTTATAATTAACCGGGTGTTTTTTCCTCTTTTTTGTCGGACGGCCCGGTAATAGATATATAAATAATCGCGTTCTTCACATCAAAACGCTCTGAAACTGCCGTAATCGAGCCGTTCACCGAAAAATAGGGAAAAAGTTAAGTAATAATAACGATTGTTCCTCAATATTCCGTGTACACATGACACGAGACATCACTCCGAACGGCTACGGTCGGCGACGGATCATCACCGGCAGCGCGGCGCTCGGCGCGGTCGCGCTCGCGGGCTGTGTCGGGACGACTGACGACGAGGAGGACACCGCCGGCGACGACGGGGACGACGGAGCGGGCGACGGCGACGGCGGAGCCGAGGTCACGGAGATCTCCGGCTGGGGATGGGACGTCGCCGCGCGCTCCCTCCAGCTCACCGCCGAGGAGTACGAGGACGAACACGGCGTCGCGGTCGACATCGAGGAGTTCGGCCGGGAGGCGATGAAGGAGGACCTCCAG
>CAZIFX010000144.1:0-3217 GCA_964538415.1 uncultured Halobellus sp.
GCTCGGACATGGACGCGGAGCGTCGGATCGTCGCCGTCGAGGAGGTTCCCGAGGATAGCACGCTGCTCGTCACTCTGCGACCCGTCGACCCGGACGCGGTCGACGAGGGCGAGGGGGACGTCGGCGCGGACCCCGACGGCAACCCGGAGGCGGAGGCGATCCTGATCCGGCTCGCGGACGGCGTTGCCGCCTTCCGCAACTACTGTCAACACTGGACGGACGTGCGGCTCGACCGCGACGAGGGCGCGTTCGTCCGGAACGGCGAGATCTTCTGTCAGAAACACGGCGCGACCTTCGAGGCGGACTCCGGCTACTGCAACTTCGGGCCGTGTGAGGGATCGACGCTCGAGACCGTCGACGTCGCCATCGAGGACGGCGCCGTCCACCTGACCGACGACGCCTACGAGTTCCTACGGCTCGGTCCCGCCGAGCGCGAGGAGGACAGCGGCGGGTCGCGAATCGACTTCACGGGAAGCTAACTTACTGCCCGACCTGGCACGATAATACGTCACGCGCGGGCGACGCTCACCGCGGCGTCCAGTCGTCACAGGCCGCCATGTCGTCCATCAACTCGTCGTGGTGCCCGCAGTACGGTCGCATGCCGTCGTCCGTCCGCACGTAATCGAATCGAACGCAGTTGCCACAGTAGGTGTCTCCGGGACCGTCCCGCGGCAACGGTCCGGAGGCGGTCGAACCCGTCGACGTCGTGGGGTCCGCGTCGTCCATCGGCGAGGTGATCTCCGGCGTCGTGCTCCCGCCGTCGCTGAGTCCGGAGGGCGACGTCCCGGCGGGCGGGTGGGTCGACGAGCCGGTCGATGACGTGCCGCGCGATCTCGACGACTCGGTTGCCGAAGCGGGTTTTCTCGTCGGGGCGGATCCGGTCGCCGGGGCGGATTCGGTCGTCGGGGCGGATTCGGTGGGCTGTGACTGCCCCTCGGCCGAGTCGCCAGGGCGGTTCGTCTGCGTTTCGACGTTTCCGTCGGGGGTCCCGCCGAGGAAGCCGACGCCGCCGAGCCCGTCGATCTGGTCCCGCTCGACTTCGATCACCTTGGTCTCACCCTTGTGGGTGACCTCCATGGTGACGGTTCCGCCCGGATCGTTTCGCGTCTTGAAGTTGGCGACGCCGACGAACAGACACCACAGCGTCGTCGCGGCTCCGAGGAGGTAGATACCGGCGGTGGGAAGCGTGAGGTCGGTCAGTTCGGGACTAGGTCCGCCGACCCACTGATGCGGGTACGCGTGCGCGAACAGTGCAACGCCGAGCGCCATGATCGCGGCGCCGACCACCGCCGCACCCCGGGTCGTTCTGTTGGCTGGCAACACCGTCATGATGCCGAGCATGACGAGTGGAGCCCCCAAGCCGCCGAGAATGCCGCCGTAGCGCCGGGCTACACCCGAGGAGAAGCTTCCGGAAAGGATCACCTCGGCCGCCGTGAGCAGTCCGGCGACGAGCAACAGTGTGCCGCCGACGAACAGTCCCACGCCGAGAGAGAGGCGGCGCGGACCCACCTCGGAGCGCCCCCGACCCCCGTACGTCTCCGAGAGACTGGTCATACGCACAATACGTGGTCCTCCCTGAAAACAGTACGTCAGACGCTCGCCCGACGCTGGCGGCCGTGGCGGTCGACCGGCCCCTTCCCGCGGACCCGTCACGAGTCTCGTCTCCCCAACAGGCGATCCGCCAGCGCCCCGAGCGACTCGAAGGCGACGTTGATGTACAGCCCAACGAGGAACGAGACGCCGGCGATCAGGCGCGCGTCCGCGGCGATCTCCGCCGAGAGGAGCAGGCTCGACAGGAGGAAGACCCCGGCCGCGAGCACCCACGCGGCCGGGATCCGCAGCGCGATCTCCACCAACTCCTCGACGTTCCCCCACTCGACGAAGTCGCCGAGTCCCGTGATCAGCTTCGTGAACGCGTAGCCGAGCGCGCCCATCGTCGAGTAGAGGTACACGGCGGGCGGAATCGGCGGCTCGAGGGGCGGAAACGGTCCCCGACCGGTCGAGAAGACGACCGTGATCGTCGCGAGCAGCACGAAGAACCCGATGATCGCCCAGTTTTCGACCGACCACTCGCCGTCCCAGAAGCTCCGGGTGCTCGCCGACGTCTCGTCGAATCCGTCGTCCGCGACGGATTTCTCGCCGTCCGATGCGGGTTCGTTCGAGCGAGCGTCCCCGGACATGTCACTCGAACTACGTTCGTCAAACGACATATAATCGGGGGGAGGTCGAGCGGATGCGCGACGACCGACTCCCGACAGCTCCGAGGCGGCCCTCGGTTTCCGCGCCGTATCGAAAGCGGTATGCCCCACGGAGCGGAATCGCGAGCCATGAGCGACACCGATGAGGAGGCCGAGGACGCGGAGCCGGCCGTCGCGCTCGGCGACGGGCCCGACGTCGAGGGCGAGCCGATCGCCCGCGTCGCGTCCCGACTGACCTGGCCCGCACGCAAAAGCGACGTCGTCGCCCAGGAGGGCGACGCGGTGATCCGGACCCCCGACGGCCCGCACGAGTTGGCGTCGGTGCTGGAGGAATCCGACGTGCCGCTGTTCGAAAGACGCGGCGAGTTCGTCGCCGCGGTCGAAGACGTCGTGGGCACCGGCCCCGTTGCCGTCGAGTAGGTCGTTCGCTGCGCGGCCGACGCCGGCCACGTTGCCGTCGGCAGGGTCTTCGCAGCGGTCCCCCCACCCTTTTCACCGCACGGCACCCACCGTGGGTCATGACGCTTCCGTTCGATCCGGCCGCGCTCGATCCCGACGACTTCGGCGAGAAACGCGCCACGCTGGCGATGGACCACGAGGCGGCGATCGAGCACGTTCGCGAGACCTGCGCCGAGGAGGGATTCGGCGTCCCCGTCGAGTTCTCGCCGAGCGAGCTCCTGAACGAAAAGGTCGACGCGGACCGCGATCCGTACTACGTTCTCGGCGCCTGCAACCCGGCCATGGCCGACCGAGCCCTCGACGCCACCGACGGCCGGATCGGCGCGTTGTTTCCCTGTAACATGGTCATCCAGCAGCGGGAGCCCGGACGACAGCTCGTCTACCACGTTTCCATCATGAAGCTCGCACGGCTGCTCGGCTTCCCGACGGACGACGAGGAGCTGGACGCGATCATCGAGGAGACCGGCGAGATGGTGGAGGCAGTCTACGGGCGGCTCGAAAACGAGTCAGTGACCCACGACTGAAGTCGTGGGCTTGTCAGTGGACTCCCCTTCTCCCGT
>CAZIFX010000145.1:0-3201 GCA_964538415.1 uncultured Halobellus sp.
TTCGGATGGTCAGCGGGACCGACGGTCCCGCACGACTTGAGGCCGGGGGCTCCGCGTTGAAAGATGCTGATCCGTCCCGCCGGCGTGGGCGGCGAGCATTGCTCCGCCCTGCCGGTACCAGCTTACCGAACCCAGGATTAAGGCCGTTCAGGCCGAACGTTCGTCCGTGTTCCTCGACGACTCCGATCCCGACGCGGACGGCGACCGCAACGTTTTCGGCGGCGAGCTCGTCCCGTGCAGCCACGACCCGACCACCGGCTATCTTCGTGACGGCCGCTGCCGTGACGTCGACGGCGACGTGGGCGAACACACGCTCTGTGCGGTCGTCACCGCCGAGTTCCTACGCTACAGCCGGAGACAGGGCAACGACCTGATCACGCCACAGCCCGCCTTCGAGTTTCCCGGACTCGTTCCCGGGGATCGCTGGTGTCTCTGCGTCGGTCGCTGGCTCGAGGCGGTCGAGGCGGACGTCGCCCCGCCGGTCGTGTTGGAGGCGACGAACGAGTCGGTGCTGCGCGCGGTCGACCCGGACCTGCTCCGTGAGCACGAGTTCGACCCCGACACGTTCGATCCGGGCTCGCTCGAGGACCCGCAGTCCGGCGCGTAGCGTTTAACAGGGATCCCTTGAACAGGGGCCGTTCACCCGTGGGTGTACCCGGCGTCGGGGAGCCGTTCGCCGTCGGCCGTCACGCCCTCCTCGGGCGGAACGACGGATCCGATCCGCGTGAGCCCGGCGGGACAGGTCGCCTCGGCGGCCGGCAGGACGTCCTCCGGGACCGTACAGACGAGCTCGAAGTCCTCGCCGAACGTCGCGGCGAGCTCGAACCGGTCGCCCGGATCGGCGGCGACGTCGTCGACCGCGGGATGAACGGGGAGCGCCTCGCGGTCGAGCGCGAACCCGACCTCGCTCGCCTCCCCGAGCTGGTGAAGCGACCGGGCAAGCCCGTCGGAGGAGTCCATCATCGCGGTCGCGTGTGGGGCGAGTCCGACCCCGTCTTCGACCCGCGGGGTGAACCGGAAGAGGTCGTTCCCGCGCTTGACCGATCCGACCGTGTCGCGTTCGAACAGACGCAGGGCGGCCGCGGATCGTCCCCACTCGCCGGTGACGCAGAGGGCGTCGCCGACGTTCGCGCCCGACCGAAGAACCGCCCCTGCGTCGGCGACGTCGCCGACGGCGGTCGTCGCGACCGTGAACTCCGTGTGCGTGTCGAGGTCGCCGCCGACGTACTCGGCGTCGACCGCCTCACAGACCTCGACGGCGCCCGAGACGAACCGGGCCAGCTCGTCGCGGTCGAATCGCTCGTCGGCGTAGACGGCAACCGCGGCGGTCGCCGTCGCGCCCATCGCCGCGACGTCCGAGAGGGAGGCGCCGACCGCGCGCCAGCCGGCTGTATAGCGGGTGGTTCCGGCGGGGAAGTCGGTTCGGTCGTGGAGCATGTCGGTCGTGATCACGCTCCCGGCGACGACCGCGGCGTCGTCGCCCGCGTGCGGCAGGTCGACGGCGAGCATGCGGAGGGCGTCGCGTTCGTTCACTGCATGGACGTAGGCCCCACGCCGGTTTATAATCGCCCGATTCGGAGGGGATCGTTCGGGGTCATGCCGCGTCGATCGGGGCGCGGCGGTCGCTTCCGCACACCAAGCTCACTCCGAGTTGGCTCCGTCCTCGCGGCCGATGACTGCGGCCGCGATTCCGCCGTGATCTGCCGGTCGGTAGCGGTACGCGCTCCATCCCGCACGCCTCGCGCCCTCGACGTCGGCGTCGTCGTCGCCGATCATGGCGTAGGCGTCGGCCGGGAGGCGCTCCTCCGCGAGTTCGAACGGCTCGGGATCCGGTTTGTGTGCGCCCGCCTCGTAGGAGGTCACGATCGCGTCGAACTCCTCGATGAGACCGTGCGCGGCGAGCTTCCGTCGCTGCCACTCGGGAACGCCGTTGGTGAGCACGCCGAGTCGGCGGTCGGTTCCGAGCAGCGAGAGGTCTCGCCGAAGGTTCGGAGGCGGCTCGCTGGCGTCGATCTCCGCCTCCAGCAACGCGTCTGCGAGCGCCTTCGGGCGGTCGCTCACCGCCGCGAACGCGCGTTTGAACGGTTCGGGCTCCTGTGTCTCAAACAGCTCGAAGAAGCGGTCGGCGTAGGTCGTGACCCACTCGCTGTGGCATTCGCCTTCGACGTGACGGAAGGCGTCAGCAACGAGGTCGTCGTACTCGCGAGTGAACGACAGCAACGTGCCGTCCAGATCGGCGTATACCACCTCCACGCGCGTAAATTAACCACCCACGGACAAGAAACCACTCCCGTCGCCCACGGACAAGAAACCACTCCCGTCGCCCACGGACGAGAAACCACTCCCAGGTGCCGACTCAGTCGCCCGTCGGATCGGATCGTTCCTCCTCCGGGATGGCTCCCGCCTCCCGCAACCGGGCCACGTCGCCGTCTTCGTAGCCGTGTTCACGGAGGATCGTCTCGGTGTGTTCGCCGAGCGACGGCGGGTATCGCCGGACGGTCGTCGGCGTCCGCGAGAAGTGCATCGGGGAGCCGGGGAACGTCATCGGTCCGGCGGTGGGATGGTCCATCTCGACGCGCATGCCCCGCGCCTCGATCTGCGGATCCGCGAACACCTCGCTCACGTCACGGACGCGACTCGCCGGGACGTCGTGCTCCTCCAGGAGCGTCTCGGCCTCCTCGGTCGTGAGCTCGGCGAAGGTCGCGTCCAGCTCCGCGTCGAGGACGTCGCGGTGGCGGACGCGTCCCTCGTTCGTCTCGAACCGCTCGTCCGCGAGCAGGTCCGGCCGATCGAGCGCCTCACAGAGGCGCGGCCAGAAGGCGTCCGACGAGCAGGCGACGACGACGTAGCCGTCGGCGGTTTCGAAGGCCTGATAGGGCGCGATGTTCGGATGTTTGCTCCCCATTCGCCCCGGCGGCTCGCCGCTCGCGAAGTAGTTGGTCGCCATGTAGCTCGTCCAGGCGGCCTGCCCGTCGAGGAGGCTGACGTCGACCTTCTGGCCCGTCCCGTCGCCGACCTCGCGCTCGAACAGCGCCGCGAGGATCGCCTGCGTGGCGTACATCCCCGCGCCGACGTCGGCGAGCGCGACGCCGATCCGGACCGGCGGGCCGCCCTCGACGCCGGTGAAGGACATGAACCCGCCGCGCGCCTGCATCATGACGTCGTACGCCGGCTTGTCGCGGTCGGGACCCCACTCGCCGT
>CAZIFX010000146.1:0-3169 GCA_964538415.1 uncultured Halobellus sp.
ATCGCCGACTGCGTCACGTCGCTCGGGGGCGTCGAGATGCGCGTCGACGAGTGGGACGTCGACGTCGCCTACTCGGGACCACAGAAGTGTCTCTCCTGTCCGCCCGGCGCGAGCCCGCTCACCCTGAACGACCGCACGATGGAAAAGGTCCTCTCCCGCGAGGAGCAGCCCCGGTCCTGGTATCTCGACCTCTCGCTGCTCGAGGGCTACTGGGGCGAGGACCGTGCGTATCACCACACCGCCCCGATCACGAACGTCTACGCGATCCGCGAGGCGCTTCGACTCGTCGCCGAGGAGGGGATCGAGGAGCGGTGGGCCCGCCACCGTGCCGTCGCCGGCGACCTCAAGTCCGGGCTGCAGGATCTCGGCTTGGAGATGAACGCTCCCGACGAGTACTGGCTGCCGAGCCTCAACGCCGTCCGCGTGCCCGACGACGTCGACGACGCGGCCGTGATCGACCACCTCCTCTCGGAGTGCGACCTCGAGATCGCCTCGGGGCTCGGCGACTTGGCGGGCGACGTCTGGCGGATCGGCTGTATGGGCTACTCCGCACGGTCGAAGAACGTCGAGTTCCTCCTCGCCGCGCTGGAGGAAGCGCTCGCGGCGCAGGGCCACGAGATCTGAGGCGGTCGCGACGCTCGCGGGTCGGCAGGAAGCGAGGATCGAAAGAGAAACGAAGCCTCAGTGTGCCGGCTCCTCGGCCGGCGCGCGCATGTCGTCGATCCGGAGGATGAGCACGTTCGCCGTGTCGTCCTTCCCGTCGACGGTACCTTTGATGATGAGCTTCGAGAGCGGGGTCGGCCCCACGGTGACCGAGTCACCCTCGTGGAAGTCCTTGACGGATCCCTGTACGTGGATCTCGGCACGGCAGAGTTCGGGGTGGTGAACGCTGGAGAGGTCGATCCCGTCGACGTTGACCCCTTCGACGGGCTCACCGTCGTGGGCGATCGGCACGTGCGCGGGCTCGTCCATTCGCTGGACGTCGAGCGCCTCGTACGCGTTCGAGGTCGGCTTATACCCGCCCTTCGGTCCCGGAACCCCCTCGACGAGCTGGAGGGCCTTGAGCGACTGCATCTGGTTTCGGATCGTGCCGGGGTTGCGGTCGACTTCCTCGGCTATCGCCTCGCCTTTGACGGCGTCCTCCTCCTCTCCGTAGAGGTTGATGAGCGCCGTGAGGATGGTTTTCTGGCTTGATGTGAGTTCGATGGACGACATACGCACGATTACATGGCGCCTCCGCTTAAATGCGATGGAAGCCGTTTATAAACGGACGTTCACGCTCGATCCGACCGCAGTTCGCGAAACCGGAGATACGCCACGGGGCTCGCGAGCACGACGACGAGCCCCACCAGCACGAAGACGAGCGCGGCATCGCCGACGAGAAACGACAGTCCGAACCCGAACAGCGCGAGGACTGCACCCGTGAACGCCACCGCGATCATGGCGCCGGCCGGCTCGATGTCGCCCGTATCGACGTCGCTCGGCTCGATGTCGCCCGGATCGACTTCGTCCGGACCGAAGCCGGTGGAATCGGCATCGTCGGTTCCGGCCTTGCCACGGTCCATGTCGATGGATGGGAACGCGGCGAGGAAACGGTGACGGATCGAAGCGAGGGAGCCGATCGGCGTGAACCGTCCCGAACCCATGGCTTCAAGCCGTCCCCGGGAGGGGCCTTTCCCATGACGACCGTCGAGATAATCGGCGCCCCCACGGACTACGGCGCCAACCGACGCGGAGTGGACATGGGACCGTCAGCGATCCGCTACGGCGGACTTTCGACCGAGCTGGAGGGGGCGGGCGTGACCTGCGTCGACGGCGGTGACCTCGCCGTACCACGCGCCGAGGAACGGGATCCGGACGCCGAACAGCCGACCGCGGGGAGCGCGAAGTTTCTCCGCGAAACGGCAGACGTGAGCCGCCGGCTCGCGGACCGGGTGGCCCGCACGCTAGCCGACGGGAACGTCCCGCTGGCGCTCGGCGGTGACCACTCCATCGCCATCGGCTCGCTCGTCGGCGCGGCCCGGGAGGCGGAGATCGGCGCGGTCTGGTTCGACGCCCACGCCGACCTCAATACGCCGGAAACGACCCCCTCGGGCAACGTCCACGGGATGCCGCTGGCGGCCGCGCTCGGGATCGGTGCCTTCGAGGGCGTCGACTGGGCGAACGCCCCCGGGCTCTCGCCGGAGAACGTCGTGCTCGTCGGGCTTCGCTCCGTCGACGAGGCCGAGATCGAGCTGATCCGCGAGCGTGGATTCACGGCCTACACGATGTCCGACGTCGACGAGCGGGGCATCACCGACGTGACCGAGGAGGCGATGGCGACCGCGAGCGAGGGCGTCTCCGGCGTCCACGTCAGCCTCGACCTCGACTGGCTCGACCCACACGAGGCGCCCGGCGTCGGGACGCCGGTTCGCGGCGGCGTCACCTATCGCGAGGCGCACACCGCGATGGAGATCGTTCACGACGCGGATTGTCTCCGAACCATGGAACTCGTCGAGGTGAACCCAACGCTCGACCAGCACAACGAAACCGCGGAGCTGGCGACGGAGCTTGCCGCGAGCGCCTTCGGCAAGCGGGTGTTGTAGCGACGATACGGACCACGACGGGGACCGCCGCCGCCGAAACCGACAGGACCCTTCGTCCCCTACGGGAGGACGTGTACGCCGGACTCAAGAACACGCCGTGTTGTCTCTGTGGACGCGAGGAGACCCACACCCGCATCGCGGTCCCGCCGCGGGCGCTGAATCTCATGCAAAACGGGGATCCGATCGCGTGGCGCGACGTCGTCGGGACGGTCACGCTCCGGTTCTGTGAGAACGATTGGGAGCTGGTCCGTGACCTCGCCGTCGAGATGGACACTCATCCGCTGTCGCGGTGTAACGCTGCCCACGTCTCGCTCGACCTTCGGGAGGACCACGAGGCGCTGCTGACCGCGACGAAGGAGGCGACCGATCAGACGGAACTGGAGGAACGACTCGAGTGCCGTGCGGAGGAAACGCTCGCCGACCGCGACGATCCCCACACCGAGGAACGCGACGTCGTCGAGGCGATCGTCATCCTGTGCGCGCTGGAGGAACTGGGCGTCCGGAGCGACGGGTCCCGTCATTCGACGGCCGGGCGTGCCCCGTAACCGTTCCACGTGGTCGGGCGTGCCCCGTAACCGTTCCAC
>CAZIFX010000147.1:0-2942 GCA_964538415.1 uncultured Halobellus sp.
AGCCGATGTCCCCGATCATGAACCCGAACATGAGCGGGAAGGTGAGGAAGACGAGAAGCGTGGGGTCGAACTCCGAGTACTTCGGCCGGCCGAAGCCCTGAACGAGCAGCTCGAACGGCCCCGCCGCGCCGCCGTTGTCCTGTACGACCGGCGGCTCGTCACGCTTCGCGTGGCCGCCGTCGGTGGCGGCCTCGCGTTCGGCCGTCGCGTCGGCCGCCTCGTGATCCTCGTCGTCGCTCCCGTGGACCGTCTCCGTGTGATGGTCGCCATCGGGCGTGAACGAGGCGCGTTTCAGCTCCTCGACATCGGCGTGGTCGCCGACCGCGTCTGCGACGGTCGCCGCGAAGTCGTCGTAGGAGTCCGTCGGGATCCACCCCTCCGCGATGAAGGCGTTCTCCGTGGTCGCAAACGAGAGCGGCGCCTGCTTCTTTTCGGCCTCGATCGTCAGCTGCTCTTCCGCCCGCAACAGGAAGCCGGCCGCCTCCTCCTTGACGCTCGCGAGCTCCGATTCGATCTCCTCGAGGTCACTTCGGAGATCGGCCTGCTCGCGCTCGAGATCGGCGACGTAGTCGCTCGGGCTCGCCTCGACGTCCGGCACCTCGAGCAGCGCGATGTCGACGCCGACGAGCGCGTCCTGTAGGACGCCCGCCTCGGCATCGTCGGCCGGCCGGGCGAAGATCGCCACGACCGAGCCGCCCGAGAACGTCTCGAAGGCCTCGATCCCGTCCGCCTCGGCGATCGCGGCCTCGACGGCGTCCGCCTTCGCCTCTCCCACGACGACCTCGAGGGAGTCGTATCCGCCGAGGAGGTCGAGCTCGATGCCGAGTTCGGCGAACGGCTCCATCCGGTCGATCTCCTCCTGTCGGTCGCGGAGCGCCGTTTGCAGCTCGTCACGACGGTCATTCAGCTCGTTGACCCGCTCGCGGACGTCCGCGAGCTCGGCCGCGAGCGCCTCGTCGTCGAGCGTCCCGCCGGCGTCGATCTCGTCGCCCTCGACGTCGAGAATGCTCTCGAGGGACCGCACGGTCACGAGGCGTTCGTTGACCTCCTCCGCGCCCTCGAGCGATTGGCCCGGTTCGAACCCCTCGTAGCGCTCGTCGTAGTCCGTGACGTGCAGCGAGCGGTGTTCGTAGGCCGCCTCGATGACGTCGTCGATGACGCGCTTCGAGCCCGTCACCGACACCTTGCTCATCCGCTCCGGTCTAAGGACCATTCATTCCCCCGTCGCGTGTGCCTTCACCGCTTCCTCGAACCGCTCGACGGCGTCGTTAACGGCGTCGTCGATGCGCGTTCGTGCCTCGCGTTCGAGCTCGTCGCGGTCCGAGCGGCCCGCTTCGAGGATCTCCTCGCGACGTTCCTCGATCTCCTCGCGGGCCGTTTCGAGCCGTTCTTCGGCCTCCGCCGACGCCTCGCTTTCGGCCTCCGTGCGGATCTCCTCCGCGCGCCGTCGAGCCTCGGCTAGGCGCTCGTCGGCGTCGGCTTCCGCCTCCGCGATGATCTCGTCCGCCTCCTTTTCGGCCTCCTTGATCCGGTCGAGCACCTCTGGTCTCGCCATACTCACTAATCGTCCGAAACTGCACGAGCGACGTATAAGGTGTTTGCGAAACGACGCGGCCGGTTCACCGCGGGTGCGGCGGGGCCTCGCGCGATCGCCCCCGCCCGCCGTCGACCCGATGACCCGCTCGCGGTCAACTCGGCGACACGACCGCGGGAATCGGCCTCACCCGCGTACATTTAAGTAGGAGTCCTCGGACCCTGACGGTATGGCACGGGTGTATGCGGTTGCCTCGGCGAAAGGTGGGGTCGGAAAGACCACCACGGCCGCGGCAATGGCGACGGTGCTGGCCGAGTCGGGCGTCGACGTCGTCGCGATCGATGCCGACGTCGGCATGGCGAACCTCTCGAGTGCGCTCGGCGTCGACGTCGGTGACACGACGATCCACGACGTCCTCGCCGGGCGTGCCGATCCGACGGAGGCGGTCCACGGGGGACCGAACGACCTGCGCGTGATCCCCGGCGACACCGACCTCGACGCGTACGCGGCGGCCGAACCGGCGGTCCTTCGGGAGGTCATCGACGCCTTCGGGGCTGCCGACTACGTCGTCCTCGACGTCGGCGCGGGACTCTCACACGAGTCGACGCTCCCGCTCGGGCTCGCGGACGAGACGGTGCTCGTCTCCACGGCCGAGCGCGACGCGCTCGGGGACACCGAAAAGACCCGTCAGCTCGCGGAACGGCTCGGCGGCACCGTCGCGGGCGCGGCCATCACGCGGAGCGACCCGGACGGAGGGGATGCCGACCTCGTCGCTGAGGTGTTGAAGACCGGCGTCCTCGGTCGGATCCCCGAGGACGACGCCGTCACCGAGGCGAATCGGGCGGGCGAGCCGCTCGCGGCGTTCGCGCCGACGGCTCCCGCGACGCGTGCGTATCGCGAACTGGCGAGGACGGTGACCGGCGAACCCATCGCGGAGCCGACCGGAGGCGACGTGGTAGCTGCAGACGAGGTCGTGGACGATGTGGAGGCCGACGAGACCGCGGCTGCCGAGGGGGACGGAACCGAGGAGACGGACCCCGAAACCGAGAACGCCGTGATCGTTCCCGATGCGGAAACGGGGGTCGGTTCGGGGCCGCCCTCGGCCGACCCCGTCCCGACCGAGGCCGAGGAAACCGGGACCGAGGGAAGCGAGGCCGGGGAGACCAGCGTGACCTCGGCTTCCGTTGAGGATGACGAAACGGACGAGGAAGTCGCCGACTCCGACGCCCCGAAAGCGGCGGCTCAGGGGGAGAAAACCGGCGAATCGGACCCCGAAGATCCGGAGGAGGACCTGGCCGGCAGCGTCCCGTTTCGTGACGACGATTCGGGGTTGGGGACGACTCCCGCTCGTGATCCTGACGCGAAAGAGACGGAGCGGACGGAGGAGACGGACGAAGTTGAGACGGAG
>CAZIFX010000148.1:0-2858 GCA_964538415.1 uncultured Halobellus sp.
AATCCCTCCGGCCCCATTCTCTCGCCGTTCTCACGGGACCGAATCACCGCGGAGTGACCGCTTGTAGCGACGGTACGATCGTGCCCGTGGAGTTATTGCGCGAGCCAACGCTCCACGCTTCCGCACGAACCTTACCGGGTTCCGTGTTCGTGAACGCTTACTCCAACTTCGCGTCAGCGATCTCGACGTGCCCGCGGTCGCCCTCCCAGACGGTCTCGTAGGTCAACCCTATCCGGCGACTCATGTGCGGTCCGTCGACGACGTAGGTCTCGAACTCGCCGCCCTCGCCGAGCGGATGGACGCCGTACTCCTCCCGGAGGTCGAGCAGGTCGTCGAGCGCCTCCCGGTCGTAACGTCGCCCGAGCCACGATTCGTCGAGGCCGTACGCCGCCACCTGGACGATCCGGATCTCGAAGCCGGCGTCCAGCATCGACTCGGCGAGCCCGACCGGGTCCTCCTGCCAGAGGGGAGCAAAGAGGTCGATCCCGAGCCGGTCGCACATCCCCCGAATCCGGCTCGTCTGGAAGTCGCTCTCGACGGCGCCGGCGGTGACGCCCGCGAGGTCCATCGTCCCGCCAGCGGCGATCTCCCGAAGGGCGGCCTCCATCGGTTCGAGCTCGGCGTCGCCCTGCGCGCCGGCGTCGTCGACGTCGTCCGCGCCGAAGTCCGCGGGTTCGATCTCAACGAGTTCGATCCCGACGCTCTCCGCGGCGAGCGCCGCCAGCCGCGTGGCGGGCGTGTGGTACATATAGGAGTCACCCACGGGGTGGACGGTCAACAGCCGACTCACGTCGAGCCCCTCCTCCAGCGCGCGGTACAGCGCCCACGAGGAGTCCTTGCCGCCAGAAAAGAGACTCACCCAATCGCCGGTCATACCGGTTCCACCATGCCGACGGGTAAAGCCTCCCCGATCGCCGGTTCATCCCCACCAGTAATACGCGGAACGTCCAATTATTACCGTCGGATGACAAATTATTACGTTCGTGGGCGCCGAGCATCGGACATGGACGAACACGACGCGTCGGACGAGGCAGCTCGGGGACTCGATACGCTCGCGGTCTCGGAGGGCGAGGAGCCGTTCGGGAACGGCAGCGAGGCCGGCGACGTCGTCTCGCCGATCCACCTCTCCTCGACGTTCGCGCTACCCGGGCTCGACACGGGGATGCGCCTCGAGGACGTCGACCCCGACGCCGGCGAGTTCGTCTACTCCCGGCTCAGCAATCCGACCCGCCACGGGCTCGAAAAGCGGCTGGCGGCACTGGAGGGCGGCGATCACGGCATGGCGTTCGCGTCGGGGACGGCCGCCATCTTCACCACGCTTCTGGCCTCCCTCGAACCAGGCGACCACGTCGTCGCCTTCGAGGACCTCTACGCCGGCACGCGGCGGATGCTCGATCGGGTCTTCACGGAGCGGCTGGGCGTCGACGTCTCCTACGTCGACGCGACGGAGACGGCGAACGTCGCGGACGCGATACGCGAGGAGACCGCGGTGATCTGGATGGAGTCACCGACGAACCCGCGGCTCGCGCTCTGTGACATCGCCGCGATCGCGACGGTGGCGGACGGGGCAGACGCGACCTTCGGCGTGGACAACACGTTTGCGAGTCCGTACTTCCAGCGTCCCCTCGATCTCGGCGCGGACGTCGTCGTCCACAGCACGACGAAGTACCTCAACGGCCACTCCGACGCGATCGCGGGCGCGGCGGTCACGGACGACGACGTGCTCGCCGAGGAGATGGCGTTCCTCCAGCAGGTCGGCGTCGGCGCCGCTAGCCCGCCGTTCGACAGCTACCTCGTCGGCCGCGGGATCAAGACGCTCGGACCCCGCATGGAGCGCCACGAGGAGAACGCCATGGCCGTCGCGGAGTACCTCGAAGGGCGGCCGGAGGTGACCGCGGTCCACTATCCCGGATTGGAGAGCCACCCGGATCACGAGCTCGCCCGCGAGCAGATGTCGGGCTTCGGCGGCGTCCTCTCGTTCGAGATCGACGGCGAGATCGACGACGCGAAGCGGTTCCTCGAGGCGTTGGAGGAGTTCACGCTCGCGGTCTCGCTGGGCGGCGTGGAGAGCCTGATAGAGCTGCCCGCCGGGATGACCCACGAGCCGGTGCCCCGGGAGGAGCGCGAGGCGATCGGCATCACCGACACGCTGATGCGCGTCTCGGTCGGCATCGAGAACGTCGAGGACCTCCTCGCCGATCTCGACCGCGGCTTCGAGGCGGTCGCCCGCGAGTCACCCTCGACCGCGGGCGACGACTGATCCGGCAACTCCGCTCTTCGATCCCTGTACTCGTTACTCGATCCGGGCGCGGAGCGCCTCGTTCATCGCGTCGACGGGGGCCGTCTCGCCCGTCCAGATCTCGAACGCCTCGACGCCCTGAAAGAGCAGCATCCACGCGCCGTCGACGGTCGTCGCGCCCGCGGCGGCCGCCTCGCGAAGCAGCCGCGTCTCGATCGGGGTGTAAACGGCGTCGAGGACTGCGAGATCACCGTGCAGCAGGTCACCGGGGACCGGCGTCTCCTCGGGAGCTTCCATGCCGACGCTCGTCGCGTTGACGAGGACGTCCGCGGCCGGGATCCGCTCGTCGAGGTCGTCGAGTCCACCGCCCGTGGCTCCCGGGACGTCGGCGGCGAGGTCTCGGGCGCGCTCGGTCGTGCGGTTCGCGACGTGGACGCTCGCGCCGGCGTCGGTAAGCGCGAAGGCGGCGGCACGACCCGCGCCGCCCGCCCCGACGACCACCGCGTCCGCGCCGTCGAGGTCGACGTCGTGGTGCTCGAACGCTCGCGTGACGCCCGCGGCGTCGGTGTTGTAGCCGCGGGGGCGGTTGACGTGGGCGTCGGTCTCGGCGTGGGCGTCG
>CAZIFX010000149.1:0-2847 GCA_964538415.1 uncultured Halobellus sp.
GAGGTGGTCACGCTATGATGATCCCCGTCCGGTGTTTCACGTGCGGCAACGTCGTGGGTGAACACTGGGAGGAGTTCGAGGAGCGGACCCGCGAGGGTGAAGAGGACCCCGGTGAGGTCCTCGACGAGCTCGGCGTGAACCGTCACTGCTGCCGACGCATGATGGTCTCACACCGCGATCTCGTCGACGTCGTCTCGCCGTACCAGTAACACATGTCAGGACAGCGCCACAACCGGTACGAGAAGGCCCGAATCCTCGGCGCGCGAGCACTGCAGGTGTCGTACGGCGCGCCGGTGCTGATCGACACGAACCAGACGGAGCCGATCCTCGTCGCCGCGGAGGAGTACGACGCGGGAGCGCTTCCGTTCACCGTGCGAAGGGAGACAAACTAATGACACGAATCACGTCACTTTCGCTGCGTCGCGTCCTCGACTCGCGTGGCAACCCCACCGTCGAGGCCGACGTGCTCACCGAGTCGGGCGGCTTCGGCCGTGCGGCCGCACCGAGCGGCGCATCGACCGGGGAGTTCGAGGCGATCGAGCTCCCGCCGACCGAGGCGATCGCCTCGGCCAGAGAACACGCCGTTCCCCGGCTTGAGGGGCTGTTCGCCGGCGACCAGCGGTCCATCGACGCCGCCCTGCGGGCTGCGGACGGCACGGCCGACTTCTCGTCGATCGGCGCGAACAGCGCGGTCGCGCTCTCTATGGCCGCGGCGAAGGCAGGCGCCGACGTGCTCGGCGCGCCGCTGTATCAGCACCTCGGCGGCGCGTTCCGCGGGGAGAACTTCCCCGTGCCGCTCGGCAACGTCGTCGGCGGCGGCGAACACGCAAAGGAGGCGACACACATTCAGGAGTTCCTCGCCGCCCCGGTCGGCGCGCCGAGCGTCTCGGAGGCCGTCTTCGCGAACGCCGCGGTGCACGCCGCCGTCGCGGACGTCCTCGACGAACGCGGCGTTCCCGCCGCGAAGGGCGACGAGGGCGCCTGGGCGCCGCCGATCCCGGACGCGGAAGCGTTCGAGGTCGTCGAGGAGGCGGTTGAGCGCGTCGTCGACGAGGTGGGCTTCGAGGTCCGCTTCGGGCTCGACGTCGCGGCCGCCGAGCTGTACGACGAGGAGACGGAGGTGTACGTCTACGGCGACGAGACGAAGTCGACGGCCGAGCAGGTCGACTACATCGCCGACCTCGTCGACGAGTACGACCTCGCGTACGTCGAGGACCCGTTCGACGAGAACGACTACGAGGCGTTCGCGGAGCTGACCGACCGGGTCGGCGACCGGACGCTGATCTGCGGTGACGACCTGTTCGTCACCAACGTCGAGCGGCTCCAGGAGGGGATCGACGTCGGCGCGGCCAACAGCATCCTGATCAAGCCGAACCAGATCGGGACGCTCTCGGACACGTTCGACGCGGTCGAGCTCGCCCACCGAAACGACATGGAGTGTGCCATCTCGCACCGATCGGGCGAGACGGAGGACACGACCATCGCACACCTCGCCGTCGCGACCGACGCCGCGTTCATCAAAACGGGGACGGTCGGCGGCGAGCGAACGGCCAAGCTGAACGAACTGATCCGCATCGCGGACGACGCGGTATGACGGATCTCCACTACGCATGACGGAAGACAACGACGCGGTCGAACTCGACGCGGACGCCGAGACCGAGACGGTCGAGGCGGACGACGAGGGAGAGGCCGCCACGACCGAGGAACCGACCGCCGACGCGCCCGCCGAGGAGGCGGACGTCGAGGCCGAACCGGAGACGGACGCCGGAAGCGACCCGGCGACAGCCGTCGAGGAGGAGGAACTCGAGGACGAGGAAGACGCGTCGCCGTTCGACGACGACGTGATGCCCGAGGACGATGCCGATCTCCTCATCCCCGTGGAGGATTACCTCTCCGCGGGTGTCCACATCGGGACCCAGCAGAAGACGAAGGACATGGAGCGGTTCATCCACCGCGTCCGCGACGACGGACTCTACGTGCTCGACGTGAGCCAGACCGACGGCCGGATCCGCACGGCCGCGGACTTCCTCGCGAACTACGATCCCGAGCAGATCCTCGTCACGTCCTCGCGACAGTACGGTCGGTTTCCGGCGGAGAAGTTCGCGGACGCCATCGGCGCCCGCGCCCGCACGGGTCGGTTCATCCCCGGCACGCTGACGAACCCCGACTACGCCGGCTACATCGAGCCGGACGTCGTGGTCGTCACCGACCCGATCGGCGACGCACAGGCCGTCAAGGAGGCCATCACGGTCGGCATTCCCGTGATCGCGATGTGTGACTCGAACAACCAGCTTTCGAACGTCGACCTCGTCATCCCGACGAACAACAAGGGTCGACGCGCGCTGTCGGTCGTCTACTGGCTGCTCGCCAACGAGACGCTCGACCGTCGCGGCGCCGACACCGTCTTCGCCCTCGACGACTTCGAGGACGAACTGTAGACGGCCGCGTTTCGATCGACGTTCCGATTTTCGATTCTCCAGTCGTCGGCTTCGGAGCCGAGCGCCCGGCTCAGAGGATCTCGGGCGTGTACGGGTACTTGTACACCTCTCCGTCGTTCGCCTTGAGCGTGGCCATGAGCACCAGAATAAGGTCGATGAGCGCGACGATCGGCAGCATCAACAGCCCGATGAGCACGATCGTCAACGCCCCGGAGACCACGAAGGCGATGAAGATCAGGATCTGGAAGTTCAGCGAGTTCTTCGCGTTTCGTTTGACGAGCTCGTCGTCATCGTCCGCGAGTATCAGGAACAGTATCGGACCGAGGAAGGAAGCGATGAGCGCCGACGCGTGTGAGAGCGCGGCGTACGTGGTGTTTCCGTCCACTCGATCGGATTCTGCGTCCACCGG
>CAZIFX010000150.1:0-2845 GCA_964538415.1 uncultured Halobellus sp.
GACGGTCGCGTCGACGCCGCCGTTTTCGACCATCGCCTCGGCGACGCGGGTCGTCCGCTCGAGGCGATCCTCGTCGATGTCCATCAACACGATCTCGCTGTCGGCCAACTCGGGAAACGAGAGGACGTCGCCGACGAGCTTCCGCGCGAACACCATGCTGCCGGCTCCGATGAAGACGATCCGTCTCACGTTCGAATCAACACCATGGTTCGATCATAAACCTATCGTCCCGGGAACCGGAGTGCCGGACGGGAGCGGCGCCGAGTCGGTCGCTTTCGAGGCGTCAGTCCCCGGTTACCCCCGCGATCCCGACCGCTCATCGGCGATCCGCCGGAACGTCTCGGCGTTCGCGGTGATCGTCCCGTAGTCGCCGCGTTCGGCCGCCTCGAGGTCGACGAGGGAGCTTCCCACGCCGAGCGCGGTCGCGCCGGCCTCGAAGTAGGCGGCCGCGTCGGCGGTCGAGACGCCGCCGGTCGGCACGAGCGGGACCTGCGGGAGCGGCCCCCGTATCGCCCGAACGTGGTCAGGGCCGCCGGTGCTCGTGGGGAACACCTTCACGGCGTCGGCGCCCGCCTCGTACGCCTCGATCGCCTCCGTCGGCGTGTACGCGCCCGGAAGCGAGGGCGCGCCGTACCGATTCGCCGTCTCGATGACCGCCGGGTTCACCGTCGGCGTGACCACGAAGGAGGCCCCGTTCATGAGGACGGCCCGGGCGGTCGGCGCGTCGAGGACGGTCCCCGCGCCCAACGTCACCTCGTCGCCGAACGACGCGGCCACGTCCGCGAGCAGATCCGCCACCCCGTCGGTGTCGGCCGTGATCTCGACGACGTCGACGCCGCCGCGACGGAGCGCGTCGACGACCTCGATGACGACGTCGGCCGACGCGCCGCGCACGATGCCGACGATCCCGGTCTCCTCGATGCGGGAGGCCACGCTGTCGGAATGCATGCGAGTCGGTTACGACAGAACGCGTTTAAATGCCGAGGATCGATCGGCGGCGATTCCCGCCGCCGGCCACGACCGCACCCGACTGGACGGAACCGTTTTTAACCCCTCCCGAGGATTCCGAATCGTCGTGTTCCACGTCAGTCACGCCCGCTCGGTGCCGGAGGCGACGCCGTGACCCGACGTCGGACGTGGCTGCTGCTTGCCTGTTGGTTCGTCGCGGGTGACGCGATGACGATGCAGACGCGCGGCCCGCTGCTCGCGAGCTTCGAGGCGGACTTCGGCGTCTCGGAGGGACTGTTGGGACTCGTCGCACCCGCCGGCACCCTCGGGTTCGTGATCGCCATCGTCGCGGTGGGGTTGCTCGCGGGGCGAACTCCGGTCCGGCGCACGCTGCTCGTCGGCGTCGGCGGCACGATCGGCGCGCTCGTCGCGTTGGCGACCGCCCCGGTCTACTGGCTGTTCCTCGGCGCGCTGCTCGTACAGGGCGCGATGATGGGCGTCTTTCGCGGGGTCGACCGCCCCCTCTTGAGCCACCTTTACCCCGAGCGGGTCGGTCGAACGTTCGTTCTCTACGGGCTCGCGTGGTCGCTCGGGGCAGTCACGGGTCCGGTGATCGTCAGCGCGGCGTTGGCAGTCGCCGGCTGGCGCTGGACGTTCCTGCTGCTCGCGGTCTGGTTTCTCCCCGTGGTGATCACGGTTCGGCTGCTCGACGCCCCGACGACCTCCTGGAGCGAGCGCGAGTTGGACCTCGCCACCCTTCGGCGTCTCCTCGCGCGACCGCGGATCCGCGGCGCACTCGTCGCGATGATGCTGCTCGGGGGCGTCGAGGGCGCGCTGTTCACGTGGCTGCCCTACTACGCCGCGACGTTCATGGACCGAAGCCTGGCGAACCTCGCGCTGTCCGTCTACCTCCTCGCGTACGTTCCCGGCCGACTCACCTACTCCCGACTGGTGGAGCGGTTCAGCTATCTCACGCTCGCGATCGGCACCGCCGCGGCCGCCCTGCCGGTTCTCGTCCTCGCGGTCGTCGTCCGAACGCCGACGACCGTGCTCGCAGTCGTCTTCGTGGCGGGCTTTCTCGTCTCGGCATTGTTTCCCGTCCTCTCCGCGTACGGCGTCGAGGCGGCGACGGAGTACAGCGGCCCGCTGAGCGCGCTCACCACCGCGGCGACCTACGTCGGGATCGCCTCCGTTCCCGTCGTCATCGGGCTCGTCGCGGAAGTGACCGACATCGGCACGGGCATGCTCGTGATCCCCGCCCTCTGGACGATGTTGTCGCTCTCGTTGGTCTACACCCGGTGGCGGACGTGACGGTCTCGGTGGGCCCGACTCGGTGACATCGGCTACTCGCTCATCCCGCCGAAGACGGCCTGAGCGTCGGCCGGCACGTCGAAGTCGTGGAAGTGCTCGCCCTGCTCCTTCGAGAGGACGTTCAGGGCGGCGGCCGCGCCGTCGCCGGCCGAGATGATCGCCTGCCACTCCTCGGCGCGGACCATCGCGCCGGTCGCGTAGGCGTTCTCGACGCTCGTCTCCATCGTGACGTCGACGTCGACGAGGTCGCCGTCGAAGGCGCAGCCGAGCGTCTCCGCCAGATCGCGTTTCGCACCCGTCGCGAGGATCAGGTAGTCGGCCGCGTGGTCGTCCCCGTCGGTCGAGACGACGAACCCGCCGTCCTCGCCCTCGGCGACGTCGGTCACCTCCGCGTCGTGACGCGTCACGCCGAAGCTGTCGACCTGCTCGCGGGCGGTTTCCATGAACGCCGAGCCGTCGACGGAGCCGATCCCGAGGTAATTAAAGAGGTGTGCCTTGTGCATCCATGTCGTATCCGTGTCGAACACGATGGTTTCGAGGCCGTTCTTTTGGGCGAACAGCGCCGCGCTCAGTCCGGCCGGGCCGC
>CAZIFX010000151.1:0-2842 GCA_964538415.1 uncultured Halobellus sp.
TCTCGCGGTCTCACCGATCTAGGAGTGGGTCACTCCGAAGGAACGCCTGTGGAGATTGCGCTCCCTGTGGACACTGCGGTTGTGTCTGCAAAGCGCGTCGTTGAAACAGGAAGCCCCTGCCTCAAGGAGACGCCAACGGCGGCGAGTAGGCAGGGGTAGTTCACTTCATCGATGACCCTCCGGCGGGTCGCTTATTCGATCGGCCTCGTTCACCGCCGACCGTCGGCGAACGCGACCAACGCGTCGGTGAACGCCTCCGGCTCCTCGAGGAACGGGCAGTGGCTGCTTGCCGAGAAGCGCTCGATCGTCGCGTCCGGCGTGTGATCGGCGACGTACGCCACGCCGGCCGGATCGACGAGCGCATCGTCCTCGCCGACGCAGACGAGCGTCGGGACGTCGACCGCGTCGAGCACGTCGCGGTAGTCCCGGACCGACTGGTCGAGGAGGATCGCGCTCTTGATCGCCGGCGGCACGCGGGAGATCTCGTCGAACATGATCCGTTCGTATGCCGATTTCGGCTCGCCGTGGATCATCCCGTCGATGAAGACGTCCGCCAGCGCGTGATGGTCGGTCTGGGCGAGCTCCATCAGGTCGATCAGCTCCGCGAGGTCGAAGACGCCGTGTTCGTAGCCGTCCTGCTCGAGGTCGGCGGGCTGCTGTTCGACGACGACGAACCGGTCGAGCCGGTCGGTTCCGAACCGGTCGACGTATTCCCAGCCGACGAGCGCCCCCATCGACCAGCCGACGAGGACGATCTCCTCGAGGTTCCGATCGTCGAGGAACGCCTCCAGATCGGCGGCGTAAGTCGGCAGCGTGTGGCCCGTCTCTGCCTTCTCCGAGCGACCGTGCCCGCGGAAGTCCAGCGTGACCGACTCGTATCCCTCCGGCAGGGTTCGCTGTTCGGTGAAAAAGCGGGAGCCCATCATCACGCCGTGGAGGAAGACGACGGGGACGCCGTCGCCGTTGCGTTCGTAGTACAGTTCGACGTCGTTGACGTTCGTGGTCGGCATGCCCGAGCTATGCTTCCTCACCGACATAACGGTCGGGGACGGCGCGTCCCCGATCAGGCGTGGTCCACTGTGTTCCTCCGATCAGCCGTCGCTCCGCTCGTAGGTGACGAACGCGAGGTCGTCGTCGGCCTCGCGGCTCGTTTCGACCCACTCGCCCTCGTCCCACTCCGGAAATCGGACGTCGCCCGCGGGCGACTCCGGAATCTCCGTGATCTCCATTCGGTCGGCCCGGTCGAGGAAGGCCGCGTAGACCGTTGCCCCGCCGATCACGTGGACTGTGCCGACGCCGAGCTCCGTCGCGGACGAGCGCGCGCGTTCGATCGCCTCCGGCACGTCGTTCGCGACGACGGCTCCGTCCGGAAGGTCGAGATCGCGCGTCGTCAGAACGACGCTGACGCGGTCGGGGAGCGGACCGCCGATCCGCGCGACGATGCTCTCGTAGGTCTTCCGGCCGACGATCACGGGATGGCCGGCCGTCAGCCGCTTGAATCGGCGGAGATCGGCCGGATAGTGCCACGGCATCTCCTCGTCGGCGCCGATGACGCCGTTCTCCGCGACCGCCGCGACGAGCACGAACTCGAGCTCCTCGGTCGAACCGCCCCTGTCTCCGTGAGTCATCGTCACTCCGCGACCGCGAACCGAAGTCCGTCGGCGCAGTCGTAGTCGACGACGCGGACGTCGTCGTAGGTCAGGTCATCGAGCGGGACGTCCGCGATCTCGATCCGTGGTCGATCGCGTGGCTCCCGCGAGAGCTGTTCGAGCAGGCCGGGAACGTGGTCGTATCCCTCCTCGCCGTCGGCCTCGGGCGGAGCCGCCTCCTCGAGCCACTCGCGCACCGCAAGGTAGTCCGGCTTGGCCCCGACGTCGGCAAGCCGCTCTTGGAGGTCCGGAAGGTGATCCTCGTACCACGCACCACGCTCGCCGGTGCCGCAGTAGACGTGTGCGTCGACCACGGTGTGGCCGAACTCGCCGACCTCGAAGCCGGCCCGCTGGGCGAGCACGTTCGCGAGCAGCGCGTACGCGGCGATGTTGAAGGGCACGCCGAGCGCGATGTCGCCGGAGCGCTGGGTCAGATGCAGGTTGAGCCGGTCGCCCTGGACGTTGACGACGAAGGTGTAGTGACACGGCGGCAGCGTCGAGGTCGCGGCGTTCGCCGGATGCCACGCGTTCACCACCATCCGACGGGAGTGGGGGTTCTCCCGAAGCTGATCGAGCACGTACGCGATCTGGTCGAACGTCCGGCGGGTGGTTCCGTCCGCGTCCTCCTCGACCGTCACCCAGCGGTGGGCGTCCGCCGGCCACGTCTCGCCCGGCAGCGCGGCGTCATCCTCCGGGACCGGGTATCGCCGCCAGAACCGGCCGTACGCGGTGTCCAGGCGACCCTCGTCGTCGGCCCATGCGTCCCAGATCTTCGTCTCTTCGCGCAGGTTCCGGACGTGTTCCTCGCCCGAGAGGTACCAGAGCACCTCGTGGATGAGCGAGTTCCAGCGATAGCCATCCATCTTCTTGGTCGTGAGCAGCGGGAAGCCCTCCGCGAGATCGACCGTGTACTGTCCGCTGAACGTCGCGACGGTGTCGACGCCCGTTCGATTCGGTTTGTAGGTGCCCGTCGAGAGCGCGTCGTCGACGAGGTCGAGGTACTGTTTCATGGATGAGTGGGTGATCGCGTCCGCGGCGGACGTCGGGGTCCATCGGGAAGGCAGTGGGACGGAAACAAAAATGGTCCCATTGCGGTCGACCATGCGGGATCGAATCCGACGGCGACGCGGCCTATCGTTCCGACGGCGACGCGGCCTATCGTTCCGACGGCGACGCGGCCTATCGTTCCGACG
>CAZIFX010000152.1:0-2800 GCA_964538415.1 uncultured Halobellus sp.
GCACGCGATACAGATCACCGTCCGCCGGTCCCGGCTTCTCCGGGAGCGCCACATACTGCTTCCCTTGCTCCCCGTCTACTTAGCGTTTGGTGCGCGGCTGACGCACGTCGGACGGCGGCGGCGACCGAATCGGGACCGACGACGTGGAGCGGTCCCTTTATCGCCCGAGCGGCCGAGCTATCGGCCATGCAGGTGAAATCCCGCCACCACCTTCGGAGCGATGACATCGACGACATCCGCGAGGCGATCGCCGAACATCTCGGCATCGACATCGACGGGAACGGCTTCGAGCTCGTGAAGTTCGTGGACGCGAACTACGAGGTCGTGTTGGTCGACGGGGATCCGACCGTCTTCTACGTCGACGACGACGAGCCGTTCCTCACCGTACGCGGCGCGAACGAGCACGACCCCGAAACGGGCGTGGTCACCGTCGACGCCGGCGCGATCTCGTTCGTCTCCGACGGCGCGGACGTGATGCGGCCGGGCATCGTGGAGGCGGACCGGAAGATCCGCGAGGGCGACCTCGTCGCCGTCGCCGAGGAGACCCACGGGAAGGTGCTCGCGATCGGCCGCGCGCTCGTCGACGGCGACGAGATGGTCGGCGAGAGCGGCAAGGTCGTCGAGTCGATCCACCACGTCGGCGACGAGCTCTACGAGTTCTCGATCTGAGCCGTGACCGTTCGTTCACGGGAGTCGTGCCCGTGCCGCGCGGCCGGGCCGTTCGTCCGGGCGTTTTAACCGCGCGCCCGCCGAGTCGGCGAACGATGACACGGCTCCGGGCGATGAGCTACAACGTGCGCTACGCCAATCGGCACGATCATCACGACGTCTGGCCGATGCGCCGGGACGCGGTCACGACGCTCGTCAGGTTTCATCGTCCCGACGTCGTCGGCTTCCAGGAGCCACTCCCCGGCCAACGGAAGGACCTTCGTGAGTCGCTGCCCGCGTACGACCTCGTCGGACGTGGCCGTCACACGAACGGCGAGGGCGAGGGCTGCCCGATCGCCGTCCGGCGGGAGCGGTGGACCGTCGTCGAACACGACACCTTCTGGCTCTCGGAGACGCCGGAGACGCCCTCCGTCGGGTGGGGCGCCTCCCATCCGCGGATCGCGACGTGGGCACGCGTTCGGGCGCGGGAGTCCGCGCGGACGCCCCCGAGGGCGAATGACGGGGAAAACGAAGGCGAGGGAGCGAGCGAAGCGACCGGAGTCCTGCTCGTCAGCACCCACCTCGACCACGAGAGCGCACGCGCCCGCCTCGAGGCCGCCCGGCTGCTCCGGCGGCGGCTTCCCGCGATCGCGGGTGACGGCCCCGTCGTCCTCCTCGGCGATTTCAACTGCACCGCGGGATCGCCGCCACACCGAACGCTGACCGGCGAGGCGGACGAGGAACGGGGTGGGAACGGCGAGGAAGCGACCGACGGCAACGAGGAAGCGGTCGCCCTCACCGACGCGGCCGCAACCGCGGACCTCCGACACGGCCCGCGAACGAGCGTGACCGACTTCGGCGACCTGATCGCGAACCGCCGGATCGATCACGTGCTCGTCTCGCCCGACGTCGACGTCGACGCCTTCGCGACGCTCGCCGACCGCGACGACCGGGGACGGTATCCCTCCGATCACCTGCCGGTGCTCGCGCGGCTTCGGATCTAGTCCCCGCCCGCCCGTTCACGGTTCGTCGCGTTCGTAGGCGTCCGCGTAGCGCTCAACTGCGTCCTCCCACCCTCGCTTCGCGGCTTCGTAGGTGTCACGGAGGTCGGCGATCGGCGTCTCCGTCGCGTCGACGCGCAGATCGTCGTAGTGGGGCTCGGCGATCCGGCCGGACTCGGTGTTGACCACCTTCAGCGCCGCCGACTGGACGGAGAGGCCCTCTCGTTTGTCGCCGCCGACGGCGTGGCCAGCCGCCAGCGCGTCGATCAGCCGCTCGGCCAGCGGCGCCTCGCCGTGGGCGCGCGCGGCGTACGCCGCTCCCGTCTCCTCGATCACCGACTCGTCGACGAGCATGTTGCCGGCGACGGTGAAGTTCTGGCCGACGTCGTGGCCGTACCAGTCCTCACAGTCGTCGCCCGAGAACGCGAACGCTCGGCTCTCGCCGACCCCGTGAACCTGCCGGCCCTCCCGGCCCTCGTCCGCGTTGAGCAGGGCCTCGAGGGCGTCGTCGGCGGCGAGCCCGTCGCTTAAGTATTCGATCCCCTTCCGGCCGAGGTCGACGTTGACGAGCGACTGGGTGGCGATCGCGCCGTGTTCGGAGGCGAACGGGCAGAGCGCCCCGACGCCGGGCAGCCGGGTCGTCACCGCCACGCCGAACCGGAGCTGGTTCTCGCCCGCGTCGTCGGTGTACCGCTCCCGAACGCAGAGGCTGAAGGTCATGCGTGTTGCTTCGGTCGATCGCTTAAAAGGATGCAGCCGACGGCAACGTGCGCGGCCGTTTTTAAGTGCGTGCGGGCGGTCGATCCGCTCATGTCCGGGATCGTCTTTCACGCCACGGAACGGCTCGAGGAGGTCGTCACGTTCTACGTCGATCGGATGGGCGCCGAGGTGCGACTCGAACAGCCCGACTGCACGATCCTCCGATACGAGAACCTGCTGTTCGGCTTCTGTGATCGGGAAACGGCCGACACCTGCGGCATCCTCACGTTCGTCTACCCCGACCGCGATGCGGTCGACGCCGCCCACGACCGCCTGAGCGACGTCGCCCGCGAGGAGCCACACGAGAACCCGACCTACGACATCTACCAGTTCTTCGCGGAGGACCCCGAGGGGCGAACCGTCGAGTGTCAGGCGTTTCTCGAGGACGGCGA
>CAZIFX010000153.1:0-2794 GCA_964538415.1 uncultured Halobellus sp.
CGCCGCTCGCCGACCACCCTGCATGTACTGGCGAGGTCACGTGGGGGTCGGCCTGCTTGCATACGCGCCGATCGCGGCCGTCGTGATCGAGGCCGGCGAGCCGGGACTGGCGCTGTTCGGTGGCGGGCTCGCGGTCGCGTTCGCGACGCTACCGGACGCGGACCAGTCACTGCCGATCCCCCACCGCGGCCCGACCCACACCGTCGCGTTCGCGGTAGTGACCGGCGTCGTCCTCGCGCTTTTCGCCGCGGTCTCGATCGTCGTCGGAGCCCTCGCGGGCGTTACCGTCCTCGCCGCCGCACCCGGATGGACGCCCGCGTTCGTCGGAGCCGTCGTGACGATCACCCTGCTGTCTCACGTCGCGGCCGACTCCATCACGCCGATGGGAATCCAGCCGTTCCGCCCGTTCTCGGACGCCCACTTGACGTTCGATCTGACGCCTGCGAAGAACCCGCGCGCGAACTACCTCCTCTTGGCCGTCGGCGTCCTGGCGCTGTCGACGTCCGTCTGGCTGGCGTTATGACCGACCTCGGCGCTACTCGTCCGGCCCCGAGACCCGTCCGAGCGGGTCATCGACGAGGCTGGGATGGGTGCGCTGGCGCTCGTCGTGCGGTTCGGCGAAGTACTCCCGCATGGCGGCCATCGACTCGCGCTCGCGGGCGCGCCGCTCCGTCTCGCCGATCTCCTCACAGCCCGGCGGCACGTCGCGGCCGCGGTCGGTGAAGTAGCCCTCGGGAACGACCCAGTCGTGATAGAAGGGAACCTCGGAGTCGTGGATCATCGTCGTCGCGACCTCGGCGCCGTGGCCCGCCGCGATGACGGTCTGGTGATAGCGTTCGGCGATCCGGCCGGCGGCGTAGAGTCCCTCGACGTCCGTCCGCCCGAGCCCGTCGTCGTCGACGTACCGCTTCGAGCCCGCCTCGCGGATCGAGACGTCGAGTTCGTCGAGATAGTCCGCGTCCGCCCACGACGCCGCGATGACGCGCTCGGCGGCGACCCGATAGGTCTCGGACGCCCCGGACTCGCCGCCACGTGCGGCGTCGCGTGTCTCCCGTTCAACCGTCGCGACGAAGCGGGCGTCCTCGCCCGCGTCGCCCGCGGAATCCTCCTCGTTCTCGTCCGCGCTGGCACGCTCCGAATCCGCGAGGACGAGCCGCGTCACGCGGCCGGCTCGCCGGTCGACGCCGTTCCGGGTCGCCTGGGATCGAAGCATGTCGAGGAAGCGTCGTGGATTGACGCCCGCGGGGAAGCCGGGGACGTTCTCCAGGTGCGCGTTGCGCGCGAGGATCGGCTCGCCGGCGTTGATCACGACGGTGTCGAGGCTCGCGCGGGCCGTGTAGAGCCCCGCCGTCAACCCCGCCACGCCCCCGCCGACGATCAACACCTCGTAGGTGTCGATCGGTTCCTCCCCGCCCTCGAACTCCGAACCGTCGTCCCGTACCGAGCCGCCGTCCGGGACGGCCTCCTCCGCGTTCGATCGGTCACTCATACGCGGAGGGGACCGGGAACCATCTTAAAAACGTGCATTCGGGCGGATGCGTGGACGGACGTCCCACCAAGGGAAATGCGTGGACGCCGACCTACTCACAATGTGGGCACGTCCGGAGCCGAACGCCGGCATAGAAGGTCGACCACGTCAACTTGCCGCCACAGTTGCTGCAGCGCTCCCTCGCGTCATCAGCCGACAGATCGACGATCGACCCGTCCTCGGGGTCGTCCATAGCGTCGGAGCCGCAGCCGCAGTTGACGCCGACCATGTCCTGCATGAGTGAAGGGACATCGCCGACGCCCATAAATCTCAGTCGGACGAACGGAGCGCCCTGAGCCTCTGGAGGGGCTTCCGTGGCGTCACACGTCGCTCACAGCTCGTTGGTCCGGATCCACATCCCCTTCGAGGCCGGCGCGGAGTGTTCGAATCCCCAGCGTTCGTAGAAGCCGTCGACGTCGGCAAAGAGGTAGACGAATCCGCCCGGCGGCGCGTGGTCACGAAGCCAGTTCATCAGCGCGTCGATCGTCGCCGTCCCGAGTCCCTTCCCCTGATGTGGCTCCTCGACCGCGACGTCGACGATCAGGAAGGCGGTGCCGCCGTCGCCGACGATGCGGGCCATCGCGACGGTTCGGTCCCCATCGCCATCCCCGGCACCCGTCAGGGAGTCATCGCTCGCGCCGCCGCAATCACCCCCGTGGTGGACGACGTGGACGCCGTAGGTCGTGTTCGGGAGGCCGCGTTCGAGCGCCGCCTCCGGCCGGTCGGTCATGCCCGCGCTCTCGCGGATTCGGCGAAAAGCGGCGATCAAAGGGGGACCCTGACGAAGCTCGTAGCCGTCCGGCAGGGACGGAACCGTCCGCCGAGGACCCTCGTTCATGACCGTCGCGGCGTGCCGCCTTACTCCTCGGCGGCGTCGTCGGTGCCGCCCTCCGCATCGTCGCCCTCCGCGTCCTCGTCCTCCTCGCTCGCGAGCAGGTCGCGCTCGGCGAGGATCTCCTCGATCTCCGCGTCGGAGGGTTCGGTGAACGTTTCGTCCTCGACGGAGATGGTAGCGACGCCGACGCCCTCGGGGGTGAGCTCGCCGTCGTTCGCCTGCCCGAGCGCGTCGAGCGCGAGCCCGAGCGCCTCGTCGGTGGAGAGTCCCTCCTCGTACTGCTCCTCGAGGTAGTCGCGGAGGTCGCTGCGGTCGGAGCCGATGGAGAGTGCCTGCCACTCGTAGGGGGTGCCGGAGGGGTCGGTCTCGAAGAGCCGCGGCTCGCCGTTCTCGATGCCGCCGACGATGAGCGCGACGCCGAACGGGCGCGC
>CAZIFX010000154.1:0-2783 GCA_964538415.1 uncultured Halobellus sp.
CGGGCGTGCCCCGTAACCGTTCCACGTGGTCGGGCGTGCCCCGTAACCGTTCCACGTGGTCCGGCCGTCACCGGCGAACCTCGAACCCGTCGAGTCCCTCGGGCTCGCCGAATTCGGCGTCGACGTTGGTGACGTCCGCGGCCGGACTCCCGGTCTCACACCAGTCGACCATGTCGCGGACGGCGCCCTCCGCCCCCTCGAAGACGGCCTCGACGCGACCGTCCTCGAGGTTTCGAACCCAGCCGTCGACGCCCTTCTCGCATGCCACGTCCCGCGTCGTGGCCCGGTAGAACACGCCCTGCACCGTCCCGGAAACGAACACGTGCGCTCGAATTCGGTCGGCCATCGACCGTCGATCCGCCCGCCGAACGGTTACATTCGACGACGGCGGGCGCGTCCGAAGCCGCCCCACCGGCACCCTCACGACACCCTCACGGATCCACGACCACGCGTCCCGCCGTCGCCACGGACCGACGGCTACTAACTCCCGGCGGCCGATCCGCCGATATGGACCTGTTCGGAACGGCCGGCATTCGCGGCGGCGTCGAGGAACGGGTGACGCCCGAGCTCGCGCTGACGGTCGGCCGCGCGGTGGCGGCGGAGATCCGGGACCGAGCGGACGACTCCTCCGGCGAGGGTGTGACGTCGACGGCGGACGAGGTCGTCATCGCGCGTGACGGCCGCACGTCGGGCGGTGCCCTCGTGGCGGCCATGGAGGCGGGGCTCGCCGCCGGCGGCGTCGATGTCCGTCGAGCGGGGTGGCTTCCGACGCCCGGACTCGCGTACGCCTCCCGCGGCCGGTACGGCGTGATGCTCACCGCCTCGCACAACCCGCCGACCGACAACGGGATCAAGTGTTTCCGTGACGGCGTGGAGTTCTCCGACGAGTGGGAGGCGGCCATCGAGTCGCGGGTCGCGGCCGGGCCAACGCGCGCCCCCTGGGACGAATGGACCGAGACGGACCACGTCGAGCCGCTTGCCGGCTACCTTCGTGCGGTTCGTGAGTACGCCGAGAGGTTCGGCGCCGACCTCGACGGGCTGCGGATCGCCGTCGACTGCGGGAACGGCATGGCGGGACCGGCGACCCCGGCGGTGCTCAGAGAACTCGGCGCCACGGTCGTCACCCTCAACGGCAACGTCGACGGACACTTCCCGGGTCGGGGCAGCAAGCCGACCCCGGAAACGCTGCGGGACCTTCGCGGCTTCATCGCCGACGCCAACGAGGGAGTTTCGGACCCGGGCCGGCCGGGAACGGACGACGACGCCGAGGGGTTCGCGTTCGGTATCGGCCACGACGGCGACGCCGACCGGATCGTGATCATCGACGCAGCGGGCGAGGTCGTCCACGAGGACACCATCCTCGCGGTGCTCGCGGAGGCGTACGTGCGCCGGAGCGACGCTGACGATACCGTCGTCGTCACGACGCCGAACGCCTCGGGACGGATCGACGAGTGCGTCCGGGCCGCCGGCGGTCGCGTCGAGCGCGTTCGTCTCGGCGCGCTTCACGAGGGGATCGCGCGCGTCGAGCGGGAGGCCGGCGGCGAGGGTGACGCGGGCGGTGGCGACGAGACGACCGTCGCGTTCGCGGCCGAGCCCTGGAAGCACGTCCACGTCCCGTTCGGCGGGTGGATCGACGGCGTCTGCTCGGCCGCAGTGATCGCCCGCCTCGTCGCGGATGAGGGGCTCGGTGCGCTCCGCGAGCCGGTCACCGAACGACCGTACCGAAAGGTGAGCGTGGAATGTCCCGACGGCCGCAAGAAGCCCGCCATGACGCGGCTCGAAACCGTCCTGCCGGAGGCGTTCCCCGACGCGGACGTCGACACGGATCACGGCGTCAGACTGGAGTTCCCCGACGCCTCGTGGACGCTCGTCAGACCGTCCGGAACCGAGGCGTACGTCAGGATCTACGCCGAGAGCGATGCGGTCGACGACCTCGTCGCTGACGTCCGTGACGTCGTCGAGGACGCGATCGGAAACGTCTGACCGGTTCAGCGCTCACGGACTTTGCGGTCGAGTTTCCGTCGACTAGATCCGTCGTACGGCCGAGTCAGATGACCCCGCCTATCAGAAGCACGATGTACGCTCCCGCTATCAGGGACACGAGGATGCTTACGATCCTGAGCTGTCGTTCTCGTTCCTCGCTCATATGGGTCGATTGAACCCTCGTATACTTAGTCTTCGTTTCTGACGGTGCTGCCGATGACGAGCGCAGCGCCGATGATCACGAGGTTCTTCACGATGTACTGGCCCTCGACGGTGAGCCCGTACGGGAACGCGACGTAGACGACGTCCGGAAGGAGGACGAGCGGCAGGAACGTGCCGGGCAGCTGGAGCGCCAAAAGCAGGATCCCGACGCGGATCAGCGGCCGGTAGAGTAGACAGAGCCCGATGACCACCTCCCAGACGCCGAGCACCGGAACGAACAGCTCCGGCGGGACCACGTAGACGGTCGAGGCCACGAGGTCGGCGGCCGGCGAGACGCCAAGCACCTTCAGGGCGCCGAACCAGATGAAGACGACGCCGACGGCGGCCCGCAACACGGGAACGCTCCACCGATCCATCAGCTCCGCGATCGTCGCGTCGATCGCGTCGAACCGCTCACGGTACGTCTCGAACCGACCCCGTTCACCCGCCGATCTCGTGGCCATTGATACGAATGAACGTAGGTTCCGGAGCCTCAAAAGGGCTTTTTCGAGCGATCAACCGTTACGGTTCTGTCAGAACGACGGGGCCGTTCGCTCGGCTTCGAGCACCCGGATTCGAATCCCCGGCTTCAAAGGCTC
>CAZIFX010000155.1:0-2732 GCA_964538415.1 uncultured Halobellus sp.
CCGCCGACGACACAGACGACGGTGCGGTCCGGCCGATGGTTGCCGACCGACCCGCTCGCGCTGCCGGGGCCGTCGGCGTCGATCTCGACCGCGTCAACCACGTCGATCCCGGTGGCCTCGCGTATCTCCCCGATCGGGGCGTCGTTCGGGGCGGCCGCCGTCGCCGGGTCGGTTGCCTCGGGATCGACATCAACCGCGTCACGCGTCCGGACGACGATCCCGTCGTAGCCGTGGCGTGCGGCCGTCGCCGCGTGGCGTGCGACCGTCGCCTCGCCGTCGGGATGCGCGTGAACCGCCTCGTACATGGACTCACGTTCTCGGGGGGAGGGCTTCGGCGTTGCGTTTTCCTCGCGGGTCCGAGGGGACGGCGCCTCCTCGAAGGGATCCCCGACGCGTTTTTCGCTCCCGGGAGGAAACCGTCCCCATGAGCGCCGACCTCGCGGAGAAGACGGATCGGTACGAACGACTGTTCGCTGCTGCGCTCGCGGCCGCGGAGCCGCGCCCGCCCGCGGACACGCCGCTCGGGGAGGCCGCGGCGGACGTCACGGAGATGGCGGAGTCGTACTTATCGGACGGCAGATACTTCCGGGCGGAAGACGACCTCGTCAACGCGCTGGCGTCGTACTCGTACGGCTACGGCTGGCTCGACGCCGGCGTGCGAATGGGGCTGTTCGCCGTGCCGGAGGAAACGGAACTGTTCACCACGTCAGTGACCCACGACTGAAGCCGTGGGCTCCCTCCTGTGTACCCTGTAGCGCCGCTCCGCACTTCGAGCCGGACGCGCCACGGCAGCACGGCTCTTCGGGAGTTCGATGCCGTCAAAGGGGTGTCGGCCGCCGTGCCCGCCGTCGGTCCACCGCCCGAACCGATCCGCCACGAGCGGCGGGGCCGGGAGAATCGGCGAGCGCGGCGTGGCCACCGGAGCGAAACCGGGGGACGGAAGGGGGGGATGTACGCTCCGGTATCGATTCGGAAGGTCTCCTTGCTTATAATTTTTATTGTAAAACGAGCGTCGTTTCCGACCCGGATTCCGTCGAAAACGGCAAGAGAACCGGTTCCGACGGCGGTCGTCGAATACCCGGCTACGATGCGTCCGATCGTTCCGTCCGTCGGGCAAGCCGCATCGTCACGAGGAGGAGAGCGAGCAGCGCCGGCACCGGTCCGAACCCGGGAACGTCCCCGACGGTGACCCATCCGTAGTCGTCGTCGTGTGCAACGCGATCGAGGTCGGAGAGCGCGACGCCCTCCCGGTCCGCCGCCTCGTCGGACCTCTCCGGTGAGCCGGCCCGGGCGTCCGACTCCCAGCCCGGGAGCCCACGGTCGAACCCATGCAAGCCCGCGCTCACGCCGGATGCCCGGTCGGAATTCGCCCCTCGAAGCCCGGCCGGGTTGACGCCGGCCGACGTCGCGACGTGGGGCGGCAACATTCGCGAATGGACCGTCGACGGGCCGGGCGACAGGTCGTCGCGATCCCCTGAAACGTCGGAGCGACCGGTCGACGATCCGCTCCCGGAGGACGGGCTCGATCCGCCCGTCGCACCGCTTCCACCCGGGGAAGTCGAGTCATCGCCGCCGTCGGATGCGCCCGTCGCGTTCGCCGCGTCCGTCATGTTCGCCGCGTCCGTCTCGTTCACTGCGTCCGTCGCGTTCGTGGTCGTGGGGTCGGTCACCGCCTCGGTTTCAGTCGCTCCGTCCTCGTCATCCTCGGGATCGCCGGCGTCACCCGTGTCGGCATCGTTGCCATCGAGGTCGTCGCCGCCGCCGGACCCGTCCGTTTCGTCCGCTTCGTCGCTCATGTCTTCGCTCGTGTCTTCGGTCGAACTGGCGGTTACATCGTCGTCGCTGCCGACAATGTCGTCGTCGCCGTCGCCGTCGTCAGCGTCACTGCTCACGGATCCGTCGTCGCTTTTCGTCGCGTTCCCGACGTAGGTGAGCGTGGTCGTTACGGCGTCGGGATCCGCCGTCGCGTCGTCGTCGGCCGTCCTGAGGCGGTCGTCGGTCACGGCGAACCGGAGACGGAGCTCGTCGTCGGTCGAGGGAGTTCCGTTCTCGAAGGCGAGGTCGTTCCAGCGGACCGCGGCGTGGAGCCCGTCGTCGTCGGGGTCGGCAGTCGAGACGTTCGCGAGGTGATCGTCGGTGAGAGTCGCCCGCGGCATCTCCTCGGCGTCATCGGCATCGTCGTCGACCGCATCCACGTCGACGACCGCGACGTCGAGACCGAGTCCCTCGTGGTCCGCGACGTCGTCGAGGCTCGTTATCGGGTCGTGTGCGGCGAGAAGTCCGCCCAGTCCGGTGGCGTCGACGGCGACGAGGAGCGTCTCGTCATCGTCGATCGTCTCCGAGGTCGTCACCGTCCCGTTCTCGCGGGCGGTAGCGACGCTCTCCGGATCGGAGAGTTCCTCCGGTCCGAGCGTGTCGCTCGTCAACGCCGTGATCGCCTCCGTCTCGCGGGTCTCGATCGCGACGGTCGTTTCGTCGTCCGGGTCGCCGTCGGCGGCCCCTCGAACCGTTAAGTCGTACTCGCCGGGTGCGAGCGTTGCGTTCGTGGCGGTCTGGTCGACGAGCGTGGCGGTACCCGGTCCGTCGACCACCGTCACGAACTCGTCCGCGAGGTCTCCCTGCCCGGCGGCGTAAGTATCGAATCGCAACGTTACCGGCTCATCCGCAGGGAGGTCCAGATCGACTTTCGCCTCGTAATCGTCGTTGGAGAAAGTGAGTCGGGCGTCGTCGGT
>CAZIFX010000156.1:0-2710 GCA_964538415.1 uncultured Halobellus sp.
CTGTACATGGCCGAAAACGACGACGAGCTGATCTACTGAGATGTCCGATCCCGACGGATCCTACGAACGGAAGATACAGCTCACCGGCGGGACGACCTACACGGTCTCGCTCCCGAAGCCGTGGGCGAAGGAGCGCGGGATCGACGTCGGCGACTACGTTCGGATCCATCCGCGAGGCGACCGACTTCTCGTGGCGCCGTCCGACGCCGGAACGACCGGAGAGACGGTGACGGTGTCGGCCGCACAGTACGGCCCCGAAGCGATCCGGCGGATCGTCGTCGCCGCGTACGTCACCGGTGCGACGACGGTGCGAATAGAGGGGTCCCCGGACCGAGCCGTGCGCGAGGCGGTGCGTGACGCCGTCGGAACGCTCGTCGGCGTCGAGGTGGTGACCGAGACCGAGGGGACGATCGTCGTGCAGACGATGCTCGACGTGGCGGACCTCTCGCCCGCACAGACGCTCGCACAGCTCGAGAACGTGACGCTCTCGATCCACGAGGAGGCCGTCGACGCGGCGCTGTCTGCGGACGGCGAGGCCGGCCGTCGGACCGCCGCCAGGGACGACTCGGTCGACCGGCTGTTCGGGCTCGTCGCCCGCGAGTTCCAGCGCTCGCTCGTCGACGTGACCGGCGACCGCTCCGGCGACGGGCTCACCACCTTCGACCATTACACGGTCGCCAGACAGCTTGAGCGGATCGGGGATCACGCCGAGAAGATCGCCCGGGTCGCCGAACGGATCGAAGGCGAGCCGCCGGCCGACCTCGTTGCCGACCTCGACGGACTGGCGACGGACGCACGTGAGATCGTCGGAAGCGCGTTTTTCGAGACGATGCACGGTCGCGATCCGCGAGCGCTCAGCGACGTCCTCGCCGACGGTGCGGCGGTGGTCGACGCGGCGACCACGCTCGATCGAACTCTGTACGATCGCGAGCTCGCGGACGGGTACGCGCTGGCGACGGTCCTCGACAGCATCGTTCGGACGGCCGAGTACGGGCAGAACGTCGCCGATGCCGGGCTCCGAGCGTCGCTTCGGAACGCCGATGCCGAACCGATCGCGGCAAACCGCTAAACCCACCCGACGCAATCGACCGTCCGACGCAACCGACCGTCCGACGAATCCGGCTAACGAATCAACCGAGTCATCCAACCATGACGACCAACGAAACGCGGATCGACGGAGAAGCCACGACGGAGAAACGAACCACCCTGACGTTCATGTGCGTCCGCAACGCGGGGCGGAGCCAGATGGCCACGGCCTTCGCGGAGCGCGAGCGCACCGAACGCGAACTGGAGGACCGCGTCGAGATCGTCACCGGGGGAACCGATCCGGCCGATGAGGTCCACGACGTCGTCGTCGAAGCGCTCGCCGAGGTCGGACTCGACGTCGACGGTCGGACCCCAAAACACGTCTCCGAGACGACGCTCTTCGAGTCCGACTTCGTCGCCACGATGGGCTGTTCGACGCTGGAGCTCGACGGCGTCGACACGGAGGACTGGGCGCTCGACGATCCCGGGGAGCACCCGATCGAGGCGGTCCGCCCCATCCGTGACGAGATCGAACGGCGCGTCGTCGCGCTCTTCGACGAGCGGTTCGGCGAGCGGTGACGCACGGAGCCGTGTCCGGCGACGGAGGGCCTCCCCGCCACGCGACAGCGGAACCTACATACCCCATCGCGCCGAACGATCCGGCATGAACCAGACGGTCGTCGAGCATCGCCGCCTGATCATCGCCGGCACGGGCATCGCCGGGCTCACGGCGGGCATCTACGCGGCACGGTCGAACAACGCGCCGCTGATCATCGAGGGCGACGAGCCGGGCGGACAGCTCACGCTCACCACCGACGTCGAGAACTACCCGGGCTTCCCCGAGGGGATCTCCGGCCCGGAGCTGATCAACGACATGAAGACGCAGGCGAGGAAGTTCGGCGCCGAGACCCGAAACGGGATCGTCGAGCGCGTGGCCCGCGAGGAGGCGGGCCACTTCAGGGTCGAGCTGTCGGACGGCGACGTCTACACCGCCGACGCGGTCATCGCCGCCTCCGGCGCCTCCGCGCGCACCCTCGGCGTGCCCGGCGAGGAGGAGCTGATGGGCTATGGGCTCTCCACCTGTGCGACCTGTGACGGCGCGTTCTTCCGCGGGGAGGACATGCTCGTCGTCGGCGGCGGCGACGCCGCGATGGAGGAGGCGAACTTCCTGACCAAGTTCGCGGACACCGTGTACGTCGCACATCGCCGCGAGGAGTTCCGCGCGGAGGACATCTGGGTCGAGCGGATCGAAGGGAAAGTCGAATCGGGCGAGATCGAGCTGTTGCTCAACACCGAGCTCACCGAGATCCACGGCACCCCCGAGGACGGGATCGACCACGTAACGCTCGTCGAGCATCCCGACGGCCATCCCAAGGAGAAGCTCGAGGACCCCGAGACGGCCGACGAGGTGCGCGAGTACGACTTCGACGTCGGCGCGGTCTTCTTCGCCATCGGCCACACGCCGAACACGGAGTACCTCGAGGGGCTTCCCGTCGAGACCGACGACGAAGGCTACCTGATCACCGAGGGCGGCCGCGGCGGAAACCAGACGGCGACGGGCGTCGACGGGCTCTTCGGAGCCGGCGACGTGGTCGACTTCCACTACCAGCAGGCGGTCACTGCGGCCGGCATGGGCTGTGAGGCCGCCATCGACGCCGACGAGTACCTCTCGGAGCTGGAGCGG
>CAZIFX010000157.1:0-2684 GCA_964538415.1 uncultured Halobellus sp.
GACGGTGCGACCGAGGGGCGTCGACGGTGCGACCGAGGGGCGACGCGTCAGTCGATGAAGCCGAGCGTTTCCTCGATGCGTCCGAGCTCCGGGCCCGTCGTGTCCTCGCCGACGACGTAGCCCGCGTCGTTCGCGACGAGTCCGGAGCCGACGAGGGGTGCACCGTAGTTGATCGTCCCGAGGTCGGCGCGGACGTCGAGCGCCTCCTCGATCGCCTGTAGTTCGGGCTCGCGGGCCTTCGGGTGACAAAGCACCCCCGTGTCGTTGGCGACCGCGGCCGCGCCGACGGTCCGGACGTCCGCGAGGTCGCCGCGCTCGACGGGCACCTCCAGCGTCTCTCGGACCGTCACGACCGCGTCACGCGGGAGGTCCGGGTGGACGTAGGCGCCGTAATCGTTCGCGAGGACGACGTTGCCGGCAGCGTTGATCTCGCCGGGCAGCTCGCTTACCTCGCGGTCGGCGGCCTCGGCGATCCGTCGCTTCTCCCGCTCCGTCGCCCGCTCGGAGACGAGGATCCCGGCCTCGTTGCCCGTCGCGAGCGCGCCGACGGTGTTGGCGCCGCCGACGGTGGTCGCGAGGACCTCGGCGTCCAGCTCCTCGCCGAGGTCGGCGGCGAGCTCGTCCTCGACGTCCGGCCGGACCAACAGCAGGTCGTCCGCGACGCGGGCGAAGACGCCCACGTACGACGAGCCGGTGAAAGTCGCCCGTAACACGTTACTCGGCGGTCTCGGCTTCGACGACGGGCTCGCCGTCCTCGACGAACCGGGCCGCGCGGACGCGCAGCTTGCTCGGCGGGTTCTGGCGTCCGTTCGCCCAGACGGCCTCGTTGATCGAGCCGTCGAGGATGACATCCTCCCCGTCGACCGAGAAGTGTTTCGCGAGGTGCGAGCGGATCTCCTTCATCGCGTAGTCCGCGCGCTGCTGGACCGGCTTGTCCTTGACGGCACGGAGCGGGACGGTGACGACGCGCTCCTCGAAATCACTCGTGCTCATCTACTCGTCCAGGTCGTTCCGGCGCCAGTTGCGCCGCTTGGGGTTTCGCGTGACGTTCATGTCGGTCTTCATCATGACCCATGCCGGGACGCGGGTGTTCTGGCGCTCCGCCTTCGCCAGACGCTTCTTTTTTGCCTTCGATTTGTTTCCCATAGTGGGCCCCACTTCCCACGGGCCGCATAAAACCCCTTCCATAGCGCGTCGCGCGTGGACCCCCGCGTTCGCTCACACCGTTCGTCGCCGACCCCTCACCAGCTCCGCTCGGCGATGGACGCGTAGATCCGGTGACAGCGGTCGAGGACGTCGATCGAGACGCTCTCGGTCTTCGTGTGCGCCTCGCCGGGCTCGGAGGCGCCACAGACCAGACAGGCCGTGCCGGCCTCCGCGAGCCACCCCGCGTCGGTCGCGTGCGGCTTCGTGACGTGTTCGGGCTCGTCGAGCCCGAGGGCGGCGTGGACCTCGCGGGCGGCGTCGAGCGCAGCGTCCGCGAACGCGGCGTCCGTACACCCCATCGGCGGCAGGTCCTGGTCGACCGTCCACTCGACACCCGGGATCGACTCCGCCCGGCCGAGGTCGCCGCGCTCGCCCGGAACGGTGCGCTCGTCGATGATCACCTCACACCGGTCGGGGATCACGTTCCAGGTCTCGCCGCCCTCGATGCCCGTGACGGCGACGGAGCCGGAGACGTCCTCGCCGAACACCTCCGTCTCCGGGGCGTCGAGGTCGCGGACGACGTCGACGGCGTCACAGGCGCGGTAGACCGCGTTCTCGCCCGCCTCGGGCTCGGAGGCATGCGCGGCGACCCCCTCGGCGACGAGCGTCGAGGCGCGCCGGCCCTTGTGGGCGACGACGACGTCGGTCACGCCGAGCTTCGAGTAGTTCGTCGATCCCTCCGCGACGACGGCGTGGTCCGGAACGAACCCCCGCTCGATGGCGTGGCGCGCGCCCGTCCCACCGACCTCCTCGCCGACGAAGGAGGCGAGGACCAGCTCGCGTCCCGCGGGCGGGCCCGCGTCGCGAAAGGCGACCATCGCCGCGGCGACCGCGCCCTTCATGTCCGCGGTGCCGCGGCCGTGGATCCTGCCGTCGCGCCGCTCGACGACGTATTCGGTCGCCGATCCGCCGTCCTCGCCGCTTTCGGCGTCCGACCCCACCACCTGTCGATCGGCCGGCGGAACGACGTCGTGGTGCCCCACCAGCGCGAGCGACGTCGCGTCGGAGTCGTCGGTCGCGCCCTTATATGCGAGCACGTTGCCCGCCTCGTCGCGCTCGACGTCGGCGTCGGTCTGCTCGCGGAGCCAGCGTTCGATGGCGTCGCCGGCGGCCGTCTCATCCTCGTGGCTCGGGATCGCGACCAGCCGCTCGGTGAGATCGACGATCTCCTCCCGACGGCTCGTCCCGGTCCCGCTTCCGTGGGTGCTCATACGACACGCTCGGCGGCTCTCGAATTAAAAGGGACGGAGACGGTCGTCGTCTTCGATCGGTGAGACGCCGTGCCCGTCGGGATTCGCCACGATAGCAGAGCGTTCTCTCGGGAGCGGTCGCTACTTATGTGGAGTTCCTCGTCGCCGTTGAGTTCCTCATTCCCGTTCCAGTCTTTCCCGTTCCAGTTGACGTACCGCAGGGCAGCACTACTTTTGACATCCTCCTCCGCCTGAAGGCGGAGGAATCCCGAGGTTGGGATATTACGG
>CAZIFX010000158.1:0-2668 GCA_964538415.1 uncultured Halobellus sp.
TCGCCCAGGACGTCGACACCGGCGAGGTGCTCATGCTCGCGTACGTCTCGCCGGAGGCGCTCGAACGGACCCGCGAGACCGGGGACGCACACTACTACTCGCGCTCGCGCGAGGAACTCTGGCGGAAGGGCGGCTCCTCGGGGCACACGCAGGCGGTCGAGGAGATCCGGGTCGACTGCGACGCCGACACGCTGTTGTACCTCGTCGACCAGTCGGTCGGCGCGTGTCACACCGGCCATCGATCGTGTTTCTACCGGACGATCGACGGCGAACACGTCGGCGAGCGCGTCTTCGATCCCGACGAGGTGTACTGATGAGCGGGTCGGGTGACGACGACGCGGACGACGCGGCCGCGCCCGACGTCGTTCGAGCGGCGGGCGAGGCCGCCGCCGAGCTCCGCGAGCGGTACGACGAGCTCCGGCGGATCGAAGCCCGGATCGGGGATCTCGGCGAGGAGCGCGTCGAGGCGGCCGCGGACGCCTTTCGGGCGGCCCATCGGGTGCTCGAGCAGTACGAGGAGGACGCGGTCGGCACCGGCGACTTCGGCTCGTACGTCCGGTTCGAGGGCGCGTTTGCGGACGCGACGGACGTCGCCGACGACGCGCTCGCGGCCGACGCCTTCGCCGCTGCCGACGACGCGGTGAACAAGCGCCGGCTCTCCGCGAGCGACTTCGAGGCGGCCCGGCAGGCGCTCGATCCCGCCCGCGAGTACGTCGACCTGCTCGAGACGCGTGACGAGGCCGTCGACGCCTACCGGACCGCCCGCAAGGACGCGCGGGAGGCACGCGAGGACCTCGCCGACCGGCTCGACCGGCTCCGAGCCGTCGCCGACATGGCCGATGCCGACCTGGACGCGGACGTCGACCGTCTCCGCGAGCCGATCGAGGCGTACGACGAAGGCGTCCGGGAGGCGTTCCGGCGGTTCAAACGCGAGGCCGCGGCCCGCGACGTCTTCTCCTTCCTCGAGCGCGCCGACCGGACGCCGTTCGTCGACGTCGACGTGCCGCCCGCCGACCTGCGGGAGTACGTCGAGACGCACGCGGCGGGCGAGGAGTCGCTCACGGATCTGCTCGAATACGCCGACTACTCGGCCTCGAAGCTCGACCACTACGTGGACGACCCCGGCGCCCTCCGGACGGCGGTTGCGGTCCACCGAACCTACATCGAGCGGCTCGACGGCGAGCCGTTCACGCTCTCGTGGCCGCCGGCGCCGGGCGACGAGCTGGCCTACGAGATCGGCGAGATCGTCCCGCTCGTGGCCCGGTTCGCCGACGACGAGCTGGTCGCGACGCTCCGGTCGATCCGCGACCTCGCCCGATCGGACGACTACGAGCGGCTCCGCCGCGCCGCGGAGGTGTGCACGGCCGTCGACGACGACGAGCTCGCGCTGCTCGCGGACGGCACGATCGACGAGCGCGTCGCCGAGGCGGAGCGGACGCTCGCCATCATCGACGACGTGCTGTCGGAGACGGAGCGGGGGTGAACGGTCGGATTCGACGACGGCGATGACCCGGCGGTCGGGTTCGACGACGGCGATTCTCGTTCGTGTGCGCGATCAGCGGCCGGCCTCGACGGCCTCCCGCATGGCCGCGGCGAGCCGCTCCGCGCGGTCGGCGTCGGCGGACTCGGCGTAGATGCGGATCTTCGGCTCGGTGCCGGAGGGTCGGACCAGCACCCACGCGTCGCCGTAGTCGAGCCGGTAGCCGTCGGTCGTATTCGGCTCGGCGTCGGCGGTCTCGACGTAGGCGCGTGCGGCCGAGAGCATGTCCTCGCGCTCGTCGGACCCGTCGTAGGTGACGTTGATCCGGACGAAGTGATAGTCGGCGTACGGCGCGACGACCTCGCTTGCGGGGGCGCCGTCCGCGTTCGCGAGCAGCTCGAGGAATTTCGCGCCGATGTAGGCGCCGTCCCGCGAGAGGCGGTACGGCGGGAAGAAAATGCCGCCGTTGCCCTCGCCGGCGATGGGGACGTTGACGTCCTCGTCGTCGAGCTCGCGGGTCCGTGTGATGATGTTGGTCGCGCCGATGGGGGTCAACTCGAGGGCGGCGTCGTTGCGGTCACAGACGTCGACGAGCCGCTGGGAGACGTTGACCGCGCTGACGACGGCGTCGTCGGGGCTCAACTCGGCGTCCGCGAGCGCCGCGAAGGAGGTGTCGCCGTCGATCACGGCCCCGGTCTCGTCGACGAAGACGGCACGGTCGGCGTCGCCGTCGTGAGCGATGCCGACGTCGGCGTCCGTCGTCGCGACCAGCCGCGAGAGGTCCGTCAGATTCTCCGGGACCGGCTCGGAGTCACGACCGGGGAAGTGGCCGTCCGGGGTCGCGTTGACCGTCACGACCTCACAGCCCAGCTCACGGAAGAACCGGGGGGAGGGAACGGACGCGGCGCCGTGGCCGGGGTCGACGGCGACGGTGAGGTCGGCGTCGGCGATGGCTCGACGGTCGACGCTGTCGAGCAGCTGGTCGACGTAGTCGTCGACGACGCCGTCGACGGTCGTCTCGGAGCCGGCGGTTCGCCAGTTCGCGAGGTCGTAGTCGTCGTCGAGGACGCGCCGTTCGATCCGTTCGAGGACGTCGACGGAGAGCTCGACGCCGTCGGCGCCGACGAGCTTCACGCCGTTGAACTCCGGCGGGTTGTGCGAGGCGGTGACGAGCACGCAGGGGATGCC
>CAZIFX010000159.1:0-2658 GCA_964538415.1 uncultured Halobellus sp.
TCGAGTACAACAGCCTGTTCGCGGTCGGCTTTCTGCTGTTCGCGATGACGCTCGCAATGAACCTGCTCAACGACTGGTTTAAACGCCGATTCCAGGAGGAGTACCGATGACGACGATGAATCGGGGAGATGATGAAGCGAATGCCCCGAGAACGGACGGGGGCGCAGACGAGCCGAGAACGGACGGTGGAACGGCCACCGGTAGTCGGGACGCCGACGAGCTGTTCACCGGCATCGACCTCGGTTGGGAACACCTGAAGAATCGGGTGTTCCTCGGGATCGTCTTCTCCGCGGCGATGTTCGGCGTCGTCGTCCTCGCGGTGCTGTTGCTCGACGTCGTGACCGACTTCTACGTCGGAATCACGGAGTTCGAGATCAGCCTCGTGCAGTTTTTGACTGCCGACGGCTCGCGGCGACCCGAACGAGCCGGCTTCGCCGGTGCGATCGTTGCATCGGGAATGCTGATGGTGCTGACTGCGGCGCTCGCTTTCTTCGTCGGCGTCGGCTCGGCCCTGTATCTCGAGGAATACGCGCCCGACAACCGGATCACTCGACTGATCGAGGCGAACCTCTCGAACCTCGCCGGCGTTCCCTCGATCGTCTACGGGCTGCTCGCGCTCGCGGCGGTCGTCAACGGGATCGGGACCGGCCCCATCCTCATCGCCGGCGCGGTCGCACTCGGCCTGCTCGTGATGCCGATCATCATCGTCTCCGCACAGGAGGCCATCCGGGCGGTTCCCGACGGGGTCAGAAACGGGTCGTACGCGACCGGCGCGACGAAGTGGCAGACGATCCGTGAGGTCGTGCTTCCGGCGGCGATGCCGGGGATCATGACGGGAACCATCCTCGCGCTCGCACGGGCGGTCGGCGAGACCGCACCGCTGTTGATGGTCGGCGCGCTGTTCGTCAACCGGATGCCGCGCGGCCCGTTCGACCGCTTCAGCGGCATGCCGACGCAGATCTACGGCTGGGCGGCCGAACCGAGCCAGCACTTCATCCACCTCGCGGCGGTCGGAATCGTGGTGCTGCTCGTCGTCCTGTTATCGATGAATGCAGTAGCGATCTATCTGCGGAACCAGTACGAGACCGAGGTGTAATCATGTCAGCACAAGACACAGACGACGACACGAGCACGGACTCACTCATCACGACGGAGGTATCGAGCAACGGGACCGGCCGCGCGAGCCGCCCTGATAACACGGTCGTCTCGACGCGCGATCTGGACGTGTACTACGGCAGCGACCGAGCGCTCGACGGGGTCGACATCGAGATTCCGGAGCACAAGGTAACGGCCATCATCGGTCCGTCGGGCTGCGGGAAATCGACGTTTCTACGATGTATCAACCGGATGAACGACCAGATCGACGTCTGCCGGATCGACGGCGACCTCTCGTTTCACGGCAAGAACGTGTACGACGACGACGTCGACCCAGTTGCCTTGCGCCGGAAGGTCGGGATGGTGTTCCAGAAGCCGAATCCGTTTCCGAAGTCGATCCACGACAACGTCGCGTACGGCCTGCAGATCCAGGGCTACGAGGGCGACGTGAACGCCCGCGTCGAGGAGGCGCTCCGCGGTGCCGCCCTCTGGAACGAGGTGAAAGACCAGCTCGACTCCCCCGGTCTCGACCTCTCGGGCGGACAGCAACAGCGGCTCTGTATCGCCCGGGCGATCGCACCCGATCCCGAGGTGATCTTGATGGACGAGCCGACCTCGGCGCTCGACCCCGTCGCGGCCTCGAAGATCGAGGACCTGATCGACGAGCTCGTCGACGAGTACACCGTCATCATCGTCACCCACAACATGCAGCAGGCCGCGCGGATCTCCGATAAGACCGCGGTGTTCCTCACCGGCGGCCAGCTCGTCGAGTTCGGCGACACCACGAGGATCTTCGAGAACCCCGACGACCACCGCGTCGAGGACTACATCACGGGGAAGTTCGGATAATGCCCCGCGAGAGCTACCAACGCCGGCTCGACGGGCTTCGAAGGAGCGTCGTCGACATGGGCGATCTCGTCTTAAAACGGTACGACGCCGCGATCGAGGCCGCCGAGACAGGCGATCACGACCTCGCCCGCGAGGTGATCGAGGGCGACCACGAGGTCAACGAGCGCTATCTCCAGTTGGAAGACGACTGCACCGAGCTGCTCGCGCTCCAGCAGCCGGTCGCGGGCGACCTTCGGCTGGTAACCGCATCCTTCAAGATCAGCACCGATCTCGAACGCGTCGCGGACCTCGCGACGAACATCGCCGGATACGGCGGGCCGGAAGGCGGACTCCACCCGGCGGTCGATTTCCGGGACTTCGCGGACGTCGCCGGCGAGATGGTCGCCGACGCGGTCGCGGCCTACGAGACCGGCGAACCCGAGGCCTGTCGGGCGATCGCGGCCCGCGACGACGACCTCGACGAGCGCTGTCGGCGCGCCAGCGAGGCGGTCGTTCGCGACCTGCTGGAGGCGAACCACGCGCAGGCCGCGAGAACCAAGACGGCAGGGACGGATCCGGAGCACGTAGCCGACGCCATCGATGACGTCTCACGTGCCCTGCTTGCGATCCGCAACCTCGAACGCGTCGGCGACCACGCGGTCAACATCGCCGCCAGAACGCTGTACATGGCCGAAAACGACGACGAGCTGATCTACTGAGATGTCCGATCCCGAC
>CAZIFX010000160.1:0-2625 GCA_964538415.1 uncultured Halobellus sp.
CGACGTTGTCGCCCCACTCGATCCAGTCGCCGATCTTGAACGGCTTGTCGGTGTAAATGAAGACGCCGGCGACGAAGTTACGGATGACGTCCTGTAATGCGAAGCCGACCGCGAGCGTCGCGGCCGCGGCGATGGTCGCCAGCGAGCGGAGGAAGTCGTCGTAGCCGGCCGCCCCGAACGCGACGGTCAGGCCGGCGAAGATCACGAGGAACGTCGCGATCTTGTTGAGGGGACGGCGTGCGTGCTCCTCGAGCCCCTGCCGTTCGAGCAGCCGCTCGACGAGCGGGTTGATGACCGACTTGTTGAGCACGTAAACCGCCGTTAGAACGACGAGGAAGATCGCTGCGGAGACGACGAGGCCGGCAGCCCCACCGAGAAACGGAGTCAGCGCGTTCTCGATCGCGTCGATCTGAGCCGGCCCGACCGCCTCCGGCATTAATGGAACACCGCCGTGTTGCCGCGCGTCTCGACGAGATCCGCGTCGACCGCCTCGGCCAGCTCCGCAGCCAGCTCGTCCGTCGAGGTACCGCCGCGAGCCGCCCGAAGGAACTTCGCTTTCACCAGTTTTCTGTCGCTCAACTGGTCGTCGAGTTCGTCGACGACCGCGTCGATACCCGCCTTGCCGACCCAGACGGTGACGTCGAGATCGTGTGCCTCCTTTCGAAGCTCCTGATCGCTCATACCCGCTTGAATCGCTCACGCACATTGAACCTTGAGGTTCGTGGCGGGCGTCGAGGTCCATGACGGGGGTTGAGTGCGTCACGTACGGTGGGTCCCGGAGATCGTAAATGAACGTTCGTCCAACTACTCGTTCAGGCGCCCGGTTCCGATGAATATTCGATCAAACGTTCGGTACGCCGTCGTATCGTAGGGAGATTATATATATGGGGCAAACGATGTCGCTGTGTCGTGCGGACGCTCCTCACACAAAGTTTAACTCGAATTAGTGGTTTATGACGGATATGGACTCCGACAGCTCCACTGACGTGCGTATTGCCGGTCAGCCGACCCTCGAGCTCGGCACCCGCTTTACATTCGGCAATGCGTCCAAATTTACAGGAGCTCGTCGGGCCGTCGCTGGCTCCGACTCCGGCCGCCGCGCTCGCGGCTATCGGGAGTCGTCCGCTTCCCACCGTTTACCCGTCGGTCAGGGCCATCCGCGTTGAATGAGCGTCTCACAACACCCCGTCGCGCTCCGTCTCGAGCAGCAGGTGGGCGGTGCGACGAAGCTTCTCGCGACCGTCATGGCCCTGCCGCTCATCGACGGCATCTTTCCGGCGCTCGTCGTCGCCGGCGTCCTCGCGTCGCCGGCCGGCGTGGTCGAGACCGGCATCCTCATTTTCGGCGGTTCCGCCACGGTCGCGGTCATCCTCGCCGAGATGGACGGCAGCCGCAGACAGATGGCGACCTCCGTGCTACTCATCGGCGCGGTCATCATTCCCGTCGCGGCCGTCGAGGCGGCGCTCGCGCCGACGCTCGAGGGATTCCTGAACCTGCAGATCTTCGAGCGGTTCGCGGGGCTCGTCATCCTCGCCATCGCCGCGAAGACGGCGAGTTCCGAGATCGGGAAGTATCTCCCGAGTCCCGCGGTCATCATCGGGCTCGGGCTCGTCGCGAGCTTCGATCCCTCGGGGGTCGCCCTCGAGACCTCGATGGAGTACGTCGTGCCCGGCACCGCGGCCGCGGCCATCGGCGTCGCGTTCGCGCTGGGCGTGGCGGTCTTCTCCCCGCAGCTCAAAGGCCGGGTCGACATCGACCGGTTCCGATTCGGCTCCGCGGTCGCGCTCGGCGTGCTTGCACTCCCCATCCTGCTGCGGCCGGTGGGCGTCATGCAGACCGAGGCGCCCATCGCGCTGGCCGTGCTCTGCGTGACCGCGCTGTTCGCCTACGACCCCGACGCCGAGGGGCTCGGCACCGACGACGACGCCACCGATCCGGACGACTCGGACGACGACCCGAGCGAGAACGTCGCCGACGCCGACGACGCCGACGACCGTTCCGAGGAGGACGTGCCGGCTGAGGACGGTCCGAGCGGGGAGATCCCCGCGGACGTCCCGTCGGAGCCGACGGTTGACGTTCCGCCCGGCGCGTCCGCCGCAGCAGGCGACGGCGGCACGGTGGCCGAGGACGCCACCGGCGGCGAGGAAGAGCGGGATCCGTTCGGCGACGGGGACTCCCGTGCGCCGTGGCTGTGACGCGGTCGGGCCGCTCTCTGCCCCCGCGACCGTCGACGCGTAGCCGTGTTGCTTTAGGCCCCCTCGCCCCTGGTGTCGGTATGTCAAACCGCGTCGTACAAGGGCGGATGGTGACGCCGGGCAAGCTCGCGGAGCTGATCGAGGGGGAGCCGATCCTCGAGGCGGAGGACATCACCGACGCCAACCGGTCGTGTCCGGAGTGCGACGGCGACGTGCTCGCCGTCGGCTACATGCCCAGCGTGACGGAGTTCGTGACCGGCCACAAATGCCAGGAGTGCGATTGGAGCGACGACGACAGGGAGTAGGGCTTCCGTCCACCGATCGGCCCGGATCGAAACCCCTTTAGTCGTCATCCCGCTATCTCCGTGCGCAGCAAGCGGGGCTGTGGCCAAGCCAGGCATGGCGACTGACTCCAGAGGCCACGCCCGGG
>CAZIFX010000161.1:0-2615 GCA_964538415.1 uncultured Halobellus sp.
GGGTCATCGGCGGGGTCGTTCTCGTCGCGATCCCGACCTTCGGCGCCTTCGTGACGCCGACGCTGCTCGGCGGGACCGACCAGTTGATGATCGGAATGGTGATCGAAAACCAGTTCACCGAGTCGTTCAACTGGCCGTTCGGATCGGCACTCAGCGTGCTCGTCTCGGCGTTCGTCGTGTTTACCTTGGTGTTGGCCGTGAGGCTTGGTGCCGGGGGCGTCGTTACCGGCGGAGGTGATGCGGGATGATCCCGAACGCCATCGAGCGATCCGTCGACCGCCACGGTCGGCGGGCCGGACTCGGGTTGATGTGGTTCGTCATCGCCCTGCTTTGGCTGCCGATCGGCGTCGTGACGCTGATGTCGTTCGCGAGCGACCGCGCCCTCGCGTTCCCGCCCGAGGAGCTCACGCTCCACTGGTATCGTGAGTTCGCCGGCAACGATGCGGCGATCGACGCGGTGGTGACCTCGCTACAGGTGAGCATCATCGCGACGGCGATCACCGTCGTGCTCGCGACGACGCTCGCGTACGGCATCGTCAAGTACGACTTCCCTGGAAAGCGGACCCTTCAGCTCCTCGTGACGTTGCCGATCGTCGTCCCGCTGGTGGTGGTCGGCGTGGCGCTCGTGCTCTTTTTCGGGTTCGTCGGCGTCGGGACCGGCTTCTGGAGCGTCGTCATCTCACACGTCGTTCGGACGATTCCCTTCGCCGCCCTCGTCATCATCCCGACGATGCTGCGGTTCGACGAGAGCCTGGAGGAGGCCGCGAAGGACCTCGGCGCCGACGAACTCGACGCCTTCCTCAACGTCCGACTCCCGAACGTCCTGCCGGGGATCGTCGCCGGCGGGCTCCTCGCGTTCACCATCTCGTTCAACGAGTTCGTCTACACCTACTTCGTCCGGGACACCGCGACGGAGACGCTTCCGGTCTACCTGTGGAACCAGATCCGGTTCGAGGCATCCCCCGAGGTCAACGTCATCAGCGTCGTCTTCCTGCTCGTGGCGATCGGCATGATCCTGCTCGCGATCGGGCTGACCAACGTACAGCGCGTCACGCTGCGTTAAGTGGTTCGGATCTTGAACATCTCTTGAGAATCGGTTCGAGAGCGTCCGAGGGTTCGGTCGGTCGGATTTCGTACTCGACTGGTCGACCCTCACGCCGCGCTCCGCACCCGACGTGGCCGATCTTGACGCCACGTTCCGGGACCGATAGAGCCAGAAGCGAGGGACACGATCGATCCGGCGTCATGAGTCCGGTCGCGCCACTATCCGTCCACTGGCATCCGCGCACGCTCGATCACGAACCCCCGGACGGCGCGTTCAAACTGCCGTCCTCGTCGTTGCTCGCGGTCGACGAGCCGCATCCGGACCAACCCGCACGCGTTCGAAACGTCAAACGAATGATCGAGGGGACGTTCGACGACGACGCGAGCTTCTCGCTCGCCGATCCCGCCTCCGACGCGGCGCTCGAACGTGTCCACGACGCGGACTATCTCGACTGGCTCGAAACGTTCTGTGCCGCGGGCGGCGGCTACGTCGACGGGACGACGACCGCGGCGAGTTCGGCCACCGACGACGCGGCACGACACGCCGTCGGCGCGGCGATCGCCGCGACGGATCGGGCGCTCGCCGACGCGTCGGCCGTCCAGTACGCGCTCTGCCGCCCGAGCGGCCACCACGCCCAGCCGGACCGTGCGGACGGGTTCTGCTTCCTGAACCACGCCGCGATCGCCGCCGAACACGCGCTCGCGGCGGCGGAGGGGATCGACCGGGTCGCGATCGTCGACTGGGACGTCCATCACGGGAACGGGACGCAGGAGGTCTTCTACGACCGGGACGACGTCCTCGTGATCAGCATCCACAACGATCACGGCGCCTGGGACCCGACCTACCATCCGCAGACGGGCGGGATGGAGGAGGTCGGCGTCGGCGACGGCGAGGGGTACACCGTCAACGTCCCCGTCCCGGCGGGGACGGGCGACGCGGGGTACGAGCGCGTCTTCGACCGCATCGTCGAGCCGATCGTGACCGCCCACGACCCCGACGTGATCCTCTACAGCGCGGGCGGGGACCCCGGCCCGTCCGACCCGTTGGGACGAAACGTCGTGACGCGCGACGGCTTCCGGTCGCTCGGTCGACGGGCTCGCGAGCTGGCCGAGCGGTGTGCCGGCGGCCGCTTCGCGCTCCTCCAGGAGGGCGGCTACCAGATCAGCCATCTCGCGTACGCGACGCTCGGAACGCTGGAGGGCGCGACCGGACGCCGGTTCGATCTTCCCGACTACGGCGAGAGCGACCCGTACGCCTGGCTCGACGAGTCGATCGAACCCCTCGAAGCGGCCCTCGAGGAGGTGCGGGAGCGTCACGCACGCTACTGGTTCGAGTGACCGCCGCCCCGCCCGCGGCCGGGCCGACGCCCGTCCGACGGGAATCAGCACGCCTATCTTCAACGCACGGGTACACGAGGTATGGACGACAGGGAGCCGCCGGCCGACGAGGGTGAGCGAGTCGCCCTCTTCGTCGACGGACCGAACGTACTGCGTGAGGAGTTCGACGTCGACCTCGACGACGTCAGGGAGGCGGCGGCCGCCGAGGGACACCTCGTCACGACCCGGCTCTA
>CAZIFX010000162.1:0-2554 GCA_964538415.1 uncultured Halobellus sp.
GTCGAGGCCGCCGCCGACCACGACGCGTACGTGATCGCCGACGAGGTCTACCTCGTGCTCACCTACGACCGCGAGCCGGAGGCGATCGCGGGGTACACCGACCGGCCCGACCACGTGTTGACGGTCGGCTCCTGCTCGAAGACGTACGCGATGACGGGGTGGCGGCTCGGCTGGCTCGCCGGCGACGCCCACCTGATCGACGAGGTGGTGAAGGTCCACGAATCGACGACCGCCTGTGCGTCCAGCGTCGCCCAGCACGCCGCCATCGCCGCGCTGTCGGGGCCACAGGCGCCCGCCGAGGAGATGTACCGCGCTTTTAAGCGACGCCGTGACCTCGTCGTCGACCGCGTCGACGCCATCGACGGCCTCTCGTGTCCGCGCCCGGAGGGCGCCTTCTACGCCTTCCTCGACCCCGGCATCGAGGGCGGTTCGCTGCCGCTCGCGAAACACCTCCTGACCGAACACGGCGTCGTGCTCGCGCCCGGCGACGGCTTCGGGGAGGCCGGCCGCGGACGGCTCCGGCTCTCCTTCGCCAACTCCGCCGAGCGCATCGAGGAGGGGCTCGACCGGATCGAGGCCGGACTGGAGACCTACTCGGAATGAATCAGACGACCCGGTTCGCCAGCTTCTCGCCCGTCCCGCGCCGTCGAAGGCTCTCAGCGACGATGTCGGCGACCCGCGCGGCGTAGTCGCGGTGGGCGGCCGCGGCATGCGGGGTGATGATGACGTCCTCGAAGTCCCACAGCGGGGACTCCTCGGGAAGCGGCTCGGTCCCGAAGACGTCGAGGGCGGCTCCAGCGATGGAGCCGTCGGAGAGGGCGTCGATCAGGGCATCCTCGTCGACGATGGGGCCGCGGGCGACGTTCACCAGATACGCGTCCTCGCGCATCGCGTCGAGTTCGGCCGTGCCGATCAGTCCCTCCGTGTCGGCCGTGATCGGGCACGCGAGCGCGACGAAGCGAGCGTCGGCGATCGCCTCGTGGAGCCGGTCGCGGCCGTACACCGCGTCGACGTTCGCCACGGGCGTGGGCGTGCGGCGGGTCCCGGCGACCTCCATGCCGAGCCCGGCGGCACGCGCGGCGATCCCCCGACCGAGCACGCCGAGTCCGACGACGCAGAGCCGTTCGCCGGCGAGCGAGAACGGCTCCGCGATCGGGACGCGATCCCACCGCCGGTCGCGCTGGCCGTCCCGATAGACGTGGAGCCGTCGGGCGAACGAGAGCATGTATCCGGCGACCGTGTCGCCGACGGAGTCGCCGTGGATCCCCGTCGAACTCGTCAGTGCCACGCCGGCCGCCTCGAGGTCCGCGAACGGGAACCGGTCGACGCCCGTCTGGATCGAGTGGATCCACTCGACGTCCGCCTCGAGAAACGCCTCGTCGTACGCAAACGTCACGATCGCGTCGAGGTCGGCGAGCGCGCCCCGGTCGTCGGCCGCGACGATGCGAACGTCGAGCGAGGTCCCCGCCGGCGCCGAGATCGCGTCGACGAACGTTTCCGGCGGGAAGACCGCCTCGACCGAGTCGTGGACGCCGAGCGTGAAGGCCATGGCCGGGGATCGACGCCGCGCATCTTACAAACGTGCGAGTCGGCGGCGCCGAGTGGAGTGGAAACGCGCGGGCCGGCGATGCCGCCCGCCTCAGCGGAGGAACTCGATCGCCGCGCCCTGTCCGAAGCCGACACAGAGGGTCGCGAGCCCGCGTTCGGCGTCCCGCTTTTCCATCTCGTGAAGCAGGGTGACCGGCAGCCGCGCGCCGGACGCGCCGAGCGGGTGGCCGAGCGCGATGGCGCCACCGTTGACGTTGTAGCTCTCCTCGTCTATCCCCAGCTCCCGGCGGGCGTACACACACTGCGATGCGAACGCCTCGTTCAGCTCGACGAGATCGTAGTCGTCGATCGACGTCCCCGCCCGGTCGAGCAGGCTCCGCGTGGCGGGGACGGGACCGATCCCCATCACCGTCGGGTCCACGCCGGCGACCGCGTTCGTGCCCACCTCGGCGAGGACGTCGAGGCCGTGATCCTCGGCGAACGCCCGGCTCGTCACGAGGGTGACGGCGGCGCCGTCGGAGATCTGCGAGGCGTTGCCGGCGGTGACCGTTCCGTCCCCGGTGAACGCGGGCGGGAGTTCCGCAAGCTTCTCCGCGGTGGTTCCCGGGCGGATCCCCTCGTCCTCGGCGACGAGACCCTCGTCGGTCTCGACTGGGACGATCTCGTCGTCGAACCGGCCCTCCTCCGTCGCGGCCGTCGCCCGCTGCTGGCTTCGGGCGGCGTAGGCGTCCTGTTCCTCTCGACTCACGTCGTACTCCTCGGCGACCTTCTCCGCCGTCATCCCCATCTGGAGCTGGAAGACGTTGTAGCGCTCGGAGAGCTCGGGATGGAGATGGGTGTAGGAGTCGCCGTCCATCGGCACGCGGGTCATCTGTTCGACGCCGCCGGCGATCAGACAGTCGCGGTTGCCCGCGGAGACCGCGTCGGCCGCCGAGATGATCGCCTGCATCGAGGAGGCACACCAGCGGTTGATCGTCGTCGCCGGCACGGACTCGCCCAGCTCGGA
>CAZIFX010000163.1:0-2530 GCA_964538415.1 uncultured Halobellus sp.
GTTGAAGATCGGTTCGAGGTGCCGTCGGTCAGGGCTGAGGACGGAAACGAACGCTGCGATGTCCGCAATCGACTCCGGCACCACTCGATCACGAGCACCGGGCGAGTCTCCGATCACATCCGTCGCCGGTGATGTCCCGACGCTCGGGTTTCCTCCGCCTTCAGGCGGAGGAGGATGTCAACCCGCTAGCACCGTCACTAGCCATCACTCGGCGCCCGTCGTCCCTGGTCCGACCGCGTAGCGCCGTGTTTCCCCGTCGAGCACACGGGTAACCTCTTCGGCGGCCTTCCGGCGCACCTCACGTTTCGACGCCTCGGAGTACCACGCGACGTGCGGCGTGACGACGACGTCCTCACGATCCGTCAGCCGGTCGTTCGGCGGGGGTTCCTCGGGAAGGACATCGAGTCCCGCCGCGCGAACGGTGCCGTCCTCCAGTGCCGACACCAGCGGGTCGACCTCGACTACCTCGCCGCGGGCGGTGTTGACGAGGATTACGCCGTCCGGCGCCTCCGCCGCCGTCGTTTCCGCCGCTCCGTCCGCCGCCGTCGTTTCCGCCACCCGCTCCCGCCCCTCGCGGATCGTCTCGAAGGCGTCGGCATCGAGCAGGCCGTCGGTCTCGGCGGTCAACGGAACGTGCAGCGAGAGCGCGTCGCTTCCGGCGAGCATCTCCTCGAGGGAAGCAGGCTCGCCGCCGCCCTCGCGGATCGTCGCGTCGTCGACGTACGGGTCCGCGACGAGCACCCGATCGAAAAGCGGGGTCGTCTTTCGAACCGTCTCCCGGCCGATGCGTCCGAAGCCGACGACGCCCAGCGTCAGGTCGGCGGGTCGATACAGCGGCGCGCCCGCCTGCCAGTCCCACCCGCCGCCGGCGACGTTCGCGCTCGCGGCGGGGATTCCCCGAAGCAGCGAGGTCAAAAGCCCGAGCGCGTGCGTCGACACCTCGTCAATGCAGTAGTCGGGGACGTTCGAGACGGCGACGCCGTTCGCCTCGGCGGCGGCGACGTCGATCGTGTCGACGCCGATTCCGGCACGAACGACGACCCGGAGAGTCGAACACCCCTCGAAGACGGCGGCCGGAAGCGGCGTCCCGGCGTCGGCGACGATCGCCGCCGGGTCAGTCTCGATCACCTCCTCGACGGACCGCAGCGTCCGATGGATCAACTCGACGTCGTCGCCGAGGACCTCGCGTTCGGTCGCGAGCGACGTGAGCTTCGTGTCGCTGATGACGATCCGTGGCCGTTCCTCGTTCGACATGGTTTCAGGATCGTCGGCGTCCACTTAAGAACGGTCTCCCCGGCAGTCGCGGTCGAAGACCCACAGGGAAGGTCTGCGGCGGGTCCTCGGTCAGCGCCACTCGTCGGCCGGAATGCAGTCCGCCTCGGCGGCCGTGATCCAGCGCGTCGTTCGCTCGTCGGGGTCGAGATCGGCCTCGTACAGCGTCACCTCGACGGTCTCGGACTCCTCACCCGTTCGACGGGCGACGAGTTCCGGCGGCTCCTCACGGAAGGCACGCGTCGGGGACGTGGCCATGCTCGAAGGTTGGCTCGCCATCACTTAAGAGACGTTGGTTTCGATCCGCGTGACGGCGAGCACCTGGGCGGCCGAGGAGGACGCGCCCAGGATCGAACGAGAGAGCCGCTCAGAATCGAACGGGGACGCCGCGCTCGTCGAGATAGCGTTTCGTCTCCTCGATCGAGTAATCGCCGAAGTGGAAGATGGAGGCGGCGAGGCCCGCGTCGGCGTTCGCCTCGGTGAACACCTCGTACATGTCTTCGGGGCCGCCACAGCCGGAGGAGGCGATGACGGGCGTGGAGACGGCGTCACAAACCGCCGTCATGAGCGGAATGTCGTAGCCGTCCTTCGTGCCGTCCATGTCGATGGAGTTGATGAACAGCTCGCCCGCGCCGCGCCGCTCGGCCTCCTTCGCCCACGAGATGGCGTCGACGCCGGTCCCCTCCCGGCCGCCCTTCTTCGTGCACTCGAACCAGACCTCCTCGCCGTCCGCGTCGGTCACGTAGTGCTCGCCCGCGTCGTCGTGGCGGCGCCGTGCGTCGATGGAGATGACGATACACTGGCTGCCGAAGGCGGCCGCGCCCTCCTCGATCAGCTCGGGCCGTTCGAGCGCGCCCGTGGTGATCGAGACCTTGTCGGCGCCCGCACGCAGCGTCTCCTTGACGTCGGCCTTCGTGCGGATCCCGCCGCCGACCGTGAGCGGGATGAAACACTCGTCGGCGACCGCGTTGACGACGTCGAGCATCGTCTCACGTCCCTCGGCGCTGGCGGTGATGTCGAGGAAGACGAACTCGTCGGCGCCCGCCTCGTTGTACTTCTTTGCCAGCTCGACCGGGTCCCCCGTGTACTCGAGGTTCTCGAAGTTGACGCCCGTGTAGACGGCCGCGTCGCCGTCGTCGTCGAGGTCGACGTCGATACACGGGATGATGCGCTTCGTGAGTCCCATTCGTTACCGGCCGTTGACCGTGGGAGGGGTTAAAAGGCGCGGGACCGGGCGCTCCGCGGTCGGACCGGTCGG
>CAZIFX010000164.1:0-2514 GCA_964538415.1 uncultured Halobellus sp.
CGCTCGACGATCTCCGCGAACGTGTCGTCGTCGAGGTCGGCCTCGACGTGGAGGTCGAAGCTGATCGCCGCCAGGTCGTCCCCGTCGTCGAGGTCGGCGCTGGCGTCGATCTGGAGTTTGCCGAGCTCCTCCTCCCCGCGCTGGCTCGCACCGACGCGGAACGCCGGGATGAAACAGGAGGCATAGGTGGCGACGAGCGCCGCGTTCGGGTTCGGACCCGTCTCGTCGGTCGCGTCGATCTGGAGATCGAAGTCGCCGACCTGACTCGTACACGCGTAGCCGTCCTCACATACGGTGGTGGTTTGAATGTCGGACATGACGAGTATACGGTCCATCGCCGGTGGCCTAAAGGTTGCTATCGTGTGTTCGGCTCGCACACGAACGGAGGAAGGGATCCGAGCCGGGAGAGGTGGCGTCCGAACCGGGGGTGGTGACGAACCGAAGGATCGAACGAGGCGAACGGCGGACGTCGTCCGCCTCAGGGATCGAGCGTGTACGTCTCGTCGCCCTCGAGGACGACGGTCTCCGCGCGGGCACCGGCCGCTTTCACCTCACGGACGAACTCGTCGGGATCGACCTCGATCGGCGGGAACGTATCGTAGTGCATCGGGAAGACGACGTCCGCACCGACCCAGTCGGCGGCGATGCCCGCGCCGGCGGGGCCCATGGTGAAGTGGTCGCCGATCGGCAACGCCGCGGCGTCGGGCTCGAGGTACGGCGCGATCACGTCCACCATCTCGGACATGAGCGAGGTATCGCCCGCGTGATAGAAGGTCGTACAGTCGGGATCGGCCTCCTGCGTCGGCTTCCTGTCGCCGATCACGAAGCCGGCGGGCATCCCCGCGGAGGTGCCGTAGCCGGTGTCGATCCCGTTCGAGTGGTCCGCACGGACCATCGTCACCCAGGCGTCGCCACACTCGACGGTGCCCCCGAGGTTCATCCCCATCCCGCCGACGGCCTGCTCGTGGCCGAAGGTTTCCTGCACGTAGCTCGTGAGCTCCGGCGTCGCGACCACGGTCGCGTCCTCGTAGCGGTCGGCGTCGGCGATGTGGTCGGTGTGTCCGTGCGTCAACAGGAGGTAGTCGGGGTCGAGCTCCTCCGGATCCGTCTCCGTCTTCGGGTTGTCGAAGAACGGGTCGATCAGCAGTTCCGTGTCGTCGACGACGACGTGCCACGTCGAATGACCGTACCAGGTGAGCTCCATGGTGCAGACCGAACTTCTCGGCGAAACGTAATAAAGGTCGACGCCGGCGGACCGTTCGCCGCGTCGGGAACGCTTTTGGGCGATGACGCCGACCCGACGACCATGCACCACGTGCGATTCCGCGACCCGGCAGGGGCCGTCCGCGAGGGAACCTACGACCCCGAGACCGGAACGGTCGCGTTCGGCGGGGACGAGTACGCCCTCGACGGCGACGCCATCGACGTGCTCCCGCCGACGGAGCCCTCGAAGATCGTCTGTATCGGCCGCAACTACGCCGACCACGCGGCCGAGCTGGGCAACGAGGTGCCCGACCGTCCGTTGCTGTTTTTGAAGCCGCCGAGCGCGCTCGCGAGCCACGGCGACGTCATCACCGTCCCCGCGGGGAAGGATCGGATCGACTGGGAGGCGGAGTTGGCGGTCGTGATCGGCGAGCAGTGCAAGCACGTCGACGCGGCCGACGCGATGGACGTCGTCGCCGGATTCACCTGCATGAACGACGTCTCGAACCGCGACGACCAGAACGAGGAGCAAAACTGGGTGCGCGGGAAGGCGTTCGACGGCGCGGCGCCGCTCGGTCCCGTGCTGGCCACGCCCGACGAGGTGCCCGCGGACGCGACCGTTCGACTTCGGGTGAACGGCGAGACGAAACAGGACGGACACCGCGGACAGCTGTTCTTCGACGTGCCGACGCTGATCGAGGAGATCACGACCTACCTGACGCTGGAGGCCGGCGACGTGATCGCGACGGGGACGCCCGAGGGCGTCGGCCCGCTGTCCGACGGCGACGTGGTCGAAGTCGAGATCGAGGGCGTCGGCGTCCTCGAACACGAGGTCCGGATCCCGGAATGATGGGGAACGCGGCTCCGGAGTGACGCGAGGGCGGGTCCGAAACCCCCTTCCCAAGCCTCCCGTCTCGGGCGCCCCGTCTCAGGCTTTCGTGCGAAGCTCCCGCCACGACCAGACGAACCGCTGGAGCGCGGTGACGTGGGTGAACACCGCGAAGAAGGCCACCGACCATTCGACGAGCGTGAGTCCGTAGAGAGCCGGATTCACGAACGCCGCCACGGCGGTCACGACGCCGACGAGCACGAGGATGTCGGCCCGTCCGAGCAGGCCGCCGTAGATCCGGCCGAGCCCGAGCGCGTCACCCTGCGTACCGAGGTACGCGGTGAGGAGGACGCCGGAGACGGCGAGCAGCCCCAGTCCGTATCGGCCGGCGCCGACCGCGAGCCCGCCGAGCACGAGCACGTCGCCGTAGCGGTCGAGCACGTGATCGAGGAAGTCGCCGAAGTCGGAGGCGGTGTCCGTCG
>CAZIFX010000165.1:0-2472 GCA_964538415.1 uncultured Halobellus sp.
GCGAACTCGGCTTTCCCGCCGAACCCGACGTTCACGCGGATGGGCTCATCCACCGGGTCGGTATCGCCGGGCGTTCGCACCGCCAGCCGGCGGGGCGCGTCGAGCGCGCGGAACTCCCGGACGAGCGTGTCGATCACCGATTCGTCGAGGACGGAGACCGAGACGGTCACCCGCTCGGCGCCGTACTGGAAGGCCCAGCGGAGCGTGTCCGTGAGCGTGCCGTAGGCGCCGTCGACGAGCAGGTCTCGTTCGGTGATCACGACCGCGACGTGGGCCGGCGGGTCGCCCTCGTGCAGACGGTGGCGAACGACGAGATAGAGGTCGTACGGTCCCACACGTGAGGCGACAGCGGTCGCGCATAAAAACGCGGCGTCGATCGCCGTGACGGCCCGAAGGCGCCGTCGTCCCCATCGATCGGTGTCGGGACCGTTAAGTGCTCGTCGGGGGAATCCGATGGTGTGACTCGGAGGCTCCGACGAGCGAGCGTGTTCGCGGCCATCGCCGCGTTCTCGACGGTCGCACCGGCGCTTGGTGCCGCGGCGGCCGCGCCCTTCCTGCTCGTCGCCGGAGTCCTCTTTTTCGGCGTTCGCGAGGGACCGTGGTTCGAGGTCCTCGCGCTGCCGGGCGATCGAGAGGATCAACGGCTCTACGGCGTCGTAGCCTTCTCGCTCGCGATCGCCGGGCTGGCGATCTTCGCCTCCGTTCCCGGCGAGCCGCTCCCGTACGTGGCGTTCACGGCGGCCGCGCTCGCGGTCGGCGGCGGCCGGCTCGGCCGCGAACTCGTGCGGCGTCGATCCGACGGGGAGTTCCCGCTCGTGACCGGCTACCTCGTCGTCGGAACGGCCGCCGCCCTCGCGGGGCAGATCCTCGTCCTCCTCCAGACCGGGACGGTCCCGGTCGACGAGGGGCTGCCGGTCGTCGTCTTCATCGCGTCGGCCGCGTCGCTGTCGGCGGCGCTCGTCCGGTCGCTGGTCTTCGACCGCGACGCGCACATCACCGTGATCACGGTCGCGCTGATCGTGTGGGGATTCACGGTGTTGGTGCCGACGGTGACGGTCGCGGAGATCGTCGGCGCCCTCGTGGTGACGGTCGCGCTCGGCTACATCTCCTACGCGCTCGGCACCGCCAACGTGCCCGGCATGCTGACGGGCGTGCTGCTCGCGCTGTTGACGATCGTCCTCGGCGGGGTCGGCTGGTTCGCGGTGCTCATCGCCTTCTACGCGCTCGGCGGGCTCGCCTCGAAGTACCGCTTCGACGAGAAGACCGACCGCGGCGTCGCCCAGGAGAATCAGGGGGCTCGCGGCACCGGCAACGTGCTCGCGAACTCCGCGGTCGCGCTCGTCGCCCTCGTCGGCTACGCCGCCACCGACCACCTCGGCGTGCCCGCGGCGGTCTTCGGGTTCGCGTTCGCGGGCGCGGTCTCGACGGCGCTGGCCGACACGCTCTCCTCGGAGATCGGCGGCCTCTTCGACGGCCCACGGCTCATAACCACGCTACGACCGGTCGACCCCGGCACCGACGGAGCGATCACGTGGCAGGGCGAACTCGCCGGGCTCACCGGAGCGGGCGTGATCGGCGCCATCGCGGCGGTCGGTATGCCGCTCGGCGATCCCGTCATCACCGGCGCCCTCGTCGTCGCCGCCGGGTTCGTCGGCATGACCGTGGACAGCCTGCTCGGCGCGCTGGTCGAGGGCGGCCGCATCGGCAACCAGGCCGTGAACTTCCTCGCGACGTGCGCCGGCGCTCTCGTCGCCGTCACCGGCACGCTGGTGATCTGAGTGCCACGGGACCGCGACGGGACGGGCTCCGACGGCGGGCCCGATGGCGACTCCGACGCTACCGTAACGAAGCCCGACGAACGCGCGGACCGCCGCGTTCGTCCCGCGCGGCCGACCGACGCCGACGCGATCCGGGCGCTCCAGTCGTACCTCCGATCCCCGAGTCCCGACCTGCTGGAGTACGGCATCGCGGCGGAGTCGGCGCTCGTCAGCGTCGCCGACCGCCGGGTCGTCGGCTACGCGCTGCCGGTCGACGCGAGGGGCCGAGCCGGCCTCCACCTCGCCGAACTCGTTGTCGCACCCGACCACCGCCGCGAGGGACGCGCTCGCGGGCTCCTTCGGCGAGCGATCGCGACGGTCGACGGCCCCGTCACGCTGCAAGTGCACGTCGATAACGACGCGGCGCGACAGCTCTACGCGGACGCGGACTTCGAGGTCGTGGAGCGGCGGCCCGACGCCTATTCGGACGGGGACGGGCTGCTCCTCCGTCGGGAGTGAGCGTTCGGAGCCGTCGTTCGTCCGGGGAGACGCTTGGAGACACAAGGCCTATTCACGGCCCCCACGTGCGTCGAAACATGACCGATGGCGACGCCACCGCGGTCGACGTCGACTTCGGCGAGGACGGGCTCGTTCCCGCCGTCGCCCAGGACGTCGACACCGGCGAGGTGCTCATGCTCGCGTACGTCTCGCCGGA
>CAZIFX010000166.1:0-2454 GCA_964538415.1 uncultured Halobellus sp.
GGTACGAGCCGACGACGGTCGTCAACAGGAACGACTCGTTCGGGTGGTCGTGCGGACGGAACTGCTCGCGGTTGACGTCGGGATTGCGGACCATTATTTCAACACCTCCGCGGCCTCGGCGAGGGCCGCGAGCTTCGCTCTGGACTTGTTCGCCGGCAGATGGAACAGCTCGGTGTTCGAGGTGAGGTACGTCGTCTCGAAGGAGTCGACGGGCACCTGCGACTCGAACCACTCCACGCGTTCGGCGATCGTTGCCGGCTCCTCGACGAGCGTGTTCTGTCCGTCGACGAGCCCGAGCGCCAGCGAGTCGGTCGAGCCGTACTCCTGGACGTTGTACACCGTGTCGTCGCGATCGCCGACCACGAGGTCGAGCCCGAGCGCGTCCGCGCCCGCCTCGTCGACGAGGTGCGCGTAGAGCTTCTCGCCCACCGCGCCCCAGTAGGTGTGGACGACGACCTCGGCGTCGGTCGCGTCGGCAACCGTCCGGATCGCGTCGGTCGCACGCTCCTCGGTCCCCTCCGCGGGCGGACTCTCGATCAGCGAGGGCTCCAGTAAAAAGAGCGTCTCGTGGTCGGGGAACGCGTCGACCTCCCCTGCAAGGAACTCCGCGACCGCGGCGAGGAACTCGCCCTCGTCGCCGAAGTGCTCGTCGCTCGCGAGGTCCGCAAGCGAGTACGGGCCGGGAAGCACCGCCTGCAGCGGCGCGTCGCCCGCGAGCACGTCGGCGGCCGCCTCCAGGTCTGCCGCGACGTCGCCCGAGAAGTCGAGCTCGCCGGTCACGCGCGGGTCGCGGTAGAAGTTGTTGTTGTCGTAGTAGCGGACGATCCCGCCGGTCTCGACACTGTCGTGGATCGTCAGCGGGTGGGCGATCATGTCGTCCCAGCGGCCTTGCCCCTCGACGACGCGGTCGAGGCCGGCCTCCAACTGGTCGTCGACGTACTCCGCGCGGACCTCGTCGTAGGTCTCCGCGATCTCCGCGCCCTCGTCGCCGCTCAACAGGTCACCCTTCTGGTGGCCCTTGAGGTCCGAGAGCGTCTCCTTTGCCCAGTCCGGGAGGGGATACAACCCCGGCGTGGTCGCGACTCGTTCGGTCATCACCGAACGTTCGATATGCCGTTGTATAATATTTGCGAACCTGTTTGATGCTCTGTGGTAATCTTCCGATCCGGACCACCCGTCCGTTATCTTCCCCGCCCCACCCCTCGTCCCACCGGCGCGCGCGACTCCGACGCGCGCGAGGAGGCGAGCGGGCGCCGAGCGGTCCCGCGAGCCGTACGAGCGGGGTCTCGGGAGTCACGGCCCGGTGGCCCGCCGCGGCAGGCAGCCCGGAACCGTCTCCCGGCGGTCCGATGCCCGCCCGCCTGCCGAGGCCGGGGAGGCACGAGGCTGCGGCCGTTTGGGTCGGGCATTCGACGTCGAGTGACCGGAAATCCCCGCTCAGACATAAACGAACGCGAACGCCGACTTCCGCGCGAGGACGAGTTGACCGACGGACGAGTCCCACGCGAACCGTTAAGCCGGATGGAGCGGAATACCGGACCATGTCCGTCGTCTCGCTTTTTCCATCGGCCACGGAGGTCGCCGCCGAACTCGGCGTCGTTCCCGCCGCGGTCTCCCACCAGTGTGATCACCCTCCCGCTGTCGACGACCGCCCCACGCTCACCGGGCTCGTCCGCGACCTCGGCGCCGATCCCGCGGACGTCGACCGGATCGTCGCCTTCGACGACGTCTACTACCTCGACGGCAGCGTGCTCGCCGCCGCGGACCCGGACGTGGTCCTGACGCAAGACGTCTGTGCGGTCTGCGCGCTCGACGCCGGGCTCGCCCACGAGGCGGTCGACCGACTCGGCCTCGACGCCGCGGTGCTCGATGTCCACGCTGACGACCTCGAGGACGTCCTCGCGAACGTCGAACGGATCGGGGAGGCGATCGGCCGCCCCGACGCCGCCGCCGGCCTCCGTGCCGACATGGAGGGACGGATCGCACGCGTTCGAGAGCGATCGGCGGAGGAAACGGACGCTTCCGTCCGCCCGCGCGTGGCCGTTCTCGATTGGACCGACCCGATCCGCCACGGCGGGCTCTGGGTACCCGAGTTGATCGCGGCCGCCGGCGGGGAGTGCGGCCTCGCGGAGCCGGGCGTCCGCGCGGGGAAGGTGAGCGTCGACGAGCTTCGTGCGTTCGACCCCGAGGCGATCGTGGTGGCTCCCTGTGGCTACGGCGTCGACGAGGCAGCAAGGGCGGCAACCGACCTGCTCGCCCGCGAGGACCTCGACGATCTCACGGCCGTACGCACGCGACGGGTGTACGCGATGGATGGCGCAGCCTACTTCAACCGCCACAGCCACCGCGTCGTCGACACCCTCGAGGCGCTCGCGGAGGTCGTCCGGCCGGTCGCCGAGCGCTCGACCGCCGATCCCTCGACCGCCGATCCCTCGACCGCCGATCCCTCGACCG
>CAZIFX010000167.1:0-2435 GCA_964538415.1 uncultured Halobellus sp.
GCGACTCGACCCGATCACCACGTACACGAGCGACTCGACCCGGCCCCGACCACCGTCCGGCTCGTGACGGGCCACGTGGTCCGAGGCGTGGGTTTATCCGGCATGACGCGTCACGTTCGAGTAATGGCCGCCGCCGACACACCCGTTCCGAGCGATCCGCCGGTTCCCGCGCTTGCCGACCGGGCCCGCGCCTGTGCGAGCCGTCTCGTGGAGGCGGACCGCGTGCTGCTCGTCTCCCACATCGACGCCGACGGGCTCACGAGCGCCGGGATCGCCTCCACCGCGTTCGCCCGGGCCGGAATCGACCACGAGGTCGTCTTCGAGAAACAGCTCGACGCCGAGTCGATCGCCGGCATCGCCGCCCGCGAGCACGAGGTCGTCTGCTTCACCGACTTCGGCTCCGGCCAGCTCGACGTCATCGCCGAACACGAGGCCGCCGGCGACTTCGTTCCCGTCATCGCCGACCATCATCAACCCGCCGACGCCGAGACCGAGTTCCATCTCAATCCCCTGCTGGAGGGGATCAACGGCGCGAGCGAGCTCTCGGGCGCCGGCGCGAGCTACTTGCTGGCCCGCGCGCTGGAGGAGAAAAACGATGGGCACGAACGCGACGCCGCCGTCGACAACCGCGACCTGGCCGCCCTCGCGGTCGTCGGAGCGGTCGGCGACATGCAGGACGGCGGCGACGGGCTCGTCGGCGCCAACGCGGCGATCGTCGCCGACGGCGTCGCCGCCGGCGTCCTCGAGGAACGGACCGACCTCGACCTCTACGGGAGACAGACGCGCCCGCTCCCGAAGCTGCTGGAGTACGCCTCCGACGTCCGGATCCCGGGAATCTCGAACGACGAGGCGGGCGCGATCGCGTTCCTGGCCGATCTCGATCTCGACTTGAAATCGGACGGCGAGTGGCGACGGTGGGTCGACCTCGACGCCGCGGAGCGTCGAACGCTCGCCTCCGCGCTGATGCAGCGAGCCGTCGCATCGGGCGTCCCCACCGACCGGATCGAGACGCTCATCGGGACCTCCTACACGCTCCTCGAGGAGGAGCCGGGAACCGAGCTGCGGGACGTCAGTGAGTTCTCCACGTTGCTCAACGCGACCGCCCGCTACGAGCGTGCGGACGTGGGACTGGCGGTCTGTCTCGGCGACCGGGATGCGGCACTCGAGGAGGCACGGAGCCTGCTGCGGACCCACCGACGAAACCTCTCGGAGGGGCTCCAGTGGGTAAAAACCGAGGGCGTGACCCACGAGAAACACTTCCAGTGGTTCGACGCCGGAAGCCGGATCCGCGAGACGATCGTCGGGATCGTCGCCGGGATGGCGGTCGGGTCGCCCGCGGTCGACCGGTCGAAGCCGGTGATCGCCTTCGCAGAGAAGAGCGCGACGGAGCTGAAGGTCTCCGCACGCGGGTCACACCGGTTGGTCCGCGACGGGCTCGACCTTTCGGCCGTGATGCGCGAGGCGAGCCGATCCGTCGGCGGCGACGGCGGCGGACACGACGTCGCCGCGGGCGCGACGATCCCGGTCGACGGCCGTGATGGATTCCTCGAGGCGGCCGATCGGCTCATCGGCGACCAGCTGGCGTAGACCCGGGAACGACGACGAAACCGATCAGACCTCGCCGATGTCGCGGAACATCGCCCGATAGTCGTCGGCGGAGAATGATTCGCCGAGGTCGTCGATGTCCGCGTCGAGTTCCTCGAGCCGTGCGAGCAGGTCCGCGTAGGCGTCGTCGCCCTCCAGTTGCGTGGTCACCTTCTCGGACTCGAGGATCGCTCGCTTGCTCGCGAGCGCGGCGGCCTCCTGTAACAGGTCGTCGTACTCGGCGCGGGTCAACAGCGTGTCGAGCGCCGCCATGAGGTTCGCACGGCTGACCGGCTTCGTTACATAGAGGTCGAACCCCATGCCGATGATGTCGAAGTCCGGCTCGACGGCGGTCACCATCGCGACCCGGCAGTCGAGCCCCCGCTCGCGGACGTGTTCGAGCACCTCGTCGCCGCTTCCGTCCGGGAGCCGGCGGTCGAGGAGGACGGCGTCAAACGACTCGTCAACGACCTCCTTCGCCTCCGCGACGGTCGCAGCGACGGTGACGGCGTACCGCTCCCTGAGAAAGCCGGCGTACAGGGCCGCGATGTCGGACTCATCCTCGACGACGAGCACCGTGGGTTCACCCACCGCCGACCACCGCCGGTTCGCCGGGAGGCGCTTCACCGGACATGTCGATCAAGCCAGCGTGTTGCCGAATAAAGCTATCGGGTTCGGAGACCGTTCCAACGACGGCCGGATCGGCGAGCGCGATCCCCGTACCGCGCCGCCGGTTCCAGCGGACGTGACGGCTGGCCATTTATATGAGCCGACCGTGTATAGCTCCCACGAATGACATCGCTCGTCTCCACGGGGGTCGACGGACTCGACTCGATCCTCTCCGGCGGCAT
>CAZIFX010000168.1:0-2297 GCA_964538415.1 uncultured Halobellus sp.
CGTCGGTCCAGCCCTCGATCAGCAGCTCGCGCCACTCGTCGACGACGCGGTCGAGGCTCGCGAGCGACGCGTCGCTTGCGGGACCCAGCGAGTTGCCGTCCATGTAGAGCCGCCCGTCCGGAACGTGAAACCGGTCGGGATACGTCGAGAGGGGATCCGCATCGTCGAGCCGCGCGGCAGCGACGGCGTCGTCGTCCGCCTCCCGGAGCGTCGCAGTCGGATCGAGGTCGTTCATGTCGGAGGGGACGCCGCGGACGACTAATGCGTTCCGGGGTGGACGGCTCGGTTGCGGGCCGAACGCGCGACGGACTTCCGGGCTCGTGTAGCGACGAAGAGCAACCCTTAGGCGGCGCGCCCGCCCACGTCGTTCATGAACGAGACGACGGCCCTGAACGTCGCGGCGGTCGACGGCGATCGGCCGGCGGGCGAGCCGACCGGCGGCGCCGAACCCGCGGTCGTCGCCGAGGGCGTCCGTCGGACCTACGGCGACGTCGTCGCGCTCGACGGGGTCGATCTGGCGGTCGAACGCGGCGAGGTGTTCGGGCTGATCGGCCCGAACGGGGCCGGAAAGACGACGCTCGTCAGGGCGCTCACCGGGACGACCGACTTCGAGGGACGGGTACGGATCCTCGGCGAGCGGCCCGAGGCGGTCGACCGTGCGCGGATCGGGCTGTTGCCACAGGCGTTCGACCCGCCGGCGCGGCTCACCGCGCGCGAGCTCGTGGACTACTACGGCGGCCTCTACGACGAGGCGCGTCCCACGGCGGACGTGCTCCGGGACGTCGGGATCGCCGACGCCGCGGACGCGTGGTACGAGACGCTCTCGGGTGGTCAGAAACGCCGGACCTGCGTCGCAACGACGCTCGTCAACGACCCGGACGTGCTCTTTTTGGACGAGCCCACGACGGGGATCGACCCGGCCGGAAGACGGTCGCTTCACCGGCTGATCGAGCGGCTCGCCGAGCGGGGACGTACCGTCTTTCTCACGAGCCACGCCATGGACGAGGTGGAGCGGCTCGCCGACCGCGCGGCGCTGTTACGCGGCGGCTCGGTCGTCGCCGTCGGAACGCCGGACGAGCTGATCGCCGAACACGGCGGCGAGCCGCGGGTCGAGGTCGATCTCACGTCGCCCGCAGGGGACGAGCTGCTCGCCGAGGTCGCCGCCGCGGCCCGGGAGCGAGGTCTCGACGCCGAGACGTCGGCGACGGCCGGCGTCCTCCGGCTGTCCGGCGTCCGGCCGGCGTCGATCGGCGACGCGGTCGGGGCGTTGGAGGCCGCCGGCGTCGCGTTCGAGTCGCTCTCGTGGACGGAGCCGTCGTTGGAGGACGTCTACCTGCGGCTCACCGGCGAGGAGTACTCGCCGCGTGACGGCGGGGGCGACGGATACACCGACCTCCGAACCTCGGGCGGGACGGAGGTCGGGAGCCCCGACGCGTCGGAGGTGACGGGCGAATGAGCCGGCGGGGGCGCATCACGGCCGAGGCGATCGCGTCGGGACGGTCGTTCCTTCGGCGGCGGACGGCGGTCTTTTTCACCTTCTTCTTCCCGGTGATCCTCGTCGTCATCTTCGGGGCGCTGGTCCGCACGCAGCCGACCGGCGGCGGCCTCTTCGCGGAGCCCGCCGGCTACTACCTGCCGGGCTACCTCGCGGTGGTCGTCCTCTTCACGCCGCTCTCTCGGGTCGGCTCGGAGATCGCGCGCCATCGCGACGGCGGCCGCTTCGAGAAGCTGGCGACGACCCCGCTCACCCGCGTCGAGTGGCTGATCGCTCACACGCTCGTCAACGTGGGGATCATCGGCGCAGCGAGCCTGCTCATCTTCGGGCTCGTGCTCGTGGTGACGGACGCGACGCTCGTCGTCTCGCCCGCGCTCGCCGTTCTCCCGGTCTTCGTCGCCGTCGGCGTCGCGCTCTTTTGTGGGTTCGGCGCGATCCTCGGCGCGTTCGCGGACTCACAGGACGGCGTGATCGCCGCGAGCAACACGGTCGCGTTGCCCCTGCTGTTTCTCTCGGAGACGTTCGTCCCGCCCGAACTGCTGCCCGAGTGGTTCCTCCCCGCGGTCGCGGTCTCCCCGCTGACGTACTTCGCGCGGGGCGTCCGGGCGATCACTTACGAGAGCGCCGCGTGGGCGACCGATCTTGGCATCCTCGCCGTTCTGGCGGTCGCCTTCCTCGCGGCCGGGGCGTACGCGATCCCGCGAACGGACTGAGCGGTACTCCGAGCCTCGACTCGTGCGGGCACCACGCCAGCGGAATGACCAATGTCTGACAGGAATGCTGTGCAAGATGCAGGGCGCGA
>CAZIFX010000169.1:0-2293 GCA_964538415.1 uncultured Halobellus sp.
ACCTTCGAGACGCGTTCTACGACGACGTCGCTGCGTACATCGCCGACCTGCGGGCCGCACGCGACCGCCGAGCCGAGCAGGTGGAGAAACCCTTCTCGGACGACGACGTCCGGCGCATGTCCGACGAGATCGAGACGGCAGAGGAGGTCGCCGAGGCGCTCTACGAGCGCCGCGTCGGCAAGGTCGTCAAGCTCGCGTCCTTCGCGGCCGCGGACATGCCGGTCGAGACGGAGGGGATGACCAGCCAGGAGCGCGAGCTGTTCGACGACCTCGTGTCACGGATCAGCGAGAACAAATCGGCCGTGTTGGACGTGCTCGCGGGCGACGTCCCGCCGGCCACGTCGGATCGAGACGACGCGAGCGAGCCCGATTCTCCGGAGACGACCAGCGACGAGATTCCCGATGCCACCCCGCCCGACACTGCCGCGCCCGATACCGCCGCGCACGGCGAGGAGCCGCACGACGTGACCGCAACCGATCCGACCGCAACGGACGGATCGCCGCCCGACGACCCACAAGCGGCACGCGATGGCCACGAGGACGGCGGCGCGCTCGCCGACGCCATGGGCGCTTCGACGGCCGACGACGCGGCGCGGGACGTCGCCGCCGATGAGGCACGGGACGTCGCCGCCGCCGCGGGATCAACGGAGCCGTCGTCCACCGACCAACCGCCGGACGGACCGGTTCCGGTCGATCCCGAGCCGGCCCCGCCGGGAGCCCCCGCGGGCGACGCGGACGGTCCGGCCGACACGCCGACGGAGGCGTCGAACGGCGCGACGGGTCAGGACCGGACGACCGTCAGAATAACCGCCGACGTCGGGGAGATATTCGGAGTCGATGAGCGCGAGTACGACCTCGCGAGCGAGGACGTGGTCACGCTCCCGTCGGCAAACGCCGAGCCGCTCGTCCGGCGCGACGCGGCCGAACGGATCGACTGAGACGTCGATCGAAGCGGCGTCCCCCTTCACCGAACCACCCCGCCGTCGGGGTGGAGTAAAAAACTCGCGAGGAACGGGACCGCTACGGGATCGGTTCGGGCTCCTCCTCGACGGGTTCCTCGGGGCGTTCCGGCGGCACCGGCTCGGCGGACGCACCGTCATCCTCGGCTTCCGGCGGCTGGAAGTCCGGGTTGCGGTCGTTCGTCACGAGGAAGTCGGCGAGGTTCCCGATCAGAACGTCGTTATCCGCGCGCTGGGCGTTCTCCGGCGACATGAAGTCGCTGTCGCCCACGATCACCGTGCCGTCGGCCTGTGCGAGAAGCGGTTCGTCCGTCGGCGCGCGGGTGGTCGAGAGCTGGCTTCCGTCGATCGGGCGCAACTCGGCGCCGCCGGCGGCGCTGCCGACGGGCGTGGCGGACTGGAACACCGTGCGGTCGACGCCGTCGGTGACCGGGGAGCTCCCGTCGGGTTCGGCGTACACGCGCTGGTAGTTCAGATCGTGTTCCTCCATGTTGTAGACGTAACCGGGCTCGGTGGTGACGCCGAGGGCGGCGTCGAGGGAAGCCGCGCCGGGCTGGTCGAACTCCGCGTCGGCGTCGCTCGCCAACAGCACGTGGCCGTCCGCCTCGACGAACGTCTCGACGTCCTCCACCTCCGCGGCGCCGTACTCCGTGCGGAAGGTGACGAACGCGTCGGCCTCGGCGAGGTCCTTGCCGAGTTCGGTCGGCCCGTCCTCCTCACCCGGCCCGCCGGCGGCGGGATCGGGCGTGTGGATCCGCACCTCGTGGCCGTTCTCGATGAGCGCGTTCACCAGCGGCCGGACGTCCCTGTCGGCGACGCCGTCACCGCCGAGACCGAGCAGCGCGAGCGGGGCGATGGGGGGGCCGCCGGCCGCGTCGGCACCGGGGTCGATGAGGACCGTCTGTGACGGCTCCCTGCTCGACATGGTCACGTCGGCCTCGCCGGGCGTGCCGTCACGTACCAGGTCCTCGTCCAGGTAGTGGTCGTTCTCCAGTTCCGGCGGAGCGTCGGCGCCGTCGGCGGTGGCGAACCCGACGACTGCCGCGCCCGCGATGATCACGCCGAACGTCGCCACGAAGGCGACTGCTAGCGTCTTGCGGTCGTTCATGGGCTCACACCTCCCTCGATCGAGGGCGTTTCGTCGGCGGTCTCATCGTCGGTCGTTTCGTCGTGGTCGGTCGTCCCATCGGTCGCATCGGTCGAGTCCGCGGACGCCCCGCCCGCGCCGTCGAGGTCGCCCACGGCGAAGCGTTCGATGGTGTCCACGTGCGGGACGGCATCCTGGTGGACGTACGCGAACGGCATCGGTTCGACCTCGGCGTAGCCGGGGTCGT
>CAZIFX010000170.1:0-2228 GCA_964538415.1 uncultured Halobellus sp.
ACGTCGCCCTCGACGTCGAGGCCCGCGAACGACTCGTCTAAGACGATCACGGTCGCGTACGACCGTGCAAGCTCCGAGATCTCCCGCGGGTTCTCGACGGTTTCCACCGATAGCTCCGGCATCGCCGCCTCCGCCCGCGCGTAGGTCTCGCCGTCCGCCGTCGCAAGACAGCGATCCCGAACCCGCACCGTCGACGGCGTCTGCAGGGGTTCGACCCCGGAGAGCGCGTCGAGCACCGCGGGGGTCGGCTCGCGCTCCATCGCCGTCTCGACGAACGTCCGTGCCTCGGCGATCCGCGAGGCCGAGCCGCTCGGGTAGAACGTCTCCAACCGCTTCGCGGCGTAGGTCGTCACGGTCCGATCCTGTAAGAGACCGATCGCGTCGCGGTACACCTCCCGAGCGCGGTCCGTCGCGAGCAGGCGGCCGTGGTCGCCGTGTCGCCGGCGGATCGCGCCCCGAGCGATCCGTGCCGCCCGCGCCTCGTTGACGCCCGGAGCGCGGGCGATGGCGGCGACGTCGCCGGACTCGACGGTCGTCTTCGGGTCGTCCAGCTCCCGGAGCGCCGCCGCCGTCTTCGCGCCGACGCCCGGGATCGCCTCGAGATCCATCTACCCGCGGCTATCGCGGGAACGTTCAAAAGGATACGGGTCGGATCCCGACGACGACGGAATGGCTGGCGGCGACACGATGAGCGATGGAACGTACCGTGCACGACGGACGCTCGATCTCGTCGAAAAACCTCGACGACGGGTTGGAACCGCGTTCGAGGCTCGAAACGGGTACAATACGACCGTATCGTGTATCCCACGGTGAAGCCACATGGCAACCGCACCCGAGAATCGTATCTGCCCGTTGGTATATTAATCTAAAATAGTAAGTTACTAATATCTGCTAAGTATTTTGAATTAGTTGTTAAACTCAATGGAGAACGAATCATCGGAGCGAGTCGGTGAACCGAGTTTCCGGATGGATGCGAGTTCATGGATCGGGGCAACCAGAGTCCTCGTCGGGCTGTTGTTGCTTTATGAGATAGCGTTCGGCGGGTGGTGGAAACTCAACGGCGATTGGATGGGTCTCGGAGCTGGCGCGCCGCTTGCCGACCGGGCCGCACGTGCGGTTTCCGATGGGACGTACATCTGGTACGCCGGCATTCTCGAAGCGATAGTGATCCCGTACGCCTGGTTCTGGAGCAATCTGGCGCTGGTGCTCCAGCTGGCGTTCGGAATAGCTCTCTTGGTCGGGTTCTGGGTTCGTCCGGCGGCGATCGTCGGCCTACTCTATTTCGTGACCGTGTTCAACATGGGGACGATCCGGACCTCGCCCACGTTCGCCGTGGCGATCGCCTTCCTGCTCGTCGCCAACGCCGGGTACCATTACGGATGTGACGGATGGATCCGCCACCGACCGAGCACGTGGGCGCGACGTTCCGATCGGATCGCTTCGCTCGGCTCGATCCCTCGGCCGTGGTATCCATACGTCGCGGCCGTCTCCGCCCTCGCCGGGCTGTACTATCTTCTAACGATCCCCGAACGGGGCTACGCCTTCGCCGACGGGTTGGCACTCGTGGGTGTCGAACTCACGCTGCTCAGTGCGATCGTCGCCGGTGGCTTCGTGCTTGCGTACCGCGGAGCCGACCCAGTCGCGCTTGCCGCGGACGGGCTCCGCGTGTTCATCGGGTACCGACTGCTCCACGAAGTGTTCGTCCGCGTCGAACCCGGCGTGAATACGCTGCCCGGGTGGGCGCCGATAGAGCTGCAGGAAGCGGTGTTTGCCGATATTGCGGCCGCACACGTCACGCCCGTTACGGTGTTCATCGAGAGCGTCGTGCTCCCGACGCTTCCAGCGTGGCTCATCGCCTTCGCAGCCGTGCAGACCGCGGCCGGAATCGCATTGTTCGTCGGCTACCGGACACGTCTGTTTGGGTCGATCGCGGTCGGGTACCTGGTCGTGTTGACCGCGCTCGGATTCGTCCGGCTGGCGCCACTACTGCTGATGAGTGCGGTCGCCGCAGCTTCGCTCGGCGGCCGATACGCGAGTCTGGACGCGGTCAACGAACGGGCACGAACGCCCGCGACGGGTGCTTTCTCGCAGGGGCCGACGCTCTCACGTTCGACGTCGTACGGGCTCGGAATCGTCGCAGCCGGCCTCGTTGTGAGCGGTCTTGCGCTCGGTGTCGAACCGAGTGGCTACGGTGCGACGACTGGAGCGATCAGCGTCGTAATGGTCGG
>CAZIFX010000171.1:0-2194 GCA_964538415.1 uncultured Halobellus sp.
CGCAGGTGCTCGAACACACCGACGACACGCTCGTGTTGTACTCCTACTGGGAGCGTACGCCGACCTGCGCGTCGGTTCCCCACGTCGCGCTCGAGCACCTCGGCGACGGCGCGCTCTTCGAGACCCGTCACGAGGGACGCGAGTATCGGTGGCGGATCGTTCACCCCGAGGGCGGCGACGTGCGTGGCTTCCTCGGCGGCGTCGAGGCGGCCGTCGGCGACTGCGCCCGGATGGAGTTCCGTCGGCTGACCGAGACGGCCGGATCGACGCGGCCGGACGATGACGGGACGACGGAACGGGGGCTCCCGGCCGAACAGGACGCCGCGATCCGGGCCGCGGTCGAACACGGCTACTACGAGACGCCGCGGGCGGTCGACGCGGCGACGCTCGCCGAGCGGCGTGACGTGCCGCGTTCCACGTTCACCTATCGGCTACGTCGAGCGGAGGCCCGACTCGCCGAGCGGTACGCGTCGCGTCCGGACCTCCCGCCGGACGCCGTCACACCTTGAAGTCCTCCCCGCGCTGAAGCGCGAGGCTTTCCACCGGTTCTCCGTACCCTCCCGCGGACGAAATCGTTTCCTGGATCGGTCCGGACGAACGCGGGCCCGCCGGACCAACGGTTGGCATGGTCCAACACGTCGGTTGGAACCATCCGAGTAACGTGGATGCGGCCGGGGCGCATCCCCCTCGACAATGAAGGGTGGATCCGACGAACGACCAACGAGCAGTCCGGACGGGGGCCGGGATGGGCGGACGGCGGGTGGACCCGGCGACGGCCGGGAGGGGACGCGACGCCGGGTCATGCTCACGCTGTCGGTGCCGGCGATGGACTGTCCCTCCTGTGCCGGCAAGGTCGAGAAGTCGCTGGACCGCCTCGGCGACCTCGACGCGGTCGACCTCCGACCCACGGTGGGAACCGTCAGGGTGTCGTACGATCCGTCCCGCAGGGACGAGTCGGACGTGGTCGCCGCGGTCGAGGGTTCCGGCTATGAGGTCGTCGACCGGGCGATGACGGACGACGGGGCGGCGGAAGACGAGACCGAGAGCCACGAAACGATCGGCGGCCAGTCGGATTCGGTCGACGTCGCCCCCGCGGCGGCCGTCTGGCGGAGCCGACGCGCGTTCGGGACGTGGATCGGCGCCGTCCTTCTCGTGGCCGGCCTCCTCCTCAGGTTCGTCGTACCCGACCGGAACGCGACGGTGCTGACGCTCGATCCCGAGGGTATCGTCCCGTTCGACGCGCTCCTCGCGGCGTTGCCGGAAACGATCGCGTTCTCGGCGGCCGCCATCGCGTTCGTCGTTGCGACCCTCGTAAGCGGGGTGCCAGTCGTCCGGAACGGCTACTACTCCGTGCGCAACCGGAGCCTCGACATCGACCTGCTGATGGGGACGGCGATCGTCGCCGCGTCCGCCGTCGGCCTCTTCATCGAGGCGGCGACGCTCGCCGTGTTGTTCGGCATCGCCGAACTCCTCGAACGGTTCGCGATGGACCGCACGCGGAACTCGCTGCGCGAGCTCGTGGACCTCACGCCGGCCGAAGCGCGGGTGGTCCGGCGGGCGGACGATGCGGGAGCTGACGACGCGGAGATGGGCGGTACGGGGAAGGACGACGCGCACCCGGAGGACACGACTCCCGGACGTGACGAAGATCGATCGATCGACCGCGACGGGGAGTGGCACCCCGTCGAGGCGGTCCGCGTCGGCGACGTGGTGGCGGTCAAGCCGGGCGAGCGGATCCCCGTCGACGGCGTGGTTCGGACGGGAACGAGCGCGGTCGACCAGTCGCCGATCACCGGCGAGAGCGTCCCCGTTGACAAGGCGACGGGCGACGAGGTGTACGCCGGGACGCTCAACGGCTCGGGCTACGTCGAGATCGAGGTGACGCGTGCCGCCCCGGAGTCGATGCTCGCGCGGGTGATCGAACTCGTCCGGGAGGCGCAGGCGGACCGCACCGAACGGGAGCGGTTCGTCGACCGATTCGCGGGCTACTACACGCCGATCGTCGTCGTCCTCGCGATCCTCACCGCCGCGGCGCCGCCCCTCCTCGTCGACGGCAGCCGCGCCCTGACGGTCGCCGGCTTCACGCACGTCGTCGTGGACGACCCGCTCGTCTGGTTCGTCCGCGGGTTGACCCTCCTCGTCATCTCGTGTCCCTGCGCGTTCGTCATCTCGACGCCGGTCACCGTCGCGTCGG
>CAZIFX010000172.1:0-2193 GCA_964538415.1 uncultured Halobellus sp.
TGGCCACCTCCGCAGCCTTGTCCGTATCACGAAAGAGCCGATCGACGGATCACTCGCTCACGCGTTCGTGGTCGTCGGTCGCCGGAAGCTGGATGCCGATCGCCGATCGTCGATCGCCGGCTGCTCACCCGCGCCGAACCCCGATCCCGGAGTAGCCACAGCCGTCACAGGAGAGGGTCTCGCGCGTCCCGAACGCGTACGCGGAGAGCGCGGTTCCACACCGCGGGCACGGGTCGCCGGCGCCGAACGTCGGCGCGTACCGGACGTCGGCGACGACGATCCGGACGGCGAGTTCGTCCTCGACGGACTCGTCGACCGTCCCGCCCCAGATGACGTTCGCGTCCGCCGCGATCCGCTCGCGGACCGCCGCGATGGCGTCGGTCGTCGCGGTGAGGCTGGCGTGTGGGTCGACGACGACGTCGACGAGCACGGCGCTCGCGGTCGCCGGGTCGACCTCGGCCGGGAGCCGATCGAACGCGGTCGCGACCGCGTCCGTGGGCGCGTCACGAGCGGCCGTTCCCGTCCCCATCGCCGCGACGCCCGACGAGAGCACCGTCCGGGCGTCGGCGAGATCAAGGTTGGCGAAACCGGGGTCGCGAACCATCGCGAGGAACGTCAGGATCGCGTCGACGATCTCGGCGACTGCGTCGCCCTCGGCGCTTCCGGTGACCGCGTCGCCCTCGGCGCTTCCGGTGACCGGACCCTCCTCGGCGGTCGACGCGACGTGATCGCCGCTCACGAGCACCACCGCGTCGACGACCTCGGCGATCGCCGAGAGCCGACTCGCGTTCCCGTCGGCCCCGCGAACGACCGCGACGGTGAACGCCGAAGTCGACGCCAGTCGTCGAAGCGTCTCGATCGGCTCGGTCGGGTCGGCCGAGTCGGCGGCGGTCGAATCGGCGGCATCGCCCACGTCCACGCCGATCACGACGGCGGCGACGGAGGGTGCGTGCTCGTCTCGAGCCTCCGAAACGGCCCGTACCGGGACGGTCGGCGGCATCGCGTCGGCGAGACCGTCGGCGACGCCGCCGACGCCCGAGACGACGATGGAGTCGTCGAGCGCGGCCGCCGTCGTCTCGAGGTCGTCCCGTGAGGCCATCGTGAGCACTGCTACCGTCCCGGCGGACAAAACGTCTTCTCCCGCGTCCGGCCCGATCACGGGTTCATCAGCCTCGGTTCCCGGCGGACGCGTGAGTCGGATTCCTCCCACGGCTGAAGCCGTGGGCTTCCTCCTTGTTCTTCCGTGAGAGGAACCCCTATGACGCTCGGTCCCCGAGGACGAACGAATGAGCGGCGTCGACTGGGACGAGGACGATCCGTTCGAGGAGCAGCGCGAGGAGATCGAGAACCCGATGCGCCGGCTCTTCGTCACCTACGGCCTGCCGAACTGGTTCTCGCTCGTCGTCGGGATCGTCGGCAGCGTCTTCGCGCGCGCCCTCGACCTGCTTCCGCCGCTGCTCCTCGGCATCGCCATCGACACCGTCTTCCTGGACGATCGGCCGTTCTCGCTCCCGCTCGTCCCCGACGCGTGGCTCCCGGCCGACTCGGACGGCCAGTTCTTCCTCGTCGTCGGGATCATCGCGGGCTCGTTCGTCTTCGGTGCTCTCTTTCACTGGGTGCGCAACTGGGGGTTCAACGCCTTCTCACAGGACATCCAACACGAGGTCCGAACCGACACCTACGACCGGATGCAGCGGCTGAACATGGAGTTCTTCGCCGACAAGCAGACCGGCGAGATGATGTCCATCCTCTCGAACGACGTCAACCAGCTCGAACGCTTCCTCAACGACGGGCTCAACTCCTTTTTCCGCCTCTCGGTAATGATCGTCGGCATCGCCGGCCTGCTCATCTACCTCAACCCGCAGCTCGCGCTGGTCTCGCTTTTGCCCGTCCCGCTCATTGCCGGCTTCACCTACCTCTTCGTGAAGGTGATCCAGCCGAAGTACGCGGCGGTCCGCTCGTCGGTCGGGACGCTCAACTCCAGGCTGGAGAACAACCTCGGCGGCATCCAGGTGATCAAGGCGTCGAACACCGAGGACTACGAGTCGGGCCGCGTCGACGACGTCTCCCGGGAGTACTTCGACGCGAACTGGGGAGCGATCGACGTTCGGATCAAGTTCTTCCCCGGCCTCCAGCTCCTCTCGGGGTTCGGCTTCGTGTTAACCTTCCTCGTCGGCGGCTACTGGGTCTCGA
>CAZIFX010000173.1:0-2095 GCA_964538415.1 uncultured Halobellus sp.
CCTGCGTGAACGACAGCGCGGTCTCCGTCTCGTCGGTGGGGTCGAGCGCGACGATGCAGCCCCCGCCGCCGGCGCCGGTGAGCTTCGCGCCGTGTGCGCCCGCCTCCCGGGCCGCCCACACCATCGCGTCGAGCGATCGGCCGGAAACGCCGAGCGCGGAGAGCAGCCCGTGGTTGAAGTTCATCAGTCCGCCGAGTTCCTCGAGGAGCTCACGGGACGGGTCGGCTTCGGGGACGACCGCCGAAAGGAGGGTCTCGCCCTCGTGGACCACGTCACCGATGGCGCCGACGGTATCAGCGGCGAATCGATACTCCTCCTTGAGATCACGGACGCCGGCCACGAGCTCGCCGGTGTCGCCGGCTCCGCCGTCGAAACCGACCACGAACGGGAGGTTGGGCGCATCGATCGGCTCACAGTCGTCTCCCTCGACGCGAACGGCACCTCCCATCGTCGAGCAGAACGTGTCCGCACGCGAGGCCTGTCCGTCCTGGACGTTGAACTCCGCCCGATACGCGCGATCCGCGAGCTCGCGACGGTCGATCGGTTCGCCGAGCGCACGCGTCGCGGCGTCGATGCCGGCGACGACGACCGCGGCGGAGGAGCCGAGCCCCGCGCCGAGCGGGATCTCGCTTTCTATCGTGATGTCGAAGCCGGCATCGGGCGTCTCGGCGGCCGCACGGGCCTGCCGAACGGCGGCGTCGACGTAGCCCATCGCCGCCTCGACGAGCGGCGTCGGGACGTCGACGTCCGGCCGATCCCCGGTTCCACCGGTGTACTCGACGGTGAAGCCGTCGAGCGAGAGATCGGTCGCCGTCACGCGGACGTGGTCGTCGGCCCGTGGTTCGGCTTTCACGGTGGCCCGCCGCTCGATCGCCGCGGGAATCGCAGGTTCGCCGTAGACGACGGCGTGTTCGCCGAAGAGGTACACCTTCCCCGGCGCGCTACAGACGGTCATACCGAATCACTCACTCCGGGGGCTTACAGGCGTTGCGCTTACGTTGCGATCCGCCACGTCGCTCGCGCTCCGGCCCGCCGAGACCTTTATGTTCTCAGCGGACGGGCTCCCATACAGCGGTGATCCCGCCAACGGTGGCGGACATCACCCTGGGGAACTGGGGAATCCACGTGCGTCTCTCGCGCGGTCCGGACGGGCCGGGGAACCCGTCCGAACCGCCATTTCACCCCGCTCACGAGCGACCGCGCCGGTACGGGTTTATATCAGTCACGTGAAGGAGCGGCATGCGACTCGACATCGACCACGTCGTCTTCGGCGGGACCGACCTCGACGCACTGGCCGAGCGCTTCGCCCGGATCGGGCTCGACGGCATCCACGGCGGCACCCACGCGGACGGGACGACCCACATGCGGGTCGTTCCGTTTCCGGACGGCTCCTATCTCGAACTGATCGCGCCGACCGCCGACACGGCGCCCGGCGATGCGGGCTACTGGCCGTCGCGGCTGGCGGCCAATGCGGGTCCGACCGCGTGGGCGGTGCGGGTTGATGACCCGCGATCGGCAGCCATCGAGGCGATCGAGGCCGGGTTCGCCGTCTCCGGGCCGACGCCGGGCGGGCGTGAGACCACGGACGGGACCCGTCTCGAGTGGGACGCGGTCGTCCTCGACGGCGACCCCGTCGAGCCGCTCGACGACGACGGCGAGACGCTTCCGTTCGTCGTCGCCGACCGAACTCCTCGTGAGTGGCGGGTGCCGCCGACGGCCGCCGCCGACGGACCGATCCGCGGCGTCGGGACCGTGCTGATCGCGGTGTCGGATCCGGACCCGTGGATCCGCCGGTTCCGACGCCTCACGACGCTTCCGGCGGCGAAGACGAGGAGCCTTCCAGGGATCGACGGCGACGTCCACGTGCTCCCCGGCGCGCCGCTCGCGTTCGTGGTACCGACGCCCGGAAGCGATCCGGACCGCCGGCTGGAGAGACTCGGGAGCGGTCCCTGCGGCTATCTCCTCGAGGTGGACGACCCGGCAGAGGTGCGTGAGGAGCATCCGCTTGCCGACCCGTGGACGCTCGCCGGCCGGGAGGGAGCCTGGTTCGAGGGCGAACGCGGGGATCTCGGCGTGATCGCGGACCGTTGAGGGA
>CAZIFX010000174.1:0-2081 GCA_964538415.1 uncultured Halobellus sp.
ATCGTCGCGCTCGACCCCACCGACGAGACGGAGACCGCGCTGTCGTTCACGCAGGGCTGTGAGGACGCCTTTCGCGCCCCGCTCTCGACGGAGGGCGTTCGCGTCGAGGAGCCATGAGCGCGCCGACCCCCTCCGAGGTCGGCGGCGATGACCTCGTCGTCCTGAAGCTCGGCGGCAGCCTGATCACCGAGAAGGACCGCGTCGAGACGATCGACGAGGGGGCGCTCGCGGCCGCCTGTGACGCGGTCGCCGCGGCCCTCGCGGACGGCGCGGTCGACGACCTCATCCTCGTTCATGGTGCGGGAAGCTTCGGCCATCATCACGCGAGCATCCACGGCGTCTCGACGACCGATGGCACTCACGACGCCGGGGCGGTCCTCGACGTCCACGGGTCGATGGTGCGGCTGAACCACGCCCTCCTCTCCCGGCTGCACGAGCGGGACGTGCCGGCGGTGCCGGTCCACCCCCTTTCGGCCTCCGCGCGGACCGAGGGCGTCGACGGCGACCTCGACCTCTCGACCGGATCGACAACGACCCTGCTGGCCGAAGGGTTCGTGCCGCTGTTACACGGCGACGGCGTCTCCACCCGTGACGCGGGCGTGACCGTCGTCTCCGGGGACGAGATCGTCGTCGAGCTCGCCGACCGCTTCGAGGCCTCCCGGGTCGGGCTCTGCTCGACCGTCCCGGGCGTGCTCGACGATGACGGGTCGGTGATCCCGGATATCACCTCGTTCGAGGCGGTCTCTGGCGTCCTCGGCGGGAGCGAGGCGACCGACGTCTCCGGCGGCATGGCCGCGAAGGTGCGAGAGCTGCTCGCGCTCGACGCGCCGGCTTCGATCTTCGGCCCGGAGGGCCTGGAGGGGTTCCTCCGGGGGGACGCGCCCGGCACGCGGATCGAGTAGCTTCGGAAGCTCCTCCCGTGATCCGGCGGTACAGAACCCTTATTCCGCTCACCCTACTCCCTTCACGTATGGATGAAGCCGACGTGCGGGAGCTCCTTCGGGAGGTCCGCGATCCGGACCTCGATGGCGACATCGTCTCGCTTGGACTCGTGAACGAGATCTCCCTCGACGGGGAGACGGCACACGTCTCGCTCGCGCTCGGGGCGCCGTACGCGCCCCACGAGTCGGGGATCGCCGACGACGTCAGGGAGGTGCTCGCGACGGCGGGGCTCGAGGTGGAGCTCTCCGCGCGGATCCCCGAGGACCTCTCGCCGTCCGACCAGGTGCTCCCGCGGGTGAAAAACGTGATCGCGGTCGCCTCCGGCAAGGGCGGGGTCGGCAAGTCGACGATGTCGGTGAACCTCGCGGCGGGGCTCGCCCAGCTCGGCGCACGTGTCGGCCTCTTCGACGCCGACGTGTACGGCCCGAACGTCCCCCGCATGGTCGCGGCGGACGAGCGACCACGGACCGACGGCGAGACGATCGTTCCGCCCGAGCGGTACGGGATGAAGCTGATCAGCATGGACTTTCTCACCGGCGAGGACGACCCGGTCATCTGGCGCGGGCCGATGGTCCACAAGATCATCACGCAGCTGGTCGAGGACGTTCAGTGGGGCGATCTGGATTACCTCGTGATGGACCTGCCGCCCGGCACCGGCGACACCCAGCTTACGATCCTCCAGACCCTCCCGCTCACCGGCGCGGTCATCGTCACGACGCCCCAGGAGGTCGCGCTCGACGACGCCGTGAAGGGACTTCGCATGTTCGGCAAACACGACACCAACGTGCTCGGCATCGCCGAGAACATGGCCGGGTTCAAGTGCCCCGACTGCGGCGGCTTCCACGAGATCTTCGGTTCCGGCGGCGGAAAAGCGCTCGCGGCCGACAACGACCTCCCCTTCCTCGGCGGCGTCCCGCTCGATCCGGCCGTTAGAACCGGCGGCGACGGCGGCGACCCGATCGTCCTGGGCGAGGGCGAGACCGCCGACGCGTTCAAGCTGGTCGTCGAGAACGTCGCGAACAACGCCGGCGTCGTCCGCCGCCGGGAGGTGAGCACGGGACGATGACCGACGGAGCGGACGACGGGCCGGCGAACGAAGCGGCCGGACGGGCGGACGAAGCGGCCGGACGGGCGGACGA
>CAZIFX010000175.1:0-2072 GCA_964538415.1 uncultured Halobellus sp.
CGGGATCTCCCGGACGCGGTGTTTGCGGACCTGCTCGAATCCGACGACGCGTACGTGCTCGTCGTCGATCTCCCCGGCGCGACCGCCGAGACGACCGACGTGGTCGCCGAGGACGGTCGGATCGCCATCGAGGCCCGCCGCGAGAAGGCGACGCCCGAAGGGTTCCGGTACGTCCGTGAGGACCGGCCGCTCTTCCTCGACGCCGAGTTGCCCCTCCCTCCGGATGCCGACGGCACCGCCGCGAACGCGGAGATGGACCGCGGCGTACTGGAGGTCTCACTCCCGAAGCGGGTCGACGACGACTCGACGTCGATCCCGATCGACGACGCCGACGCGGACGCCGCCTGACGGGTGGTCACGCTGGTTCACCTTCGTTCATACTGGCGATTTCTGGTCGTGCTTCGGCGCTTCTCGCCGCTGATCCTCGCCTACTGGCGGGACCGGAAACGGTTCTTCCTTTTCGGCGGATCCCGCGAGGTCGACGAGGCCACCCAGCGCGAGCGCGCCGACGTCCTCCTCGACACCCTGCTCACGCTCGGACCCACCTTCATCAAGCTCGGTCAGCTCCTCTCGACGCGTCCCGACGTCCTGCCGCCCGCGTACATCGAGGTGCTGGAGGGGCTCCAGGACGACGTTCCGCCGGCACCGTGGCCCGAATCGAGGCAGGTCCTCGAGGACGAGCTCGGCCCGGTAGATGAGACGTTCGACGACTTCGACGACGAGCCCATAAGCGGCGCCAGCCTCGGACAGGTGTATACGGCCCGCTACCGCGGCGAGGACGTCGCCGTCAAGATCCGTCGACCCGGGATCGAGGAGCTGGTCGAGGCGGACCTGAAGGCGATCCGGTGGTCGCTGCCGATCGTCCGTCGGTTCATCGGCGGCGGCCGGGCGTTCTCGCTGGAGAACCTCTCGGACGAGTTCGCGAAGACGATCCGCGAGGAGATGGACTACCGGCGCGAACGCGAGATGCTGGAGGAGATCCGGGCGAACTTCGAGGGGAACGACCGGATCCGGATCCCGACCGCCTACGAGTCCGCATCGGGCCCACGCGTGCTCACGATGGAGTACATCGGCGGGACGAAGATCAGCCGGATCGACGAGCTCGACGCGGCAGGGCTCGACCGGACCGAGATCGCGACGACGCTCCAGCGGGTCTACCTCCAGATGATCGTCGAGGACGGCGTCTTCCACGCCGACCCGCATCCGGGGAACCTCGCGGTCGACGACGACGGCGCCGTGATCTTCTACGACTTCGGAATGTCCGGGCGCGTCGACCCCTTCATCCAGGAGAAGATCGTCGAGTTCTACGTCGCGGTCGCCCGCCAGGACATCGACGCGATCCTCGACACGTTGATCGCGATGGGGACGCTCTCGCCGGAGGCCGACCGCGACGTGATGGGCGACGTGATGGAGCTCGCGATCGCGGACGCCCGCGGCGAGAACATCGAGCAGTACCGCGTCAACCAGATCATCGAGCAGGTCGAATCGACCATCTACGAGTTCCCGCTGCGGCTTCCGCGGAACCTCGCGCTCGTGCTCCGGGTGGCCACCGTCGTCGAGGGTGTCTGTGTCACCCTCGACCCCGAGTTCGACTTCATCTCGACGGCGACCGACTACCTGCAGGAACAGGGCTACTACGAGCGAACGGCCCGCGACCTCGCGGAGAACGCCGGTCGACAGGCGCAACGAACCGCCGAGGCACTCTTTACCGTCCCGCCGAAGGCGGACGCCTTCCTCGACCGCGCGAACCGCGGCGACCTCCACGTCAACGTCACCATCGAGGACGAGACGGGCGTGCTCGACAAGCTCGCGATGCGGATCGCCTACTCCCTGCTGCTCGCGGTCGGCGTCCTCTCCGCGACGATCCTCTACTCCTTTGCCGACGAGTGGCGACTCGCGCTCGTCGTGCTGGCGCTCGCCGCCCCGCTCGCGGTCGCGCTCTACCGCTCCTTCCGCAAGAAGCGTGGGCTTCGGGCGAGGCCGCAGTTCACCCGACAGGGGATGAAAAAGCAACGCGAGGAGTGACCGACGGCCGATTCGTCGGAGAGCGGCCGGCGGCCGATTCGTCGGAG
>CAZIFX010000176.1:0-2044 GCA_964538415.1 uncultured Halobellus sp.
GCGGCTCGCCGTTCTCGATGCCGCCGACGATGAGCGCGACGCCGAACGGGCGCGCGCCGCCGACCTGCGTGTACTGCTGGATGTGGTCGGTGATCGTCTTCGTCAGCGTCTCGATGCCCATCGGCTCGCCGTAGCGGAGGCGGTTGATCTGCGCCTGCCGGCGGGCGAAGTCGATGAGCTGTCGGGCGTCGGCGACGTGGCCCGCACTCGCGATGCCGACGTGGTCGTCCGCCTTGTGGAGCTTCTCGACGCTCGCCGGCTCCATGAGCGGGGAACGCGCGCGCTTGTCCGCCGCGAGGACGACGCCGTCCTCGGCGCGGACGCCGACGCTCGCCGTCCCACGTTTCACTGCCTCCCGCGCGTACTCGACCTGGTAGAGCCGACCGTCGGGGGAGAAGATGGTGATGCCGCGGTCGTACGCCTGTTGTTGGGATTGGCCCTGCATGATATCACTCGCTGTCGAACGCCGTCGCGCCGACGTGCCCGGAGTCGGTTCGCACGTCGTGCGCGTCCCCACGCACGACGGCGGCCCGCTCGGCACCCGCGAACGCGACGTCTTGCCGTATCGGATCGCCGCCCGCGTGACCCATATATCTTTCCTCACAGGCACGAACCGTCCCCGAAATCCCCCGCACGCGGATCCCGACGGGCTCGTCGTCGACGTTCGCGACGCAGGCGATCGCCGCCCGCGCCTCGTCGACGTGGCCGTGACGCACCCGAATCACCGCCTCGCCCCGACCGTCGGCGAACTCGAACCCCAACAGCGTGAGGTCCGCGTCCGCGCTCCCGGCGTCGCCGAGGAGGTTGCCCGCGGCGTACCAGAGCGCGCGCTGGAACCCGCGGCGTGAGAGCTTCGCGTCCGGCCACGCCTCGATCCCGACCGCGACGTATCGCCGGCGCGGGCGGAGGTGTTTCGGCAGGTGCTTCATTCCGCGCCGGGCACCTCGTCGCCCGAGCCGATCCGCTCGGCGACGATGACGGCCACCTGGTCGTGGACGCGCTCGACGTCGACGACCGCGAAGCCGACGTCGGTGAACGCCTCGACGAGCGTCCCAACCGTCGCGGGGTCGTCGACCTCCGGGCTATAGTAGGGCTCGCTCGGGTCCGGCGACTCGAAGAAGGCGACGTCGCCCAAGACGATCCGACGCGCACCCGTCCCCGCCATGACGCGGATCGCCTCGCGTTTCCCCGCGTCGTCGAGGTGATGTAACGCGAAGTTCGAGGTGACGACGTCGACCCGCTGGCCGGCCGGGACGTTCGGATCGCGGAACTCGCCGTAGTCGAACTCGACGTTCGAGAGGCCGGACGCCGCGGCCTTGCGGCGCCCCTCGTCCATCATCCCCTCGCTGATGTCCCTCGCGAGCACGCGCTTCGCGTCGGGTGCGAGTGCGAGCGCGATGGCACCCGTTCCGGCGCCGAGATCGAGAACGACGTCATCGGGAGTCGGGTCGGCGTGGTCGATCACGAGGCTCGCACAGGCGTGGTACTCCTCGCTTTTCGAGTCGTCGTACTCGGCGGCCTTCTCGGAGAAGCGCTCGGCGTGCTCCTCAACGCTCTTTTTCATACCTGCCACGTCGGACCCCCGGCTCAATGAAGCTCCCGGACCGGCGTTCCCGATTCCGCTCGGCGACCGCGCCCCACGCGGCGAGCCCCTCACGGACCCACTCGGGGTCGAACCCGACCGCCTCCGCGACGGCGACCAACTCGCGTGGCGCCCGCAGCTCCAGATGCGAGCGCGCGTTCGCGCTGACGACGTGCGGGGCGTCGTAGTAGGTCACGATCTCGCGGAGCTTTCGGAGGTCCGCGAGCGCCCGCACCCGCCGGCCGCCGGTGTGCCGGAGCACGGGCCCGAAGTCGAACTCGACGGCGACGTCGTTATCGCGGGCCGCCTTCGCGAGCACGTGGTTGAAGTCGCCGCCGCCGGCGCTCGGTCGAACCAGCACGTCGACCCGGGGCTCCTCGACCGCGTATCGGTTGAGCCGGTCGTCGCCGCCGACGACACAGACGACGGTGCGGTCCGGCCGATGGTTGCCGACCGACCCGC
>CAZIFX010000177.1:0-1975 GCA_964538415.1 uncultured Halobellus sp.
TAGCGGTCGAGCACGTGATCGAGGAAGTCGCCGAAGTCGGAGGCGGTGTCCGTCGCGCGCGCCACCGCCCCGTCGAGGACGTCGAGAAAGCCGGTGAGCAGGACGAGCACGGAGGCGACGAGGTACCACGTCGGATCCGAGCCGCCACGTATCAACGCGTAGGCGGCGAGGGCGGCGGTGCCGACCGAGATCACGGTGATGGCGTTGGCCGAGAGGCCGATCCGGGTCGCCGCGGCCACGAACGGTTTGATCGCTCGCTCGGCAAACGGCCGGAGCTTGTCGATCGTCATCGGTTCCGATCCGCACCTCGGTGCGCGAGCATTCGTGTCCGCCGCTACCGGCGCTCGCCTCATAAGTCGGTCGGGGCGCAGTCGCAAACGGAAAGAGTTGTGTTCGGGGACGCGAACGGCTACGACATGTCACGGTCCCGGCTCGCGCGGGTCACCGGTTCCGGCGACCGGCGGACCCTCCTCGCGCTCGTCGCCGTCGCGATCGCGGGACTCGCCGTGCGACTGGCCGACCTCGGCGGTCGGGTGATGCACTGGGACGAGGGGCGGGTGGGATACTGGACGCTCCGATACGCCGAGACCGGCGAGTTCGCCTACGAACCGATCATCCACGGCCCGTTTCTGCGGATCGTCAACGCGGCCGTCTTCGGCGTGCTGCCGCCGACGGACGCGAGCGCACGGCTCGTCGTCGCGGTCGTCGGCGGGCTTCTCCCGCTTGCCGCCTGGCTGTTCCGCGAGCACCTCGACCGCGTGGAGATCGTCGCGTTCGCGGCGTTGCTCGCGGCGAATCCCCTCCTCGTTTACTACTCGCGGTTCATGCGAAACGACGTCCTCGTCGGCGGGTTCGCGCTCGTCGCGCTCGGGTTCGCCGTCCGCGCGATCGACACCCGACGGCCGATCTACTGCTACCCGGGTGCCGTCTTCCTCGCCCTCTCCGTCTCGACGAAGGCGAACACCCTCCTGTACGTCCTCTGTTTTCTCGGCGCCGCGACGCTCGTCGCGGATCACGCACTCGTCCGGCGGACCCGTGACGCCGAATCGGTCGCGGACGTCCTCCGGTCGTGGCTGCGAGCCGGACGGGAGGTCGCTCGAGAGGCCGCCGGAATCCGATCGCCGTGGGTCGCGCTTCCCGCACACGCGCTCGGCGTCGGCGTGACGTTCCTCGCGGTCGTCGTCTTCTTTTACGCGCCAAGACCCATGCTGCACGAGGCGTTCGCGAACCCGTCGCTCTGGTCGACGGTCGTCCACGAGTCGACCGTCGGCTCCGCCCGCGAACTCGTCGACCTCTGGATCGCCGGTGACATGCAGCAGGGCAATCCCTACCTCGAGTTCCTCCGCCACGAGCTCACGACGCTGGCGTACGGGGCGGCCGTGGTCTGTGTGCTCGCCGTCGTCGGATTCGTCGTCGACGGGTACGTCCGGCCGGCCGGCGAGCGGAAACCCGCCGAAGCGGACGACTCGGGAACGGACGCCTCCGCGGTCGCCGACGGGGGACGCGAGGATGACGAGGCGAAACCGGGCGCGGATGGCGAGGCGAAGCCAGGCGGGAATGGCGAGGTGGAAGCGGAAACCGGCGAGGACGACGTCACCGGGACACCGCCGTCGGTGCCGGCCGGCCGAAACCGAGCGCTCGTCGCCTTCGCGACCTACTGGGCCCTGGCGAGCCTGATCGGCTACCCGATCGCGACGGACATCAACGCGCCGTGGTCGGCGGTTCACATCGTCCTCCCGTTGACGATCCCGGCCGCCGTGGGACTCGCGTATCTCGCACGGGAGGCCCGGCGCGCGAGCGCGCTCGCGGACCGCCGGACCGCGACGCTCGCAGTCGTCGTCCTGTTGGTCGCGACCGCGGGCGTGATGGTCCCGACGGCGACCTACTGGAACTCGGCGAACCCGGACCACACGGCGATGGTCCAGTGGGCGCAACCGCAAAACGACCTGCGCGAGTCGCTCGACGACGCCGAGGC
>CAZIFX010000178.1:0-1958 GCA_964538415.1 uncultured Halobellus sp.
CATGCAACCGGGAGATCACGTCCGCGTCGACCGCGGGGACGTCACGAACGAGGGCGTGCTTCTGCCCTCGACGACGCACGACCACCTCGTGATCAAGCTCGACGGCGGCTACAACGTCGGGATCGACCGCGACGAGGCCGACGTCGAGGTGTTGGAATCGGGGGCACGCGACGTCGACGGCGCAGCCGACGCCGGCGGAGGTGTCGCCTCCGAGATCACCTTCGACGACGACCTGCCGACGATCTCGCTCGTCTCGACCGGCGGAACGATCGCCTCCACGGTCGACTATCGCACGGGTGCGGTCACCGCGCAGTTCGACGCCGAGGACGTCCTCCGGGCCGTGCCGGACCTCGCCGGTCGCGCGAACTACCGCGGCCGGGTCGTCGCCAACATCCTCTCGGAGAACATGGACCCGACCATCTGGCGGGATCTGGCCGACGCGGTCAAAGAGGAGGTGCGAGCTGGCACCGACGGCGTCGTCGTCATGCACGGCACCGACACGATGCAGTACTCCGCGTCCGCGCTCTCGTTCATGCTCGACGTTCCCGTTCCGATCGTCTTCACGGGAAGTCAACGCTCCGCGGACCGCCCCTCCTCCGACAACGTGATGAACGCGGTCTCCGCGGTCGAGGCCGCGAAGGCGGACCACGCGGAGACGCTGGTCTGCATGCACGCCACCCCCTCCGACGACGTCTGTGCGCTCCACCGCGGCACCCGCGTCCGGAAGAACCACACCTCCCGCCGGGACGCCTTCGAGACCGTCGGGGCGAAGCCGCTCGGGATCGTCGACTACGAGGCCGCCAGCGAGGCGGGCGCCGACGGCGACGCCGCCGACGCCGCGATCACCTGGAATCGGGAGCCGACGCCGCGTCCCGGCCCTGACGCGGACGGCGAGTCCGTCCATGCCGCCCCGGATCTGGAACGGGCGGTCGAACTCGTCAAGTTCACGCCCGGGATGGACCCCGTGGCGTGGGACTACCTCGACGGCAAGGCCGGCGTCGTGATCGAGGGAACCGGGCTCGGCCACGTCCACACCGACCTGATCCCCCGGATCGAGGACCTCGTCGCGGACGGCACGGTCGTCGTCATGACGAGCCAGTGTCTGGAGGGGCGGGTCTGTGACCGCGTCTACGACACCGGGCGGGACCTCCTCGAGGCGGGCGTTGTCGAGGCCGGCGACACGCTGCCCGGCACCGCGAAGGTGAAGCTGATGTGGGCGCTCGCCAACGTGAGCGACCCGACGGACGCGATGCGGCGTGACCTCGCCGGGGAGCTCACCGAGGAGTCCCAGCCCTGGCGGTGATGACGGTGTCCGCCAACCCCGAGGTCGTCGTCCGCGAGGCACGTCCGGCCGACGCCGACGCAGTCGTCGCGTTCACGCGGGATACCTGGGGCGACCGACACGAGGACTACATCCCGCGAGCGTTCCCGGCGTGGGCCGCGTCCGACGACCCGGACCGCGGGACCTTCGTCGCGACGGTGGCATCCGACACCCTCGACGTCGAGGGGGTGGACGATCGGACGGATGGCGACACCCTCGTCGAGGGCGACGGATACGGCGTGGCCCCGGCCGGCGAGCCGGAGGCCGTCGTCGGCTGCATTCAGGCCGTGTTGCTCTCGGAGTGGGAGGCGTGGGCACAGGGGATCCGCGTCGACCCCGCCGCCCGCGGACTCGGGGTCGGCACCACGCTCTCGACGACGGCGCTCGATTGGGCACGCGATCGCGGCGCGAGCGTCTGCCGAAACATGGTGTTCTCGTGGAACGTCGCGGGCTTCGGCCAATCGCGTGCGGTCGGCTTCGAGCCGACGACGTCGTTCCGGTTCGCCGAGCCGGAGCCGGCGGAGTCGCCGTCGGATCCGTCGACCGGATCGACGACAGACCGGCCGGCGGAGGCGACCGACCGGCCGACGGAGGCAACCGACCGGCCGACGGAGGCAACCGACCGGCCGACGGAGGC
>CAZIFX010000179.1:0-1948 GCA_964538415.1 uncultured Halobellus sp.
GGTCGCTTCGTCGCCGCCGTCGGTCGCTTCGTCGACGCCGTCGGTCGCTTCGTCGCCGCCGTCGGTCGCTTCGTCGACGCCGTCGGTCGCTTCGTCGGCTTCGCTCGCCGCCCCGCTTCGAGCCGCCGAGAGAAACTCGCCGGGACCGTCGTAGGGAAGGCGTGCCCAGTCGTGTTCCGCCCCCTCGCTCCCGTTGACGTGTGCGGCGACGAGCGAGGGAACGTCGCTGAACCCGCAGTCGGGGGCCGGACACTCCGTGGACCGTCGTGGCATGCACGTCGATTGGTTCGCATGGGATTTGACGGTTTGCCCGCGAACGGCCGTCGGCGGGGGCTGACCGCCCGTGTCGTCCAACGGCCGACCGTTTAACACGACACGGTCCCAGGCTCCCGCATGGAACGAAGGCGACGCGAACTTCTCGCGTCCGGGGCGGCGATCGTTTCGGCCGCGGCGGGCTGTCTGGCCCCCACCGGCGAGGGAGGTCGCGTCGGCGTCGACGCCGCGAACGCGCCGCCGGAGGAGACCGACCCGGCACGCGTCGACGCCGACGGAACGGTCGACTTCGGAGCCGTCTATGAGACGATCGCTCCGTCGGTCGCACGGATCCAGATCTACCTCGAGGAGGACGCGGGCGGCCCCTTCGGCGACGGCGACGGCGGCGAGGCGGGACAGGGTTCCGGGTTCCGTTACACGGACGACCTCCTCGTGACCAACGACCACGTCCTCGGCGACCAGGACGCGATCAGGGTGCAGACGGCCGACGGTACGTGGCTCGACGCCGACGTCGTCGGCCGCGACCCGTATAGCGACCTCGCGGTGATCGAGACCGACGGCAGCCTTCCGGGCGGCCCCCTCCCGCTCGCCGAGGAGACTCCCGCGGTGGGGACGGACGTCCTCGTCGTCGGGTCGCCGCTCGGATTGGAGGGGAGCGCGACGCAGGGGATCGTCAGCGGGCGGGACCGGACCATCCCCGGTGCCGTGACGCAGGAGGGACGGTTCTCCATCGCGGACGCCGTCCAGATCGACGCCGCGTTGAATCCCGGCAACAGCGGCGGACCGATCGTCACGCTCGACGGCAACGTGATCGGCGTCGCGACGGCGACGCAGGGGGAAAACGTCGGGTTCGGCGTCTCCGCGCCGCTCGTTCGCCGCGTCGTCCCGGATCTGATCGAAACGGGGAGCTACGACCACTCACACATGGGCGTCAGCATCCTGGAGGTCGAACCGTTGTTGGCCGAGGCGAACGACCTTCCGGAGGTGCGCGGGGTCTACCTCGTCGACGTCGCCGACGGCGGACCCTCAGCGGGCGTCCTCCGCGGCGGCGACGAGGAGACGACCGTCGAGGGCGCGACGGTGCCGACCGGCGGCGACACGATCGTCGCTCTCGATGACGCGTCGATCGCGACGAGCGGCGATCTCTCCCGATACCTGGCGTTGGCGACTCGTCCAGGCGACGTCGTCGAGGTGGGCGTGTGGCGCGACGGCGAGCGCGAGACGGTCGATCTGGAGCTCGGCGTCCGGCCCGACCCCTGAGCGAGTGGTTCGACCCGCCGACGGTGCGTGCGGCGCCGACGCCCCGCTTGCGCCGATTGTAACCCATAAATGCCCCCGTCCATAGGTAGGGGTATGAACGGGAACCGGTTCGGTCGCCTCTTTCAGGTGACCACCTACGGCGAGAGTCATGGCGAGGCGATGGGTGTCACGGTCTCGGGCGTCCCCGCGGGCGTCGAACTCGACGAGGAGGCGATCCAGACGCAGCTCGACAGACGAAAGCCCGGCCAGTCGATGATCACGACCTCGCGCGGCGAGCCCGACGAGGTGACGATCAACTCCGGCGTTCAGGACGGCTACACGACTGGAACCCCCGTCGGCATGGTGATCCAGAACAAGGACGCCCGCTCGGGCAAGTACGAGCCGTACGTCACCGCGCCGCGTCCCTCACACGGCG
>CAZIFX010000180.1:0-1918 GCA_964538415.1 uncultured Halobellus sp.
CTCACGGAGCTGCTCGTCGTCGAACTCGGCGGCTTCGTCCCGCTCGTGGAGTCCGCGCGGAGCTGGCATCCGCCGATCGAGTTCGATCCGGAGGGGCACGCCGAACGGACCTTCGAGGATCCGCTCGTCGTCGTCGATCCGACCGACCCGAGCCGAAACGTCGCCGCCGTCCTCTCGCCGGAGAACCTCGCCCGACTCCAACACTACGCCCGCGACCTCCTCGAAAACCCCCGTGAGGAGCTGTTCGAACCGACGGCGTTCGATCCGATGGACCCCGGGAAGGTTCGTGACCATCTCGACCGTCGTGGGACGACCCCCGTCGCCGTCGTCTTCGACGCGCCGGACCTCGTCGACGATCAGCTGTGGCCGCAGCTTCGGCGGTCGCTCGACGGCGTCGTCCGCGGACTGAACGACCACGACTTCGACGTGCTCCGGGCACAGGCGATGGTGAACGACCGACGGGACGGGTTCGACGACGGGCGTCGAAACGGCGCGAACGGGACGGGAGACGGTCGAGCAGCCCTGTACGCCGAGTTGGCGGTGACGGAACGACCCCGCGTCGAGCGACACGAGGGGCCGCCGGTGTCGGTCCGAAAGCACGCGGAGGGCTTTTACGCCGCCTACGCGGACGACGTCGACCCCGACACCTATGGCCCGTTCATCGACGGCGACCGCTACGTCGTCGAGCGCGAGCGGGAGTTCACTACGGCCCGCGAGTACCTCGAGAGTGACGCCGCGACGGACGTCGCGCTCGGCGCGCAAGTCGAACGGGAGTTCCTCGACCGGGACGTGTTGATCGGCGACGCCGTCGCCACCCTCGCGGACGAGTTCGGCGTCGCATTACGGGAGTTCTACGAGCCGCACCCCTGATCGGACGAGCGGAGGTACGGAGCGGGGTGGCACTAGGAAAGGCCGAGTCGCGAGCGAAGGTCCGAGACGATCGTCTCGGTTTTGGCGTCGGGGTCGTCATCGGGGTCGATCGGCGTCCGGCCGTCGTACGTCTCGTGAACCATCGAGACGCCCTCGGCGAGCGTGTCGAGCCCGTACCCGCCCTCCAGCACGTAGGCGACGGCGGCATCGAGATCCGCGCCGATCGAGCGGACGTGGTCCGTCATCAGGGCGTACCCCTCCGAGGAGACGCGCATCCGCGAGATCGGGTCGTGTCGATGGGCGTCGAATCCCGCCGAGACGATCAGGAGATCCGGCCCGAACCGGTCGAGGGCGGGAGCCAGCGCCTCGTCGATGACGTGGAGGAAATCGGCGTCGCCGGCGCCGGCCGCGAGCGGTGCGTTCAGCGTGGCGTTCTCGCCGTCGCCGGTCCCCGTCTCCGAGATGGCGCCGGTGGCCGGATAGAGTCCGTCCTCGTGGATCGACGCGTAGAACACGTCGTCGCGTTCGTAGAAGACGTCCTGGGTGCCGTTTCCGTGATGGACGTCCCAGTCGAAGATCGCGACGCGCTCGGCGAGCCCGTCGTCGAGAACCGTCTGGGCGGCGACGGCCGCGTTGTTGAAAAAACAGAACCCCATCGCGTCGTCCGTCACCGCGTGGTGGCCCGGCGGCCGTCCGAGCGCGAAGGGCGTTCCCCTCCCGTTCGACCCGTCGAGCGCCTCCCGTGCGGCCCACTGTGAGAGCCCCGCGGAGGTGAGCGCGGCGTCCCACGTGGCCTCGCAGGCTACCGTGTCGGGGTCCCAGTTGCCGCCGCCGTTCGCACAGAACGTCTCGAGTTCGTCGACGTAGTCTTCGTCGTGAACGGCGGCGATGGCGTCGCGGCTCGCGGGATCCGGCTCGACGTACTCCACGCCGTGGCGTTTCGCGAGGCCACGGCGGATCGCCCGGAGTCGGTCGGCCGTCTCGGGGTGGCGCTCGCCCGTGTCGTGTGCGAGACAGCGCTCGCTGTAGCCGAAGCGCATCTACTCGA
>CAZIFX010000181.1:0-1910 GCA_964538415.1 uncultured Halobellus sp.
GCTTCCCCGGAGGCGTCGGCGCGGGTCGTCGGCGCGACGCGGATCTCGATCTCGTCGCCGTCCTCGAGCCGCAACGCGTCGCGGAGTCGATCGGGGGCGATCAGCTCGAGTTTGTCCTCGTCGTGGTGCGTGCGGTCGGGGACGATCGCGTGTGCAGCCTCGTAGCGGTCGTCGTCCGTGACGACGGTGACGCCGTAGCAGGTCGCCGCCCCGTAGGTTCGCTCGTCGTCCTCCCACGCGTCGATGGGGATCGCGTCGACGCCCGCGATCTCGCCGCGGCGCCGGACGCTCTCCGCGTCGAGTTCGACGTTGAGCGTCCCCGGGAACGGCTCGTAGCCCAGGCGTTCCTCGAACTGTGCGGCGTACCCGGGAAGCGTGATGTAGTGGCGACCCTCGCCCATGCCGCCGGTGACGCTGCCACACAGGGCGACCTCGACGTCCGTCTCGAAGAGCCGCCGGTAGTCCGCGTACTCCGCACGGAGGACCGTCTCGCCCGCGTCGGTGACGGTGACCCACTGGCCGTCCCCGACGACCTCGCGCTCGATCAGATCGGCCGACTCGAGCGTCTGGAGCCGACGGGAGGCGGTCTGTGTGGATGCACCCAGCCGGTCGCCGAGCGCCGCACACGACACCTTCGTCTCGGTCAGCCGGCCCGCGAGCGCGACGTGTTTGAGCGCCGCCAGCGCCGCCGGGTCCGGATCCGTCGTCGTCACCGATTCTGCCATGAACGAGGGTTGGCGATCCGGGGTGAAAAGGATAACGGAGATGAGATGCATCCCAAAATCGTTACGCTGTCCCCGCTTCGAAGGTCGCACACGGAAGCGGGACGAGTACGTTCGAACTTCGGCGAGGAACCAACCTAAACGCGTCGATCCCCTCGGTTCCCGCCGGCGTCGGAGATGCCGTCGTCCGCGTCGCTTCGGAAGGGCCTTTTATCCCCACCGACGAACGAGAACCATGTTCAGACGGTTCCGGTCGGAGGTGGAGTCGGCGCTCTCGGACGCGCTGGCGAGCCTCGAATACCCGACCGACGACCTCGGCATCGAAGAGCCGCCGGACGACATGGACGCGACCCTCGCCTCGAGCGTCGCCTTCCGGCTGGCCGGCGAGGTCGGCGCCGCCCCGCCCGCGGTCGCGGCGGACGTCGCCGACGCGGTCGAATCGCTCCTCGCCGACGGCGACTACGACTACCTCGTCGCCGTCGACGTCGCCGGCCCGTACGTCAACTTCCACGCGGGCGACCGCTACCTCGTCGACACGCTCGTGACCGCCGCGGGCGACGAGGCGTACGGCACGCTTGCGGACCGCGACGTCTCGGTCGTCGTCGAGCACACCAGCGCGAACCCCACGGGGCCCGTCCACGTCGGTCGCGCCCGCAACCCCATCGTCGGCGACGCGGTCGCGAACCTGATGGAGTACGCGGGCTACGACGTCGACCGGCACTACTACGTGAACGACGCCGGCCGCCAGATGGCCGTATTCACGTGGGCCTACGGGCGCTTCGACGAGGCGGATCTGGAGGAGGAGCCCGCCCGCGACCGGATCGAGTACGACCTCGTCCGGTACTATCGCAAGGGCAATCACTACCTCGAGAACGCGGATCCGGACGACGCCGAGGCGGCAGAGGCCGAGATCGCCGCGATCCTGCGGGGGCTCGAGGCCGGCGACGAGGGGACCTACGAGCGCGTCGGCGAGGTCGTCGACGCGGTGCTCGGCGGGATGAAGGGCTGTCTCGCGCGCCTGCCCGCCGAGTTCGACGAGTTCGTCAAGGAGACCCGGTTCATGCGCGACGGCTCGACGACGGAACTCGCCGAGCGGCTGAAGGAGTCCGCACACGCCGTCTACGAGGAGGACGCCTGGCAGCTTGAGCTCGACGACTGGGGGATCGAGAAGAACCTCGTCTTCCTCCG
>CAZIFX010000182.1:0-1825 GCA_964538415.1 uncultured Halobellus sp.
AGGCGGGCAACGACGACACCGACTTCTCCTCCAACCAGTTTCAGGGGCTCACCCTCGAGGACGAGGCGTTCGTCTGGGAGTGTCAACAGCTCCTCCGTGAGGGCACCTTCGACGTCGTCTTCTATTACGAGGCGGGCATCGACCAGGATGCGCTGGCTGCCGACCTCGGCGACCTCGACGGCGTCGACCGCGTGACGCAGGTGCCTTGACCTCCATCCACGACTGAAGTCGTGGGCTCTCTCCTGTGTTCTCTGTAGTCCGGGCGACCACGCCGCAACGGGAGGCGCCATCGCCACGTTGCCGTCGACGCCGCGTTGCCGCGACCTCCGCGTTACCGCCGCCGCGTTGCCATCGTTCCCCGTCGCCGCCACCGTCGCCGTCGGTCCCATCGCTCCGTTTCATGTGTACTGTTATCGTTTCCTCTGACAAATTATCTCAACAGTAGATATGGAAATAAAGAATTAACTCGGTCTAAATCGACCTACCGCGTGCATGCCACTCACCGATCAACCGGCGTCCGCGACGCCGGACGCACGGCACGCGACTGCATCGCACCCGATCGCCGGCAACCGTGACACCGTCGACGGCACGGTGAACGGAGAACTCGCCGCCGGAGAACCGGTCGGAGGACACGAATGACCGACGACGCACGACCCACCGACGACGTACGGTCCGACGACGACACACGGCCCATCGACGCCCTTTCTCCCGACGGCGGCACCGGCCGCCGATCTCCCGCAACCGAGCCGGCGGACGCCGAACACTTCGATACCGTCTCCGACGTGCTCACCGGCGACTACGTCGCCGTGGACGCGGACACCTTCGCCGGGCTCGCCATCGAGCGGTTCCGCGAGTTCGTCCCGACCGACGAGGACGAAACCACGGTCTACTACGTCTACGTCGTCGACGGCGCGGGCGACGCCGCCGACGTGACCGAACCGGACGACCGCGGCGGTAACGGCGACCACGGCGAGCTCGTCGGCGTCCTCTCGTTGCGCGAACTCCTGAACGCGCCGGAGGACGAGCAGGTCTCGGAGATCATGACGACGGACGTGATCTCGCTCAACCTCGACGCCGAGGTCGAGCCCGCGGCCCGACAGATGCGCGACCTCGAGTTCCCCGTCCTTCCGGTGACCGACGACGACGGCACCCTGGTCGGCGTCGTCCGCGCCGACGACATGATGGGCGTCGTCGAGGAGGAGGCGACCGAGGACATGATGAAAAGCGCCGGGTTCTCGTTTTCGGACGCCGAGGAGGCCCGGTCGTCGGCCATCCTCGAGTCGTCGCTCTCCCGGATCCTTCGGCTTCGACTCCCGTGGCTGCTCGTCGCGCTCGCCGGCGGGCTCGCCGCGGGGCTCGTCATCGAGGGCTTCGAGGACACTCTGGAGGCCGTCATCGTGCTCGGCTTCTTCATCCCCGTGATCATGGACATGGGCGGGAACGTCGGCACGCAGGCGTCGACCATCTTCGTCCGCGGGCTCGCGCTCGGCCACATCGACGACGAGAACGCGATGCGTCACTTCGCCCGCGAGTCGAAGGTCGGTCTCGCGATCGGGCTGATCATCGGCAGCATCGGTGCACTCGCCGCCTACGGCTGGATCGCGGGGCTTCGTGGCGAGCCGGCCGACGCGGGAACCATCGCGTTCGTCATCTTCGTCTCGCTGGTTGCGGTCTGTGTCATCGCGAGCCTCGTCGGCTACGTGATCCCGTGGATCGCCCACAAGCTCGATTACGATCCCGCGGCCGTCTCCGACCCGCTCGTGACGACGGTGAAGGACGTCTCCGCGCTCGTGATCTACTTCGGGCTCGCGACGGTGCTGCTCGC
>CAZIFX010000183.1:0-1805 GCA_964538415.1 uncultured Halobellus sp.
CCTATCGTTCCGACGGCGACGCGGCCTATCGTTCCGACGGCGACGCGGCCTATCGACTCGGTGCCGTCTCGCCGAGTACCCTCGCCACGACCTTCGGAAGCCCCGCGAGCGAGTCGATCCGGGCGGCCGGTTCGGCTTCGGACTCGGGCCCGGACGCGCTTTCGGTGTGTGGCCGCTCGATCAGCACCGGTTCGAGCCCGACGCGCCGGGCGGCGACCACGTCGCTCATGCGGTCGCCGACGTAGATGCCGGCGGGTTCACGGACCTCGTCACCTTCGTCCTCCTCGGACGATGCGTCGAGTTCGGCGAGTCGATCGAGCGCCCGACCGAGGAACGTCGGATCGGGTTTCCTGCGGCCGTAATCATCGATCGTCGGCCGTCTCGCGACGACGACGTCGAAGACGTCGGGGAAGCGGTAGTCGGCGACGAACGAGACGGTCGCCTCGCGGTTGTTGCTCACGAGCGCGAGCCGGCGATCCGCCCGAAGGTCCTCGAGGACCGCGCCCGCCTCCGGATACGACTCGCGGTCGCCGGCGCGAACTCGCGCGTTCGCCCGGCGCGAGGCGTGCCGCTCGCGGGCGGTCCACCACGCGTCGACGTCGACGCCGAGGTCGGCACACGCGTCGGCCATCGCGGGGGCGTATCGCGTCGCTTCCAGTACCGACGCGGTTTCGGCCGGCGGATCGCTCACGCCCAGATCCGCGAGCGCGTCGTGGGCGGCCGCTCGATAGACGCCGGGATGGGTGCCCGGACCGACGAGGAGCACGCCGTCCATGTCGAACAACACCGGCGGCCTCATCGATCGGCGAGCACCTCGTCGATGTCCGCGAGCGAGTCCAACACGTGGTCGGGCCGGACGTCGGCGTTCGTCAGCATATCCCGGTCCGTGACGCCCGTGAGCACGAGGGCGGTTCGCATACCCGCCCGGTCGCCCATGCGAACGTCCGTCCCGAGCCGGTCGCCGATCATCACGCACTCGTCGGCCTCCAGCCCGAGCCGATCGAGCGCGACGTCGATGGTCACCCGCGAGGGCTTGCCGAGCACCGCGTCGATCTCCCGACCGAGCATGCCCTCGATGGCGCCGATGACGGCGCCACAGTCGGGCACCTCGCCGTCCTCGACCGGGCAGGTGCGATCGGGGTTCGTCGCGTAGATCGGCGGCCCGTGGAGCCGATGGGCGTCGAGGACGTCCTGAAGTTGTTCGTAACGAAACTCCCGATCCATCGACGCGAGGATCACGTCCGTCTCCGTCGGCGACGTCACCACGTCCACGCCGGCCGCGTCCAGCTCCGCGGTCAGCGCGGACTCTCCGATGACGTACACTCCGTCGCCGGGATGGGTATCCGCGAGGAAGTCGGCGGCGATGGCCGCCGAGTTGCAGATCGCCTCCAACGGAACGTCGATCCCCATCCCCGCGAGCTTCTCGCGATAGCCGACCGGCCGTTTCGTCGCGTTGTTCGAGAGGAAGACCGAGTCGACGTCGGCCGTCGAGAGCGCCGCGAGCCCGTCGAGCGAGCCCGGAAGGATCTCGTCGCCGAGATACACGGTTCCGTCCAGATCGATGAGCGCGCCGCGGATCCGGCTCACGATCGGTTCCCCCGGCGGTCCGACGGACGTGCGCTGGCTGGTTGCGTGCGAGTCGACGGGAGTCGGCTCGTCGATGTCGTCGGCGTCATGGGCGTAATGGTAGGGATCATCGAATAAGCGTGTGGGTGGGGAGGGGGTGACAAGGGTGTGTCAGCGGACCTTGCCGCGGATCCACGCCGAGAGCAGCTCGCTGAAGATCACGACCACGAGGATCGCGA
>CAZIFX010000184.1:0-1757 GCA_964538415.1 uncultured Halobellus sp.
GCCCGCAGGTCGGCGATGTACGCAGCGACGTCGTCGTAGAACGCGTCTCGAAGGTGCTGGAGGCTGTCCTTGCGACGCTCCTTCGCCTGCACCGATCGGAGTTCGTCGAGATTCATGTCGCTGCGTCGAGTATCATTTCGCTATCATTCTTCGGGGGCCTTTCGCGCCTCACCGCGGGCCATCAGGAAGACGCCCACGAACTCGGGCACGCTGCTTCTACCGGCTTCCACTGAGACGCGCCGACCGTTTAGTTCTACCGTCCGATCCACGTCGGTCTCGATCGCGATCTCGCGTCCGGCGAACCGCTCGGGGATCGCGTCGACGAGCGGATCGAACGACGCGAGCTCCTCGCGGTCGATCCGCGTCACGACGAGCCCCGAGCCGCCGTGGAGCGTTCCCGGCAGGCGGATGAGCCGTCTGACGTCGGTCGTCACGGGCTCGTCGATCGGCGCCGTTTGCGTCGCCGTCGCGCGCGCCGCGAGCGCCGAGACGAGCCGGCGCACGCCGGGGCCGCCCGCCTCGACGTTCCCCTCCCTCACCGCCTCCGGGTTGCGCTCGAACGCGCCGAGGATCGTCTCCGCGCGCCCCTCGCCGATCCCGTCGAGCTCCATCAGTCGTTCCCGCGCGGCCTCGCTTTCCGCCTCGCGGAGGTCGTCGGCGTATTCGACGAGCGCCTCGTGAACCCGGGCGCCCCAGCCGCCGCCGGTCCGGAGCACGCGTTTGTTCGTGCCGCGCTCGGTCACCGTATGGATCAGGTTCTCCGTGTCGAGATCGACCGCACGGACGTAGTCGACGATCTCGCGCCGCGCCTCGCTTCCCAGCTCCCGGACCGCCTCGTCGCGGACGTGCACGTGGTAGCCGCGCCCGCCCGAGAAGACGATCGTCAGGTCCTCGAAGGCGAAGTCGTTCTCGAGGAACTCGAGCAGGCGAACGAGCGCGTCCTTACATGCCGCGAGCATCTCCGCGTACGACGTCGCCTCGGGGTCGACGCCGGGGAGGTGGTCGGCGTCGAGATCGAAGACGAGATCCGCGGACCGCCATCCCTTCTTCGACATCGTGGAGGCGCCGGGATCGTCGTAGCGCGCGGCCGAGAAATAGGCGTGTCGAGGCGCCTCCGCCGCGAAGAACGCGTCGATGTTGCCGAGGTCGTAGGTGGACCGGTGGCGGACCATCGTCGTCCCCGATCCCGGCGTCCACGGGATGTGTCCCCACTCGCGGAGGTGGGCGTCCGGCGGCGGGGACAGCGAGACGCTCCGGTAGTAGTCGCCGAAGCGTCCCGCGAGGTACGAGCGCGTCCGGTCGTCCATCGTCCATGGAGATACCGGCGGTCCGAATAAAGGCGTGTCGCTCGGCGATGAGTCCGGGGGATCGTCCGCTCGCCCTCCCGGTTTCACACGCGCCCCGCTGACGACACCGCTTTACGCCCGCGTCGACTCCGATCCGCCAATGAGTAAGCCGAGCCCCGACGCCTACGAGCAGGGGCGCGGAATGGACGCGCACAACGCGGTGATGCGCGACATCCGCGCGGAGCGCACCGAGACGTACGACCCGACCCAGCCCACCCGCGTCTGGATCGACGAGGACAACACCCCAGACGGGGTCGTGAACTCGCTCACGATCATCTTAAACACCGGCGGCTGCCGGTGGGCCCGTGCCGGCGGCTGCACGATGTGCGGCTACGTCGCCGAGTCCGTCGAGGGCGGCAGCGTGAGCCACGAGGCGCTCATGAACCAGATCGAGGTCTGTCTCGATCACGA
>CAZIFX010000185.1:0-1707 GCA_964538415.1 uncultured Halobellus sp.
CCGGTCCGCCTCGCCGGCGTGTCAACGCTTTTCGGGCCGCGCTCCGTTCGCTCGGTATGGACGCACTTGCCACGTTCTCGGATGCATCGTTACACGAGATCCGTCGCGACCTTCACGCACACGCGGAGGCCGGCTGGAAGGAGTTCCGGACGACCGCGATGCTGGCGGCGACGCTCGAGGAGCTGGGATACGAGGTTCACCTCGGCGCGGACGCCGTGGATCCCGACGAGCGCATGGGCGTGCCGCCCGCCGATGAGGTCGCCGCCGCGCGGGAGCGCGCCCTCGAGACGGGTGCCCCGGCGGAGTACGTCGAGCGGATGGGCGACATCACGGGGGTCGTCGCGGTCCGAACGTTCGGCGACGGGCCGACGATCGGGGTCCGGACGGACATCGACGCCCTGGAGCGACAGGAGGCGATGGACGACGACCACCGGCCGGCCCGCGAGGGCTTCGCGAGCCGCCATCCCGGCGAGATGCACGCGTGTGGACACGACGCACACGCCGCGATCGGCCTCGGGGTCGCCCGCGCGTTCGCCGAGGGCGGCTTCGACGGCACGCTGAAGCTGTTCTTCCAGCCGGGCGAGGAGGGTGGCCGCGGCGGCAAGCCGATGGCGGAGTCGGGCCATCTCGACGACGTCGACCACCTGCTCGCCGTCCACGTCGGGCTCGACGAAGAGGTCGGCACGCTCGTGTCCAGCTACGACGCGCCGCTCTCGAACGCGAAACTCGACGTCACGTTCGAGGGCTCACCCGCCCACGCCGGCGGCGCCCCACACGCCGGACGCAACGCCCTGCAGGCGATGACGGCGGCGGTCCAGAACCTCTACGCGATCCAGCGACACGGGGAGGGCGTGACCCGGATCAACGTCGGGCAGGTCGCCTCCGAGAACGCCCAGAACGTCATCTCCGAGGAGGCGCGGATGCGGGTCGAGGTGCGCGGGGGAACCCACGATCTCAACGAGTACATGCTCGGCCGCGCACGCGAGGTGATCGACGGCGCGGCGACGATGCACGGCGTCGACTACGAGACGAGCCTCTACGGCAAGACGACGACCTTCGAGAACGACGCGCCGGTGGTCGAGGCCATCGAGGCGGCCGCGGCCGACGCCGACGGCGTCGAGCGGACGGTTCAAAAGACGTTCGGTGGCAGCGAGGACGCCTCCTACCTGATCCGCCGCGTGCAGGAGTCGGGCGGCACCGCCGCGTACTTCGGCGTCGGCGGGAGCAACCCGGACGGCCATCACACCGCCTACTTCGACGTCGACGAGGCCTGCATCGACGTCGGCGTCGACGTGATCGTCGACGCGATCAAGCGGCTGGCGTAGCCGTCCCGCCGGCCCGGGCGTGCGGCCGGAGTAGCCGTCCCGCCGACCAGAAACCGTACCCGCGTCGGGCGCGTAGAGGCGACATGCGCGAACTCGTCTTCACGCTGGAGTACGAGCCTAGCGAGAACGCGGTGGCGGACGTGCTCGCTACACATTCGGACGCCCGGATCCGATCGCTCTCGCTGCACGCGACCCCCGAGAGCCTCTGGCGGGTCGACCACGCGACCGGCGACCCGGCGGCGCTCGCAGCGATCGAGGAGACCTTTCTCACGGCCGACTACTACGCGGACTGTCTGGCGGCGGAGGCGTGCGGCGCCGACCAGACCACGCAGGTGCTCGAACACACCGACGACACGCTCGTGTTGTACTCCTACTGGGAGCG
>CAZIFX010000186.1:0-1689 GCA_964538415.1 uncultured Halobellus sp.
CGGCGGCGTAGTCGTACTTCTCGCTGCGGTGGACCCAGCGGCCGTAGTCGTCCGGCGTGAGACTGGAGGCCATCGCGATGCAGCCGGACAGATCGACGTCCTCGAAGTCCTCCGGCAGCCCGTAGCCCATGTCGACGATCTCGCCCGTGATCGACCCGGAGGGGGTGCCGGGAAGTTCGACTATCTCGTGGGTCCCGTCGAAGACGCTCGTTCGACCGCCGTGGTCGACGGTCAGCGACGCGTCCTCCCGCCACCAGCCGGGAATGGGGAACTCCGTCCTCGAGACGTCGTTGAGGCCCGCGTCCGCGAACGCGTCGGCGATCAGGTCGGCCGCGATCTGCTCGCCCTCGTGGCCGGGCATCCGATCGTTCAGGTCGGAGAGCTCCGCGAGCAGGTTCCATGCGGTCGAGTCCGTGTAGGCGTCGCCGATCACCGACGGCGGTAGCGTCGTCATACCGTGACACAGACGGGTCCGCCATATCAGCGTTCGGGAGCCGGTGATGGAGGAGTCCGTGTCGACTCGGTCGATCACGTCCGTCGATCCATCCGTCACGCCGGTGGGTCACCCGTACCGTTCGTCACGTCCGGCGATCCCGGCGCGCAGCATCGCGACCGTCCCCTCGTAGGCGCTCGAGTAGTCGTCGGCGGTCACGGCGGTGGTTCGCGCCGACGGCCGCGAGACCCCCGGAAGCGCGCCCGCCCGCGCGGCGTGGTTGGTCGCCGACCAGTCCGCCTCGATCGTCGCCGGCTCCGCGGGACGGGTAGGCTCCAGCGTCCCCTCCCGTGCGGCCTCGACGGCCGCCGCGGCGCCCGCGCGGATCGCCGCCCGAGCCTCCTCCGGCGGCCGACACGCCGCCGAGAATCGGTCGATAGCACGCTTGACAGCCACGGTTTCGACCGCCGAACCGAGTTCCGTGTGCGCCTCGGCTGCCGTGGCGTCGTCGCCGGTGACGAGTCCGACGGGGACGCCGAGGGCGCCGGCGAGCCGGGCGTTCCACCCGAGCTCGCCGGTTTCGGTGCCGGCGACCCGAAGGCGGAGCAGCTCGTGGCCCACGAAGGTGTGGTTCAACACGGCCGCCTCCGTCCCCGCCATCGCGTGGTACCCGACGAAGCAGGCCACCCCGTGATCATGGCCGAGGCCCTGCATCATCGACCGTGGCTTCGTGTTCCCGCGGATCAGCGTTGCCCCCTCGTGGAGCCGATCGCGTGGAAGGTTCGTCATCGAAGAATGAGCGTCGTTCACGAGGACGTCCTCGGCGCCGGCGTCGAGGGCTCCCTCGATCGCGGCGTTGACGTCGCCGACGAACAGCTCGCGGCCCCGTTCGTACGTCGATCCGTCCGTCGCGACGTCGTCCGGCGTCGCCACGCCGGTGACTCCCTCCATGTCGGCGGAGATGAAGACGCGCATGCCCTCTCGGACGACCCGCGCGATGAAAAAGGTCCGCGTGGCGACCGGGGGCAACCGGCACGTTCGGTTCGTCGCGAGGGGACCGTTTTTGAGCCGGGGCCGATCCCCGCCCCGGGAAACCTTCATACGCCACGCGGTCGACCCCTCGCGTATGTCCGACGACTGCATCTTCTGTGCGATCGTCGCCGGCGAGATCCCGGCGCGAACGGTATACGAGACCGACGCGGTCCTCGCGTTCCTCGACGCGAACCCCCTCGCACGCGGGCACACGCTCGTGATAC
>CAZIFX010000187.1:0-1561 GCA_964538415.1 uncultured Halobellus sp.
CCTCGTTCGCCTCGATGCGCTCGTCGGCGATCCCGTGACCGAGCTCGACGAGCCGCTCGAGCTCCGCGACGGTCGGCGTCGACACCGGACGGGCGAAGACGAACTCCTGCTGGTCGTGGTCGGCGTAGCTCAACGCGGGATGGAGGAACTGCTTCTGGTTGCGCATTCGAAGCGTCGCGGTCAGCTCGAACCGCTCGCCGCGGACGATCTCGTCGCGGTTGAGGTCGTAGCTGTACATCAACCGGTCGGAGACGCGATCGAGGTATTCGCCCTCGTAATCGGGGACGTTCTCGCGGATCTCCGCGGGGAGCTCCGCCGGGTCACGCCGGGAACCGGTTCCGGGAGCGGGCTCGTCCGCGTGCTTCGAGCTCGCGCCTTCGTCGGCTCGGTCGGTCTCCATTCGATCGGCGTCGGGTTCGGACATGGATCGATCAGGCGTCGTGGGCGCCTTCGGCGTCGTCGGCGTCCGGATCGAACGGGACGGCGTCGGCGTCGACGGCCGGCGCACCGATGGCGAGCACCACGACTTCCCCGTCCGCGTCCACGGGGTTGTACGCCCGCTGGGGCCGTTCGGGGGCGACGGCGAAGAGTTCGTCCGACTCCACCTCGTAGGTCCGTTCCGGCGTCTCCACCGCGAGCGTCCCGGAGAGGACGTAGAAGGCCTCCTCTTGGGTCTCGTGGAAGTGATATGCGAGCGGGATCTGTTCGCCCGGCGCCGCACGGAACCGGTTGATCGCGACCGACGACAGGCCGGCGGGGTCGCCGAGCTTCCGACACTCACACGGCCGATCCGGCTCCGGCTCGACCGACTCGACATCGACGACGCGATAGTCCATACGTCCGTGTTTCCCACGGCGTTTAAAAGGGCATCGCCGAGTCGCGCCCTCGTCGGGGACGGCGACCGTCGCAGTCGCCCGGATCGAGGGTCCCGCCGGTCCTCGTGGCTGGATCCGACGTCGCGCTCGTCGCGGACGGCCGCAGCAGCGCTTAAGAGGCCCGAATCCCTACACGTGCGGTAGAGTACCATGGATGGCGGTGAAAAATCGACGGAGGCCTGTGGCCGATGTTCGATGTCGACGGTCGTCGACGCGGTCAACGCGAACAAACGCCCCGAGGAGCGTGCCGAGCACGATCCCTTCGGCGGGGAGCGGATCGAGGTCGACGAGTCCGAGCTTCGGCGGATCTCGCCCGCCGGCTGGCTTGCGGATCGGAAGGCGGAACTCGACGCCGTCGCACGCCGGATCGCGTACGGACGGTGAGAACCGGGCGAGCCTCGAGTCACCGTCGATCGCGTGCCGTGTGAACCTGCCACCTCGGAGAGACTTATGACGATCCATCCCGTAGCGACCGAGAACGATGGAAGAGAGCATCTCCGGGTTTAAAGCGCGCGGAGACTGGGGCGACGTCGTCGAACACGGCGAGCGGATCACGCAGGCGCTTCGCGAGGCCGGCGTCGACGGCGACGCCTTCCACGAGTTCGACGATTGGCGACCGAAATCCCACGAACGGATCGACGAGGACGTCTCGGCGAAGACCGCCGAACAGGCGTCGGTAAAGGAGG